>DVLJ01000178.1 GCA_018715565.1 Candidatus Ventrimonas merdavium
GCCCCCGGGCGGCGGGCCGCCTTCCCAGGTTCCAGCTCTGTGTCAGAATCTGCGGATCGTGTCTCCATCGTCGGACGTATTCTCGATCTTGCGGATCACCACATAATAGCTGTAAGAATCATTGGCCTGGACCAGGACCCGGTCTCCTGCCTTATGGTGCAGGATCGCCTTGCCCAGGGGAGATTCGGTGCTGATCATATTGTGCATGGAATTCCCCCGGATACTGGTCACCAGCTTGTAGACCTCTTCCTCATCGTCGTCCTCCATATACAGGGTGACGGTATTGTTTAAGCCCACCTCGTCATCCCGGGAACGGTCGGAGATGATGATGGCGTTCTTCAGCATATTCTCCAGATAGCGGATGCGGCTTTCATTCTGGTTCTTCTCCCGCTTGGCCGCGTGATACTCAAAATTCTCGCTCAGATCCCCGTGGGCCCGTGCCTCCTTTACCGCCTCCAGGCACTCAGGGCGGACCACCAGCTTCCGGTGCTCGATCTCCGCCCGGATCTTCTCCACATCGCTTTTCGTCAGTTTCTCTCTCATGCGAGACTCCCTTCTTCCTGAAATTCTTTTCTCCAGAGCACTGCCGCGCCTACCATGAACAGAAAGCACACGATCCAGGTAGCCGGCTCACAGGCGCAAACCGCCGGGTATCCGTATGCCGGCACGATCCACCAGCCGAAGATCACCTTTCCGATCAGCTCCAGGCTGCTGCACAGGAGCGGGGCGATGCGGTGGCGCATGCCCTGGAGAACGTTGCGCATGATCACCAGATAGCCCATCGGCGGGAACAGGGGGATGCTGATCCGGATGTACAAGGCCGCGCTGGCGATCACCTCCGGATCCCGGCTTCCGGTCACCAGGCGGACCGCAGCCGGCGCGAACCAGATGGCGAATACCATGGCTGCCGCCCACCAGGCCAGATACATCCCGCAAGCCGCCTTCGCCCCCTGGGCGATGCGCCGGCGTCTCCCCACGCCAAAGTTCTGGCTGGTAAAGGTGGCCGCGCTGGCCGAGATCGCCCCGCCCGGCATCATGAACAGCTCTACCAGACGCCGTCCTCCCACCTGGGCAGCGATATACACGCTGCCCAGGGCGTTGATGCTGCCCTGCAGGATCACGCTGCCGATGCTGTAGATCGTGCTCATCATCGCCATACTGAGGCCGGTAAGGAACAGCTCCCCGGAAAGGGCCCGGCTTTCCCTCAGATCCCGGGCACAAAACCGCAGTCCCGGATAGTTCCGGACGAGATAGACCAGCCCCAGCGCCGCGCTGACCCCCTGGGAGAGCACCGTAGCGGCCGCCGCCCCGGCTACGCCCAGCCCCAGCGGCCCCATGAACAGCCAATCTAAAAGTACGTTCAGCCCGCAGCTGAACATCAGAAAATACAGCGGTGTGGCGCTGTTGCCCACTGCCCGGAGCAGTCCTGCCTCCAGATTGTAGCCCATGGTCAGGGGCATCCCTGCCATGATGATCGTGATATAGCTGAGCGCCCCCTCAAACTCTGTCTCCGGCGTATTCAGCGCCTGCAGCAGCGGACGGCGAAACAGCAGGAACCCTGCCGTCAGGACCACCGCCCAGGCCGCCGCCAGAACAGCCATCCATCCGGAAGCCCGGCGCACGCCCCGCTCATCCCCTGCGCCGAAGAACCGGCTCACCACCAGGGCAAACCCGGTATTCAGCCCAAAGGCGAACCCGGTCAGCATGCTGTAGAGGGCGGCTGTAGCCCCGATCTGAGCCAGGGCCGTATCCCCCAGCATATGGCCGGCGATGGCGGTATCCGCCAGATTATAAAGCTGCTGGAACAAATTCCCCAGAAAAATGGGGACCGCAAAGCCCAGGAGCAGCCTTGCCGGGCTGCCCTGGGTCATATCCAGGACCCGGCCCTTCTTGATGGAATCCATGGAACGCTCTCCTTTCGTACCGGACCGCCGCAGCAGCGGACAGCCCCTTTCCCGCGCCTTCCCGGCGCCGATCCGTTAAGTATAGCACAATTTCCGGCTTGCGTCTTGTGCCAAATCCGCCTATACTAAAAGCAATGTTGACGGGTTCTGTTGGCAATATGACCATAACCAGACTGGAACGCCGGAAACGGGCTATTTCCAAAACGATCCTGTCCAACGAAAGGAACTATCAAAAAAGAACTGCAAAAAACTGCCAGAAAGGAACTGCCATGATGAAGATCGTGATCTTAGACGGACACGCCGTCAACCCCGGAGACCTTTCCTGGGCGCCTATCCAGGCCCTGGGCCAGGTCACTGTATACGACTATACCCGCCCGGAGGATACCGCCGCCCATATCGGAGACGCCTCCGTGGTCCTGACCAACAAGACCCTGATCACCCGCCAGATCTTAGACGCCTGTCCCGGCATCCGCTATATCGGCGTCCTGGCCACCGGCTACAACGTGGTGGATCTGGAAGCCGCCTCGGAGCGGGGCATCCCGGTGACCAATATCCCGGCCTACAGCACCCGGACCGTGGCCCAGTTTACCTTTGCCCTGCTGCTGGAGCTGTGCCATCACGTGGGGCTCCACGATGCCAGCGTCAAGGCGGGAGACTGGATCCGCAGCACAGACTTCTGCTACTGGAAGACCCCCGCCCTGGAGCTGGACGGCCTGACCATGGGGATCGTGGGCTTCGGCCAGATCGGACGCAAGGTGGCTTCCATCGCCAGGAGCTTTGGCATGGATCTTCTGGTCTCCACGCCCCATCCCCGGCCGGAGCTGGAATGTGAGGACCTGCATTTTGTCTCCTTAGAGACGCTGCTCGCCCAGTCGGACGTGGTCTCCCTCCACTGTCCCTTAACCGCCTCCACCCAGCACCTGATCAACCGGGTGACCCTGGGGCTCATGAAGCCCGGCTCCCTGCTGATCAATGTATCCCGGGGCGGCCTGGTGGACGAACCGGCCCTGCGGGAGGCCCTCCAGTCCGGGCACTTATCCGGAGCCGCCTGCGACGTGATCTCCGCTGAGCCGATGGAGCCGGACAATCCGCTCCTGACTGCCCCGAACATCCTCCTGACGCCCCACATCGCCTGGAGCTCCGTGGCCGCCCGCACCCGGCTGGTGAAGATCGCCGCGGCGAATATCCGGGGATGGATGGACGGAACGCCTCAGAACCGGGTGGGATAGCTCACCGCTCCCGCTCTCTCAGCCACTGGTCTGCCATCTCCCTGGCCGCCTCCTGCACCTGAAGGATCTGCTCTCTGGAAATGCCGTCCAGATGGAAGCCGCCGCTGCAGACCACCACCGCCCCCAGCCGGGTGCACAGCCGCTCTGCGATCTCCCTGCAGACGGCTTCGTCCTTATGTCCGCTTAGATTGATCACAGAAGCCGTGCAGCTGGTCTCCCCGCTTCCGGTCAGGGAAGGTCTCGGCTGGGCCAGGACCGTGCACCCGATATGGGGCCGGTCCCCGCCCTGGAACAGCACCTGCCAGTCTTCCCCGGCGGAGACAAATTCCATCGAAAGGACGGCAAACGGCAGAGTTTTCGTCACAATCTCATACATCTTTACGCCCCCTTTCCTCCGGGCGTTCTGGACTCCCAATCTCCTCTCCAGCTCTGATCTCCGGGGAAAGCCCCCTCCACCGCCGGTACTCCGGCGCTTCGATGCCGAACGGCTCTACCAGCCGGGCCGCGGTGTGGTACACCATCTCCTGGATCGTCTCCGGCTTGTGATAGAACGTCATCATCGGCGGGATGATCCGCACCCCGGGGATCATAGACAGCTCGTAGAGATTGCGCAGATGGATCGGGCTCAGCGGTGATTCTCTGGCCGCCAGGACCAGCCTGCGGCCTTCCTTTAACGTAACGTCCGCCGCCCGCAGCAGCAGGTTCTCCCCGTACCCGGCATGGATGCCGGCGATGGTCTTCATGCTGCAGGGGACGATCAGCATCCCCTCTGTGGGAAAGGAACCGCTGGCCGGCTCCGCCCCGATCTCCTCCGGGGAGAACACCCGGTCTGCCAGCCGCCTGACCGCTCCGCTCCGGCTCCCCAGCTCCTGTTCCATGGTCAGCTGACCGCCCCGGGTGACGATCAGATCCACGGAGAACGTCCCCTGTTCCCGGATCAGCCGCAGGCACTGCTCCAAAAGCGGCATCCCGCTGGCGCCGGTGGCCCCGACGACGATCGTCCTCTTCTCTCTCACACTTCTTCCTCCCTCAGCCATTTTTCCGCGTCCACCTCCAGGAACCGGGAGCGGACGAACCGGTGCTTCTGGTCATAGGGCACCGTGCAGTCAAAGATCGTCTTGCAGGCAATGCCGTGATCCCGGATGCTGGGGGAACAAGTGGGATCATTGGACGGATCCAGAGGATGGCACCGCACGCCGGGGATGGTGATGATATCCACGTCCCCCTGCATCCGGGTATTCATAGCCCAGATCACATCATTCATATCGAAGCAGTCCACGTCCTCGTCCACCAGGAAAATATGCTTCAGCTCACTGAAGGCGGAAAATGCCAGCAGGGCCGCCTGCCGCTGCCGTCCCTCGTCGCTGGGGGACAGCTTCTGGAACTGGAGCACGGCCATGAACTTTCCGCCGCCGGGGGAAGCGCAGTATACATTCTTCAGCCGCCCCGGCATGGCCTTCTCGATCATGCCGTAGATGCTGGCCTCCGTAGGGATCCCCGCCATGGACACATGCTCCTCGCTGGGGCCGATGCAGGTCTGCATGATGGGATGCTCCCGGTGGGTCACCGCCTTCACCTTGATCATCCAGCACTGATCCGAGGCCGGTCCCGTATAGCCGGGGAATTCCGGCATGGCAAAGCCGGTATGGCTGTTCTGGTCCTCCTGCACCCGGATGTGGGGCAGCACCTCCCCCTCGATCACGTATTCGGCGTTGGCGATGGCCTTCTGATCCACGGTCAGGCAGGGACACAGTTCCACCGGCTCGCCCCGCAGGGCGCCTGCCACCGCCAGCTCGTCGTAGCCCAGAGGCGTGGTCGGCGGCTCGAAGCAGGAGCCGATTTCAATGGCCGGATCCACGCCGATGCTGATGGAGATGGGAAGGGTCTTCCCCAGCTGCTCCGCGCACTCTGCCATGGCCCCGATATGGCGGGCTCCCGGGGTGAAGAAGATGGACAGCTCGTCCTTCCCCTGGATGCAGAGCCGGTGGATGGTCACGTCATTTTTCCCGGTCTCCGGATGGGTGGCGTAGCACATGCCCAGGGTGATATAGGGCCCCGCGTCGTCCGGCGTATTGGTCGGCGCTGGGATCAGCTTGTATAAGTCAAAATCCGGATCCGAGGCCCTATGCACCACCTCCTGGCAGGGCGCCGGCCCTTCCTTGACCACCGGCGGGATCGGCGTCTCCACACTGCGGTACAAGCGCTTCCCCAGATCCTCCGGCGCAGTATCAAGCAGCGCCGCCACCCGCTTCCTGCTGGCTAAGACGCCGATGACCACTTTGGCGTCCGGATGTCCCTTAACGTTGTGGAAGAGCATCGCCGGCCCCTCCTTGGTCGGGCGCTTTACCGTCCCGCCGGCTCCCACATAGCGGTAAACGCCGGCCAGCTCTGCCTTCGGCTCTACCTCCACATGGGTCTCGATCAGCTGCCCGTCCATCTCCCTTAAAAGAGCCAGGGCACTCCTTAGATCTCTCACGTTCTCTCTCATCTTCTGCCTCCTTATCCGCCTTCTTCGATCCAGTCCGCGGCCTGCTGTCCCGGCCGTTTTCCTCTATCATCAGGATACCCGCCTCCCGGCCGGATGTCAATGGGAACCATGTCCCGCCCTCCTGAATACAATGATAGAAACAAGCAATAGGAGCTATTGATCATGAATCCATTCTTTTCTTGTCCCTGCAGTCAATCGGATTGCTGCAGCTGCTGTGACCCTTCTTTCTCCTGCGGGCAGATCTGCTGCCAGCAGGGGCCGCCCGGACCGACTGGACCCGCTGGGCCTGCCGGACCTGCCGGGCCTACTGGACCTGCCGGGCCTACCGGACCTGCCGGACCTGCCGGGACCACCACCGTATCCGCTCTGCTGAGCGCCTACTCTACCCCCGCTGCCCCTGGGACCAGCGGCACGCCGTTAAAGTTCGACTTAAACGGCGCGTCCATCGGGACCGCCATCACCCACACGCCGGGGAGCACAGATTTTACGATCCAGACTCCCGGCACCTACTACGTTGCATTCCATGGCAACGTTGCCCCGGCGACAGGGGCCACGTTCCCTCTGTCGGTCCTCTTGTCCCTGCAGCTCAACGGGACTGATGTGCCCGGCGCATTCGCCCAGCACACCTTTACCGCTGCCGGGACCAATGCGACGATGTCCTTCTCGTTCCCGGTCCAGGTGACCACAGCGCCCGCCACGCTGCGGATCCAGGCCCAGGGCGGGAATTTTACCTACAGCGGCGTATCCCTGACCATCATCAAGCTGGCATGACGATCCCCGCTCATCTTTGTTCCTCTGCCCCGGAACGCGGCTCTGCGTTCCGGGGCGCTTTGTGCTTCCCCGGATCTCCTTCCTGCAAAATAGTTGTGCGCTCTGCTATTTTGCACGATAGTAGGTTCCGCTGCAGACAATCACCAGGAAGATCCGATCTGCCCCGCTCTGGCCTATCCCGGCAGGCGATCTGCTCCAGCCTCAGCACCGCACCGCCACCTTCATCACCCGGTCCCGCCTCTGCTCGAACAGCTCATAGGCTTCCGCGATGTCATGCAAGTCAAAGCGATGGGTGATCAGCGGCGTGGTGTCTATCTTTCCCTGGGCGATCAGGCCCAGGATCTCCTCACAGTCGCAGCCGTCCACGCCTCCGGTCTGAAAGGTCAGGTTCTTGCCGTACATATCCGGCAGCGGCAGGATCTGGGGCTCGTCGTAAAGGGCGACGATGGTCACGATGGCGTTTGGCCTGGCCGCCTCCCAGGCCATGCGGAAGCTGTCCCGGCTTCCCGCCACCTCCAGCACCACGTCCGCGCCCCCGTGGGGGCATTCCGCCTTCAGCAGGTCCGAAAGACCTTCCGGGTCTGTGACCAGCACCTGGGGATAATGCTCCTTCACAAAGGAACGCCTCTCTTCTTCCGTCTCGCAGACGATCACCTTTGCCGGCTCCTTCAGCAGCACGCACAGCAGCGTGCAGAGCCCGGTGGGTCCCGCCCCCAGGATCAGCACCGTATCCTCCGGGCCGATCTTAGAGATCCGGGCCGCCCAGTATCCCGTAGCCAGCACGTCCCCGACAAACAGGGCCTGCTCATCCGCAACGCCGTCTGGGATCACGTTCAGTCCGGTGTCTGCGTGGGGCACCCGCACATATTCTGCCTGGCCGCCGTCGATCCGGCATCCCAGAGCCCAGCCCCCGTCCGGATCCGTGCAGTTGTTCACAAATCCTTTTTTGCAGAAAAAGCATTCGCCGCAAAAGGTCTCCACATTTACCGTCACCCGGTCTCCCGGCTTTACCTTCCTGACGCCGCTTCCCACCTGCTCCACCACGCCTACCATCTCATGGCCCACGGTGATCCCCGGCACCGCCCGGGGCACGGAGCCGTGCTTGATATGCAGGTCACTGGTGCAGATGCTGGCTAATGTTACCTTTACAATGGCGTCGCCTGGGCCGTCCAGCTGAGGCTTTGGTTTTTCTTTTAATTTGAAATCTCCTTTGCTTACATAGGTATAGGCCAACATGGCGGTTCCCTCCTTTTTCCGTTTCTTATCATCCAGTATAACACTTAAGAAAGTCTTGCGGCAAGCGGCATCGCTGCTCTCAAAACAAAGAGCGCCGGACACCGGGAGAAATCATCCCCGATGTCAGCGCTCTTTTTGGTTGTCTACTATAGCTGATCCTGTGTCCCTGGACCAATTCCTATTTTTCCCCTAACCGGGCCACTGCCCCGCATTCATACAGCCCGCGGATCTCCTCCGCGCTGCCGCTCCATCCTGACAAATCGTCCGGATCCAGGAACCTGTTTTCATCAAAGCCTTTCCGATAGGCCTCCACAGCCGCCCAATCTAAAAAAACCACCAATCCCCTCCGTATAAAAACCGTTTGGATTCGTCATTTTTCAACATGTTTGTTGCAAAAGCTTCCAATTTATGTTTTTTTTTTCAATAAGAACTATCTTTAGACCAAGGAGGAATCTTTATGAAAAAAACATTTCTGGCCGGCCTGATGGCGATGACCATGGCCGCCTCTCTGCTCTCCGCCTGCGGCGGCGCCGTTGTAGAAGAGGCGCCCCCATCTGAGGCGGCTGCCACAACGGCTGGGAACACCGCGGAAGGAGGAACGGACAGTGCTCCGTCCGGCAGTACCTTCACCTACGCCATTGCCGGTGATACCGGGAACACGCTGAACCCGCTGACGGCGGACGACCGCTACGGCCTGATGACCTGTAAGGTGATCTATTCCCCGCTCTACTACATCAACCTGGACGGTACGGTGGATTACATCCTGGCTGAGAGTATGGAGGCCAACGAGGACGGCACCGTATGGACCCTGAAGCTGAAGCCGGACCTGAAGTGGTCTGACGGCGAGGCCCTTACCGCCGACGACGTCATCTTCACCATTGATGCGCAGAATGAGAACAGCGCCCTGCTGTATGTGAACAACGAGCCGGTGACCATGGAGAAGGTGGACGATCTGACCGTGGCCTTCCATCTGCCCACCCCCTCGGCTTCCATCTTCGAGCTGCTCTCTGCCGAGATGTGGATGCTGCCCCAGCACTACTTTGAGCCGAAGGGAACCTTTGACGTGAACATGCTGGAGGAAAGCCCCGTATGCAGCGGCCCCTACGTTCTGGAAAAGTACGAGACCGGCCAGTACCTGCAGTTCCAGAAGAATCCCAATTACGTCCTGGGCGAGGCCTCGATCGACTCGGTCGTATACCGGGTAGTACAGAACGAGGATACCGCGACCCTGGCTCTGCAGAACGGCGAGGTAGACGCCTGGATGGCTTCCACGCCCCAGCAGCTGCTTCCCTACGAGAACAACGAGAGCTTCAAGATCTATCATTATTCCGAGGGCCGGGTTGCCTACATGGCGATGAACCCCACCTCTGAGAAGATGCAGGATGCGGACTACCGCAAAGGCATCCTTTACGCCCTGGACAAGAATGAGATCATGCAGGCCGCCTACACCGATCCTTCCTTCTACGAGCTGACCAACACGTTCCTGCCGCCGGTCAACGAATACTACGACGACACCAGCGTGGAGCTCTATACAAAGGATCTGGAGAAGGCCAAGGAACTGACTGCCGGCGGCCCCACAGACATCAATATCATGTACCTGGCCTCTGACACCATGCAGGAGCGCATGGCTCTGACCATCCAGGCGTCCTTAAAGGAGATCGGGATCAACGTGGAGTTGAACGGCGTAGAGTCCGCCGCCTGGAGCGCCGCTTACTTAGACAAGGAGAACGATACCTTTGACCTGTTCTTAGGCGGGTACATCATGGGCATCGATCCGAACCTGTACGCTCCCCTGTTCTCCTCCAAGATGGACAACAGCTTCCGCTTCAGCCGTCCTGACATCGACGAGCTGTGGATCCAGGCCGATCAGGCTACCGACAGCGCAGACCGGGCCGCCCTCTATGCAGAGATCCAGAAGCTCATCCAGGATGAAGCGATCTTCTACCCCTTAGGCTCCAACAACCGCGCTCTGGTCGCGGCAGCCAAGGTAGGCAATGTGGAGGAGGCCGGTCTGGTGCCGATCTACTCCATCAAGGATCTGTCGAAGCTGACCCTGAACTAGGACGGCGCCGACGGGAGGCACGCTTCTTAAGAAAGGCGCGCCCATGACGAAGGCACAGCCCCCGGCTTGCCGCTTTCAGAAATAATGACAGAGTTACCATGACCGGACGATCCCTGTCATGGTAACTCTTTTCAGGAGGACTGAACACTATGCTCAAATACATCGTAAAGCGCATCCTCCAGGCCATCCCGCTCCTGCTGCTGATCACGGTAATCTGTTTTACCTTGATCAACCTGGCGCCCTACGACGCAGTAGACGCCATCACCACGCCGAACATGAGTGCCGCAGAGATCGAGATGCGCCGGGAGGCCTACGGCTTAAATGACCCGGTGTACGTCCAGTACATCCGCTGGCTCAACAACATTCTCCATGGGAATTTCGGCTATTCCCTGCTGTCCCATACCAGCATCAAGTACGATCTGATGATCCGGATCCCCAACACCGCCATCCTGGTGCTCATCTCCTACGCTACCGCCTATCTGCTCGCCATCGTGCTGGGCCTGGCTGCCGGGAGTACGAAGAACCGCTGGCCGGACAAGATCATCGACAGCCTCTGCTCTATCGGGATCTCTACCCCCACCTTCTGGTTTGCCATGCTGCTCATCTATCTGTTCAGCTACAAGCTCAAGTTCCTTCCCGTCATGGGGATGCACACCGTAGGGGATGATTCCTTTGCGGATCTGGCCCGGCATTTTGTGCTGCCCTATGTCACCCTGGTCATCGGCTTCCTGCCGGATCTGACCCGGTTTGTCCGGGGCTCTGCCATCGGCCAGCTCAAGGAAGACTATGTCGTCGTCCAGCAGGCCTTCGGCGCGAAAAAGGCAGAGATCCTGTTCCACCATGTGGTGCGGAACGTGATGATCCCCCTGGTGACAAAGCTGGGCATGGCCCTGCCCCAGCTGGTGACCGGCGCCGTCGTTACGGAAACCGTGTTCACCTGGCCCGGCATCGGCAACTACTTCGTCACCGCGGTCAAGGGACTGGATTACCCCATCGTGATGGCCATCCTGGTGCTCTCCAGCACCCTTGTGATCCTTGGAAACCTTCTGTCGGATATCCTCTACTGTATCGTGGATCCGCGGATCAAATCCATGCAGTAAAGGAGGACGTCGCGCTATGAATCAACAGACAAAGCAAAACAAGAAGAAGAACCGGAACCGGCGTCTGGAAAATGTGATCTATGAATTTAAGCACAACCGGCAGGCGATGTTCGCCGCCATCTATCTGACCGTGGTAGTCCTGATCAGCCTTCTGGTGGTCCTGGTGCCAGGCTTAGACCCCGACGCCATCGACGTGACCAACCAGCTCCAGCCTCCCAGTCTCCAGCACTGGTTCGGCACCGACAATATGGGCCGGGACTATTTTGCCCGCGTGCTCTACGGCGGACGGATCTCCCTGGTAGTCGGCGTGCTGGCGATGCTGACCTGCATCCTGTTCGGCGTCATCGTCGGCACGGTCTCCGGATATTTCGGCGGACTGGTAGACAGCATCCTCATGCGGATCGTGGACGTGTTCCAGTCCATCCCGTGGATCATCATGGTGACCGTGGTGGGCATCATCTTTAAGAAGGGATTATTTTCCATCATCTTTGTCATCGGACTCTTTTCCTGGATGCCGATCGCCCGTCTGGTGCGGTCCGAGGTCTTAAGCTCCAAGGAGCGGGAATACGTCCAGTATGCCAAGTTCATCGGAGTCCGCTCCTTTACGGTCATGCTCCAGCATGTGCTGCCGTCGGTGTTCCCCACGATCATCACAGCCGCCACGGCTGCGATCGCCAACGCCATCATGACGGAATCCTCCCTGTCCTTCCTGGGACTGGGGATCCAGCAGCCCATGTCCTCCTGGGGCTCGCTCCTGCAGCAGGCCCAGCAGTACCTGCAGATGGCTCCCTACATGGCTATCCTGCCGGGCATCCTGATCATCCTTACGGTATATTCCTTCAATAAACTGGGCGACGTGCTCCGTGTGTTCGTCGAGCCAAGAGTACAGGCAGGTGAAAGCGATGGCTGATAACAGAGAAAAAGTATTAGAAGTAAAGAATTTAAACGTAACCTTCCACGCCAGAGGCCAGGAGGTCCGGGCGGTCCGGGGCGTCAGCCTGGACGTGTACCCCGGCGAGATCCTGGGCATCGTGGGAGAATCCGGCTCTGGAAAATCCGTCACCATGAAAGCGGTGCTGGGCATCCTTCCGGACAACGCCTCTATCCAGGCAGACACCCTGCGGCTCCACGGCACGGACATCCCGTCCCTGTCTCAGGAAGAATACCGAAAGCTGCGGGGCACGGACATGACCATGATCTTCCAGGACCCCATGACCGCTCTGGACCCGGTGATGACCGTGGGAAAGCATATGGAAGAGGTCCTGCGCCGGAACGTCGGGTTAAAGAACCGGGATGAGATCCGTGCCCGTTCCATCGAAATGCTGGACAAGGTGGGCATCCCTGCTCCCGAATCCCGTTTGAAACAGTATCCCCATGAGTTCTCCGGCGGTATGCGCCAGCGGGTGCTCATCGCCATGGCCCTGGCCTGCAACCCCAGGATGCTCATTGCCGACGAGCCTACCACGGCTCTGGATGTGACTATCCAGGCCCAGATCCTGGATCTTCTGCAGGAGCTGGAGGAACAGTATCACACCTCCATCGTGCTCATCACCCATGATATGGGCGTGGTAGCCACAGTCTGCCAGCGGGTAGCGATCATGTACGGCGGCCTGATCATGGAGACGGGGACCTCGGACGAGATCTTCTACGATCCCAAGCACCCTTACACCAAGGCCCTGCTGCGGGCTATCCCCTCCACAGAGCTCAAGGAGGGCGAACGGCTCCAGGCCATCGAGGGACTTCCTCCCTCCCTAGTAGAACCGCCTGCTGGCTGTCCCTTTGCAGAGCGCTGCGAATACGCATCTGAGCGCTGTCATCAGGAGCTGCCTGTATACCAGCAGTTCTCTCCGACCCACAGCGCCATGTGCCATCTGACGAAAGGGGGGATCTCCCAATGAGCGCGGAAAAAATGTTTGAGATCACCGACTTAAAGAAATATTTCCCCGTAAAGCGGTTCCTGGGCGGCAAGAAGCAGTTTGTGAAGGCTGTGGACGGCATTACCATGGATATCTATCAGGGCGAGACCTTCGGCCTGGTAGGGGAGTCCGGCTGCGGCAAATCCACCCTGGGACGCACGATGATCCGGATGTACGATGTGACCGGCGGCACCGTGAAATACAAGGGTACGGACATTACCCATGCCACCCCCAAGGATATGGCCCAGTTCCAGAACAAGCTGCAGATCATCTTCCAGGACCCCTATTCCTCCTTAAATCCCTTCTGGAACGTGGAGGAGATCTTAAATGAGCCGTTAAAGCAGATCGGCATGCCCGCCGGGGAACGGCGCGACCGCATCGAATATCTGCTGAACAAGGTCGGCATGAAACCTGACGACATGGTCAAGTTCCCCTATGAATTCTCCGGCGGACAGCGCCAGCGGATCGGCATCGCCAGAGCCCTGACGGTCAACCCGGAATTCATCATGTGCGACGAGCCCATCGCCGCCCTGGACTGCTCGATCCAGGCCCAGGTAGTCAATATGCTGGAGGACCTGCAGCATGAGATGGGGCTTACCTACTTATTCGTTTCCCATGATCTGAGCATGATGCGGTACATCAGCACCCGCATCGGCGTCATGTATCTGGGCAATCTGGTGGAGCTGACGGAAAGCGACACCCTGTATGAGCATCCCATCCACCCCTACACCCGCGCCCTGCTGTCCGCCAGACCAGTGGCAGACCCGAAGCGGGCCCGGGCCAACCGGCGGATCAAGCTGGTAGGCGAGCTGCCCAGCCCGTTAAAGGTGCCCTCCGGCTGTCCCTTCGCGCCCCGCTGCCCCTTCGCCGTCGAAGCCTGCAGCGCAGAGCGGCCGAAGCTCCGGGAGCTGGCTGCCGGACATTTCGTGGCCTGTCATCGGGCGGAGGAGATCGGGGAGTAAGCATCCCAGACCGGCGCATAGAAACGTGCTCCGCCAGACATACAACAAAAAACCTCGGTTCCCTGGATCTGCGGAGGATCGAGGTTTTTCTTTGTTTTTCGTAATGTGTTCCCATAAATTTTATAAATGAATTACATCTTTCTGGATGAGATCCAACATGTGAACGCTTATGAAAAAGCGGTCGACAGCTTATTCCTGAAAGAGAACTGTGACGTATACATTACGGGCTCGAATGCCTATTTCCTGTCAGGGGAACTTGCTACGCTGCTCACCGGACGGTATATAGAACTCTCCATGATGCCGCTTTCTTTTGCAGAATTCTGCAGCGGATTAGAAGGATCCCGAAAAGCCTTGTCGCTAACCGAAAAGTTCATGCAATATCTGGAAACTGGTTCCTTTCCCTATATTCTAAAATATGGTTACGGCCAAGCAGAGGCGAAGGAATACCTGGAAGGGATCTATCATACGATCCTACTGAACGACGTGGTAAAACGACTGAAGATTGCCGATGTCAATATGCTGGAATCGGTGACTCGCTATCTCATGCACAATATCGGGAACCGAACGACACCGGCCACAATCGCCAATACCATGATTTCCAAACAACGCAGGATTGACCCCAAAACCGTGGACCGTTATCTCCGTGGACTGACAGACAGCTTATTGTTTTACGAAACACGCCGATATAATATCAAAGGAAAGGAGCTGCTGAACTCTATCAGCAAATATTATGTATGTGATATCGCCATGCGGAACATGTTGGTAAGAGGAACCGATTCCGATATCGGACATATTTTAGAAAATCTTGTTTACCTGGAGCTGCGTCGGAGAGGCTACGAAGTCTATGTGGGACAGTATGGTTCCGATGGGGAGGTTGACTTTGTTGCGATCAAAGGCAGCCAGCCAGAATATTATCAGGTCTCCCAAACTGCAATGGAAGACCATGTCCTCCAAAGAGAGCTGGCTCCCCTGCGTAAAATTCAGGACAATTATCCGAAATATCTGCTCACACTGGACGAACTTTTCAGCGAGATGGATTACGATGGGATCCAGAAGAAAAACGTATTAACATGGATGCTGGAACCTTGATCTGAGCCGGGATGGAATACCAGTAAACCGGCATGGTAAAAAGACGATGGCATCAGCCTCCAGAATGACCATTCTTTATACCCTGATGGAATTTGGTGTCGTGCGTTTTCATGAGATGAAAAAATACATTGGCGGGATCTCTTACAAGACATTAAGTTCCACCTTGAAAGAGTTGGAAGCTGACCAGCTTGTTCATCGGGAAGAGTATCCGCAGATCCCGCCTAAAGTTGAATATAGCTTGACAGAACGCGATAAATCCCTGATCCCCATTCTGGACGGGATGTGTAAATGGGGCGATCAGAATCGATTGTAATAGACAACGATTGCGGCGCTCCATCTGAAACCACTTATCACGATAGAACATTACAGATGGCCTGGCTCTCGGTGTGGCCCTTGCCAACATGCAGCGGCATGATGCGTGTGGTTGCCATATAG
>DVLJ01000179.1 GCA_018715565.1 Candidatus Ventrimonas merdavium
CCACATCCGGCTTCCTTCAGATTCCACCTCACGATGGACACCCTTGCCTTCGGCTATATCCTTCCCACTACCGGGTGGATTTGGGACTCGCACCCTTAAGAAACGTGCGCCGCCAGGCGCACAAACAAAAAATCCCCTGCCCGGCGCTCATGCGCCTGGCAAGGGACGATCGGTCATGATCGCGGTTCCACCCTGCTTGCCGCAGACTGCACGTCCGCTCTCGTTCCCTTCCGGAACGGTAGCTTAGCGCCGCATCTGCCGCCGCTTCATTCTGACGATAACGGGGTCGCCGGGTCCGATTAAGGACCACTCCGAGCTGGTCTTCCCCTGGGGCTCCCTGCAGGATGCTTCCACCGCTCCGCATCCCTCTCTGTGCGCTTCCTCCCGGGTACTGGTCTCATCAACGTGTTGACAGTATCGCTCTGTATGTGTCGATTATAGCACGGACAAAAAATATGTCAAGTGGTTAATTGAGAGCCGCGTTCAGGGCCCGGATGGCGCCCATGCAGCTTAGCTCATTGCCGTCGATATCCCGCAGCTGTCCGTCCTGGACAAAGTTGTAGACCTGGATATTGTCCAGGTACACGTCTCCGTCTGTCTGGAAGCTTACCTCGTAGTATTCGATCCCGCCAAAATCCAGATCAAAGGTGCCGCTCCCGTCTACCTCCACGGTCTGTACATTGCTCCCCAGGGCCACCTCTACGGTCACCGGGCCTTCGCCCTCGCTCTCCGCCGTGAACCGCACGTGGTTGTCATGGGTCCTCCGCCCGCTGATCCGGTGCCCGATCTTCTGGCTCAGCCGACCGCCGGCCTGCAGCTTCATCACCATGCTGCCGTCCCGCTCCTGGGTAACGCCGCCCTGCACCTCCCAGCCCCGGCTCCCCAGGGCAAACTGGCAATTGTAGACCGGATTGTTGGTATAGTTGCGGTAGCTCCACACCGCGTATCCGTTCGTATAGGTCCGCAGGGTGTCCGGGATCGACATCAGGAACAGGCCCCGGTGGGACTCCAACAGCCTGGCGTTGCTCTCAAAGCCTTCCGTGGCGTCCATGTACAGAAGCTGGTCGATGAAGACCGGCTTGTTCCCGTTCTTCGCCCGCACAGCCGCCAGCTGCTCGTTCATCGTCTTCACCGCTTCAGCAGCGGAAAGCTGCTGGCCGAAGCCATGGCCCATGGACACGCTGTACATCACAGACGTGTAAGGCGAATCTCCGCAGGGATACGTGCTGTCGTGGGGAACCCCCACGCTCCCGCTCCCGTCCGGCCCATTGACCGGATCCACGTCCAGGCGCACTTCCATGGAAAGGTTCGGGAACACCTTCTGGGTATCCTCCAGCAGGTCATATAAAAAGTCGTCGTAGAACTCATAAAACAGCTTATACGCATAATCCCGCCGCCCGGGGATATAGATGTCGGAATAGCTCTCAAAGGGCACGGCCGGCTGGAAGATGTCGTTTAACTGGGTCAGGGTATAGTTCTGGCACAGATAATCCTGGAAGCCCACGGACTCCGCCTGCTGCCGGCTGTAGCTGCCGGTGCCGAAGGTCCCCGCGTCCTCCACATAGTTCCAGAAATCCTCCCAGGTCATGAACCCCCCGTGGAAATTGGGGTGATCCTTTCCCACCTGGTAAAGCTTTTCCGCAAAGGCAAGCCAGGCGGTCCGCACCGAGGGATCCCGCAGCAGGTCCTGGAACCGGTAGACCGAGCCTTCCTCCGCGTAGTAATCCCAGGTATATCCCACCCGGAACTCCACCGCCAGATCGTGCCGGTCGGCGGCCTTCATCACCGCATCCAGCTTCTTGAACGCATAGCTGTTGTAGGAGACCGGCATCATCGTAGGCTGGAATTCCCGCCACGGGATCACCAGGATGATGCTGTTGAACCCGTCTGCCGCGATCTGCGCCAACTCCTCCTCCATATGGTCGCTTTCCGTATTCCAGAAATTCGTCACCCAGGCATCTGAAAAGTAGGTCGCCGCCTTTAAGTAGCCGGGCACTGCCGCCTCCGCCTTCACAGCCGGTCCCGCCGCCAAAAGAGCGGTCCCCGCCGCCGCGGCCAGAAAGGCCCGGAGCAAGTGTGTCTTCTTCATCTTCTGTCCCCATCGTCTATCGAATGTTTGTATTGTATAGTATTATGCTGAACAAACCGGGATTTGTCAATACGTCAGGTACCGGACCGCCCGTTCCCTTTCCCGTCCCGCTTCCCGTTCAGCTCCGGCATCATCGTCACCAGCATGGTGACAAAGCAGGCCACGCCGCCTACCAGGTTGGAGACCGGCTCCGCCGCAAAGATCCCGTTGGTGCCCAGGCCGCCGATCCGGGGCAGCAGCCAGATGAGGGGCATCACGATGATCACCTTCCGGAAAATGGAAAAGAACACCGCCTGCCTGGCCTTCCCCAGGGCCACGAACACCGCCTGCCCGGCAAACTGCAGGGACATGAGGAAAAAGCCGAAATAATAGATCTGCATGGCCGGGATCCCTGCCGCCACCAGCTCCGCATCCTGGTTAAAGATGCGGATAAAGAATTCCGGGAACCCGTGGACCAGGAGCCACACGACGGTGGTGTATCCGATGGCGACCGCCGAGGTAAAGGCGATCGCCTGCTTCACCCGCCCGTACTCTCCCGCGCCATAATTGTAGCCCATCACCGGCTGGGCGCTGTTGGTCACCCCCTGCACCGGCATGCTGACCACCTCCCGCACGGAATTGACCACCGTCATCACCCCCACGTACAAGTCCCCGCCGTACATCTGCAGGGTGGCGTTGTACATGATCTGCACCAGGCTGTTGGTGACGTTCATGGTAAATCCGGACAGGCCCAGGGCTACGATCTCCTTCACCCGTCTCCACTCCAGCCGCATGTTCGACGCCTTCAGCCGCAGGATCGTCTTTTTTCCCGTAAGGAACCGGAGGATCCAGGCCGCGCTCAGGCCCTGGGAGATGACCGTAGCCAGCGCCGCCCCCTGCACGCCCATGCCAAAGACAAAGATGAACACCGGATCCAGGATGATATTGGCCACAGCCCCCAAAAGCACCGTCATCATGCCGATCTTGCCGAAGCCCTGGCTGTTGATAAAGCTGTTCATCCCCAGCCCCACCATCACGAACACGCTGCCCAGCAGATAGATGCTCACGTAGCTGTCCGCATACGGGTACGTCTGCTCGCTGGCGCCGAACAGGTAGAGCATGGGCCGCTTCAGGGCTAAGCCCAGCACCGTGAGCACCGCCCCTACGATCAGCATCAGGAGGAAGGAATTGCCCATGATCTTTTCCGCCTCGTCATTGCGTCCCGCCCCCCGTTCGATGGAGCACAGGGGCGCGCCGCCCATGCCGAACAGGTTGGCAAATGCCATCACCACAGAGATCACCGGCAGGCACAGCCCCAGCCCGGTGAGGGACAGGGTGGCGTGGTCCGGGATCCGCCCGATGTAGATCCGGTCCACGATATTGTACAGCACGTTGATCAGCTGGGCCAGCGTCATCGGCAGCGCCAGGCTCAGGATATTTTTTACAATGCTCCCTTGAGAAAAATCATTCTTCCGCTCGTTGGTCTCCCCCATGTCTGTCTCTCTCCTCCGTCTTCTCAGCAAGTTTCCATGTCTTTACAGGTCGTGAAAGATCGGCTTCATCCCTTCAAAGGTGCAGAACTGCCGGTAGCCCAGCTCCTTCAAAAGAGCTTTGGTCTCCGGGATATAGGCCCCCAGATGCTCCGGCTTGTGGCTGTCGCTCCCGATCGTCAGGATCGTGCCGCCCAGCTCCCGGTAGAGAGAAAGCAGCTGCCGGGAGGGCATGGTATCCTTCAGCCCGTACCGCTTGAACGAGGTGTTGACCTCGATGCCCTTTCCCTCTGCGATGACGATCTTTAAGATCTCCTCGATCATAGGCCGCACCTTTTCAAAGGGGTAGGTCCCCTCCTGGTCGTAGCGGACGATCAGATCCATATGGCCCAGGACGCTGTAATGCTTGTAGGCCTTCACCACCTGGAGCATCTCCTCATAGTACCGTTCATTGTACTCCTTCTGGCTCCTTCCCCGCTGGAAATCCTGGGTCCAGAACTCCTGATCCTCTACCTGATGGATGGACAGGATGATAAAATCCCAGTCATACCGGCCATACAGCGCCTCGAACTGGGGGATGGTATGCTGCTGCACGCCAAACTCCATGCCGGTGCGGATCGTGATCCGGTCCCCGTACTGCCCCCGCAGCTGCCGGAGCTGTTCCATATATCTGGGATAATCCACATTGGCAAGGGGGTCTCCGTGGCGGTATCGGATCTCCTTTCCGCTGTCCCAGTCCTCTTTGATGCCATAGTCCACGTGGTCGGTGAAGCAGATCTCATCCATCCCCATCCGGACCGCGTCCTGCACCACCGCCTCCATGGGATATCTGGAATCGTCGCTGAATTCTGTATGTACGTGATAATCTGCAAACATGTCATCCTCCCCTTCTGGCCCCTCATGGCCCCGATCTTTCTCTATTATACGACAGAATGCGCCGGATTTCCAACAGAATTCTGGACATTTCCGCCCACTTTGCTTATAATAGATAGGATGGTTCCATAAAAAAGGAGATGATCGATATGCAGTCCTCCCGCAGAACGGAGATCGACGTGGCAAAGGGCTTTACCTTGTTCCTGGTGGTGTTCGGCCACCTGCTGCCCTTGAACACCACCCTGTTCCGCTGGATCTTTTCATTCCATATGCCGGCGTTTTTCTTTCTGTCGGGCATGACCTTCCGTCCGGAGAAATATAACGGTGTCAGAGACTATGTGCAGGATAAGGCCAGGAAGCTGCTGATCCCTTATGCGGTGATCACCCTGATCGGGCTGGCTATCTGCCTGATCCGGCCCGCCTACCGGGCAGAGGCGTTCCAGCCGGATTACACCTTGTATTACCACTTGAAATGGATCCTGTACTACGGACAGCCGATGCAGCTGTATATCGGTCAGGTGTGGTTTTTGCTGGCCCTGTTCTGGGCGGAGCTGTTCTCCCTGCTCTGGATCCGCGTCTTTGGACAGCGTTCGGTCCTGGCAAAGTGCTACAGTCTCCTGATCCTGGCCGTTGCGGCGGTCCATATCCGCAGCCTGTTCCCTTACCTTCCCATCGGCGAGCGGCTTCCCTGGAAGCTGGATACGGCCCTGGGGGCGACGGTGTTCGTGATCGCAGGCTATTACACCCGGCGCTATGAGGTGCTGGAGCGGCTTAAGCCCTACGCCCTGTTCCTGATCCCGGTGAGCATCTGGTGCAGCTACTATCTGGGCCCGGAAATGTACACCTATATCAATGTATGCGACTGCTTCTACACGGCGGCCCCCTATTTCTACCCAGGGGCGTTTTTCGGGATCCTGGCTCTGACCCTGACCGCCCGCCTGATGCGGGGATGGCGGTTCTGGCAATACTGCGGCCGGTATTCTATGCTGATGTTCGCCGCCCATACCTTTGTCACCTACTGGCTGGCGGAGGCCTACACCGCGTTTACGGGGACGGTCCTAAAGCCCATGGAGCTGATGCCGGGGGACAAGTTCTGCCTGGTATTTGCCGCCGCGGTGTTTGCCGCGCTGTGTGTGATGGTGCTGCCCTGGCATGTTTATAAAAAGCAGCGGGCCTTGTCCTAAGCAGCGCTTTCCATAAAAACCACAAAAGAAAGGGATTCCTCTATGCAGATCATGACCGATCAATTCCAAAAAGAATTAAAATCCCACGGCAGTGACGGATTTCCGTTTTTAGTCAGCTATGAGCGGCTGAGCCGGTATGAATCCGGGTCCTTTTCCTGGCACTGGCACCCGGAGGTGGAGATCACCCTGATCCGCTCCGGCCGGATGCTGTACCGGGTGAACCAGCAGTCCTGGCATCTGAAGGAAGGGGATCTGTTCTTCGGGAACGCCAATACGCTCCACGCAGGGAGCATGGAGGACGCCGGAGACTGCGAATACGTTTCGATCACTTTTTTGCCTAAGCTGATCTACGGCTTTGCCCAGAGCACGGTCTGCAGCCGCTACGTGGATCCGGTCATCCAGAATTTCAGCCTGCCCGCCATCCTCTTTGACGGCTCTCAGACCTGGCACCAGGACATCGCGGCCCTGTTCTGCCAGCTGATCCGCTTAGACGCGGAGAAGCCGGACTATTATGAACTGGACGTGGTGATCTGTCTCCAGCAGCTGTGGAAGGCGCTCCTGGAGCACCTGCCGCCCGCCGCCCCCCAGTCTCCCCGCATGAAGAATGAGTACGACCGAGTGCGGGATATCGTGACGTTCATCGAATTAAACTACATGCGGAAGATCAGCCTGAAGGACATCGCAGACCACATCTGCCTCAATGAAAACGCCTGCAGCCACCTGTTCAAAAAGTATATGAACGTCTCCCTGGTATCCTTCCTTCAGGAATACCGGATCGAGCGGAGCCTGGAATATCTCCACCGGGACGAGTCCATCAGCGAGATCTCCGAAAAAGTGGGATTTTCCAACCCCTATTATTACTCCCGGGTGTTCTCTAAGATAAAAGGGATCAGCCCTCAGAAGTATCGGAACCAGGGCTGATGGACCAGCGCCATCTGCCTTCCTCTCCATAAATATCTGCAAAAAACAGACCAGAGATACGGATAACCGGTTCTCTGGTCTTGTTTTCTAAAGGTTCCGGATCCTTTTGGACCCAGGCTCCTTTTTTATTCTCGTTACAGCGTTTATTCCGCCAGCAGCATCATGATCTCATTGCTCCGGGCGATGAACTTGGTCATCCGCTCCGGGTCCAGGGTGCCGTGGGCCAGCTTCGCCAAATCGTACAGCTGCTCGCAGATGCGGGTGGTGTTCTCGCCCTCGCCGTGCTCCAGCACGTACTGCACCAGCTTGTGGTTGGCGTTCAGCACCAGGGTCTCTCCCATTCCGCTGAACATAGACGGATCCATGCCGTACATGTTGTACATCTTCATCATATCCTGCATCCGGCGGCTGTCCTCGGATACGGTCAGCACGGAAGAGATGGCGGCGTCTTTCAGCTTCTCTACCTTGATCTCCAGCTTATCGTTGTTCAGGGCTTTCTTCACGGTATCAGCGATCTTCTCCGCGTCGGCCTTGAACGCCTCGTCGTCCTCGGCCACAGCCTCCTTAAAGGTGTCGTTTAAGTCCGCGTCGATCCGCAGGAACTTCAGGCCCTCGTTCTTCTGCTCCAGATGGCCGATGAACGGATTGTCGATGCTGTGGGGCAGGATCACCGCGTCTAAGCCCTCTGCCTTGAACATGTTGATATACTGGCTCTGTTCCTTTACGTCGGTCACATAAAAGATGGTGTTCTCGTGCTTCTCCTTGTTCTCCTCTAAGCAGTCCTTTAAGGTCAGGTACTTGCCGTCTAAGTTCTTAAAGAGGATGTAGTCGTTCATCTTCTCCGCGAATTTCTCGTCCTTTAAGCAGCCAAACTTGATGAAGGGAGCGATATCGTCCCAGTATTTCTCATAATTCTCCCGGTCGGTCTTGCACATGCCGGTGAGCTTGTCCGCCACCTTCTTGGTGATGTAATCGGAGATCTTCTTCACAAAGCCGTCGTTCTGCAGGGCGCTCCGGGATACGTTCAAGGGCAGGTCCGGGCAGTCGATGACGCCCTTTAAGAGCATCAGGAATTCCGGGATGACCTCCTTGATATTGTCCGCGATGAACACCTGGTTGTTGTACAGCTTGATGGTCCCTTCGATGGAATCATACTCTGTGTTGATCTTCGGGAAATACAGGATGCCCTTTAAGTTGAACGGATAGTCCATGTTTAAATGGATCCAGAACAGGGGCTCCTTGTAGTCTAAAAATACCTTGCGGTAGAAGGCCCGGTACTCCTCCTCGGTGCACTCGTTGGGGTGCTTGTTCCACAGGGGGCTTACGTCGTTTAACGCCACCGGACGCTTGTTGATCTTATACTGCTCCCTGGCCGGCTCTACCTCCACAGTCTCCTTCTCGCCGTTCTCATTCTCCTTTTCCTCGGTCTTGGCAGGAACGACTACGGTCTCTACGATGGTGTCCTTCCCAGTCAGCTCGTCTTTTTCAATGGTCTCGTACTGGGGTTCCGCTTTGGCGTTATCCAGGTAGATCGGCACCGGCATGAAGGAACAATACTTGTCCAGCACCTCTCTGGCCCGGTACTCGTTGGAGAACTCGTAGCTGTCCTCATTTAAGTAGAGGGTGATGGTGGTGCCCTGCTCCGCCTTGTCCCCATCCTTCATCTCAAAGGTCAGGCCGCCGTCCGACTCCCAATGCACCGGAGTGCTGCCCTCCTTGTAGGATAAGGTATCGATGGTCACCTTGTCCGCCACCATGAAGGAGGAATAAAAGCCCAGGCCGAAATGACCGATGATCTGGTCCTCGCTGGCCTTGTCCTTGTACTTCTCCAGGAAATCCTGGGCGCCGGAAAAGGCGATCTGGTTGATGTATTCTTCCACTTCCTCAGCGGTCATGCCCAGGCCGTTATCCGTCACCCGGATGGTCTTCTCCTCCGGATCCACGGTCACCTGGATCTTGTACTCAAAGCCCTCGGGCCGGGAATACTCGCCCATCAGCTCCAGCTTCTTTAGCTTGGTGATGGCGTCGCAGCCGTTGGACACCAGCTCCCGGTAAAAGATATCGTGGTCGGAATACAGCCACTTCTTGATGATCGGGAATATATTCTCGCTGTTGATCGATAGATTGCCTGTTCTGCTGTTCATATGCACACTCTCCTTTATCATCCTGCAGATCGTTCATCCGGCAGGGAGACGG
>DVLJ01000180.1 GCA_018715565.1 Candidatus Ventrimonas merdavium
ATTGAATGTCTACAACAACCTTTTTGTCTTCTTTGGATGCGGCTGCCTTGACAACGGAACGGATCGCTTTCGCGATGCGTCCCTGCTTGCCGATCACCTTACCCATGTCAGAGGGTGCCACTTTCAGTTCAATGAAGGTGCCGCCCTCTTTTTCTGTCTCAGTAACAACCACTTCGTCGGGATTGTCTACCAATGCCCGTGCGATCACCTCAACCAATTCTTTCATAGCGTTCACCCCTCTGATTACTGGATGCCAGCGGTCTTTAAGAGTTTCGCTACCCGATCAGTCGGCTGCGCACCGGTTGCCAGCCACTTCTTGGCTGCTTCTTCGTTGAACTTGATGCCGCTGGGTTCCAGGTTCGGATCATAAGTACCAACTTCCTCGATGAATCTTCCGTCTCTCGGAGATCTGGAATCAGCAACTACGATTCTATAGAAAGGTTTCTTCTTAGCACCCATTCTTCTGAGTCTCATCTTAACTGCCATGTCAATCTCACCTCCTTAAAATAAACTGGATATATCAACAAATACAGAAGGTTCTGTATTGTCAGCAAATTCAGAACGGCAATTTCATCTTGCCGAGCATGCCGCCTAACCCGCCGCGGCCTTTCTTGCCTCCCATCATGCCGGGAAGCTGCTTCATCATCTTCTTCATCTGGTCGAACTGCTTAACGATCCGGTTCACCTCGCTGATGTCCACACCGGCGCCCTTGGCGATCCGATGCTTTCTGGAGAGGTTGATGATCCCGGGATTCGCCCGCTCCTCCGCCGTCATGGAAAGGATGATGGCCTCGATCCGGTCCATGGACTTTTCATCCACCTCCGGAATCCCGCCTTTTAGCTGGCCCATCCCCGGCATCATGCTCATGATGCTGGTCAGGCCGCCCATCTTCTTGATCTGGCGCATCTGGTCCAGGAAATCGTTGTAGTCAAACTCTGCCTTCCGCAGCTTCTGGCTCATCTCCCTGGCCTTTTCCTCGTCCATCTCCAGCTCTGCCTTCTCGATCAGGGTCAGGATATCGCCCATCCCCAAAATACGGGAAGCCATACGCTCCGGATAGAACTGTTCCAGGTCCGACAGCTTTTCTCCCATACCCACGTACAGGATCGGCTTGCCGGTCACCGCCCGGATGGAAAGGGCCGCGCCTCCTCGGGTGTCGCCGTCCATCTTCGTCAGGATCACGCCGTCGATGCCGACCTTCTCCTGGAAGCTGGAAGCTACGTTGACGGCGTCCTGTCCGGTCATGGCGTCCACCACCAGGATGGTCTGATCCACATGGACTGCTTCCTTGATGTTCACCAGCTCGTCCATCATGTCTTCATCTACATGGAGACGGCCTGCCGTATCCAGGATCACCACGTTGTAGCTGTTCTTCGCCGCATGCTCCATGGCGGCTTTCGCAATATTCACCGGGTTCTGGTTCTCGCCCATGGCAAATACCGGAACCCCCTGTTTTTCTCCATTGATCTGCAGCTGCTGGATCGCTGCCGGACGGTAGACGTCGCAGGCTGCAAGCAGCGGCTTCTTGCCCTTCGCCTTCAGCTTTCCCGCGATCTTGGCTGTGGTGGTGGTCTTACCTGCGCCCTGCAGGCCCGCCATCATGATCACGGTGATCTCGCTTCCCGGCTTTAACGTAAGCTCCGTGGTCTCGGAGCCCATCAGGCGGATCATCTCCTCGTTCACGATCTTGATGACCATCTGACCGGGCTGGAGGGACCCTAACACTTCCTCGCCTACGGCCCGCTCCTGTACGGAACTGATGAACTGTTTTACTACTTTAAAACTGACGTCCGCCTCCAGAAGCGCCATCTTGACTTCCTTTAAGGCTGCCTTGACATCGGCTTCGGTCAGACGTCCCTTGCCGCGCAGATTCTTAAATACGTTCTGCAGTTTTTCCGACAAGCTCTCAAAAGCCATATCTTATCCTCCTGTCCGGAACCGTCCGCCGAACCTGGCTCACAGCTCCAGGATGTCGCTGGAAATCTGTTCGATCTGGGCGATCAGGGAACCGTCGCCGGTCTCCTGAAACTGCCGCGTCCTCTTCTGGATCTCCTCCACCATCCTCCGGGTCTCCTGGAACTTCCGGACCAGGTGGAGCTTCTCTTCGTATCCGCTTAAGATCTTATCGCACCGCTTGATCAGATCGTGGACGCCCTGACGGCTGATCCCCTGCTCTTCGGCGATCTCTGCCAGAGACAGATCGTTGAATACCACGTCCTCATACACGGCGCGCTGATGCTCCGTCAGCAGCTCTCCGTAAAAATCATAGAGAAGGCTCTGCTTTACAATGCTTTCCATAACATCACCTTGGATATCATACACGAAAGGGCCGCAGGTGTCAAGTAAAAATTCTTGACAGCACAAAATTTTTTCTGTACCTTTTTCTTTACCTTGATAAAAGAAAGAAAACATGATAGGCTAATGCTACATCTTACCCATCCATATTGAGATAATTAAGAAGATACGACAGGAGGACAAAAAACATATGGATCACACTCCCCATCATCACGGGCATCCGCCGGCATCCGGCAAAGCCTGTCCAGACAGCCTGCAGGCTCACGACCATCCCCACGACCACGGCCGGGGGAGCTTTTCCGGCCGGATCGGCTATGTACTCTCCGTAGCAGGCTCCGCCGTAGGACTGGGCAATATCTGGAGGTTCCCGTATCTGGCGGCCAAGTACGGCGGCGGCATGTTCCTGCTGGTCTACCTCATCCTGGTGGTGACCTTCGGCTATGTGCTGATCGTCTCTGAGACCGCCTTAGGGCGCATGACCCGCAAAAGTCCGGTAGGCGCCTTCCAGGCCTTCGGAAAGACCCTTCCCTTCCGCCTCGGCGGCTGGATCAACGCCGTCATCCCCATGCTGATCGTTACCTATTACTGTGTGATCGGCGGATGGGTGACCAAATATCTGGCGGAATACTGCCTGGGACGCGCAGACGCCCTGGCGGCGGACGATTACTTTTCCAGCTTTATCGCAGATTCCGCTTCCGCAGAGGTATGGTTCCTCGTATTTACCATCCTGGTATTCGCCGTGATCTTAGCCGGCGTGAAGAAAGGGGTAGAACGGGTCTCCAAGATCATGATGCCCCTGCTGGTGCTGCTGGCGATCCTGGTGGCCGCTTACTCCATCACCCGGCCGGGCGCCATGGAGGGCGTGAAGTATTTCCTGATCCCGGACCTTTCCCGCTTTTCCTGGATGACGGTGGTGGCGGCTATGGGGCAGATGTTCTACTCCCTGTCCATCGCCATGGGGATCCTGTACACCTACGGATCCTATCTGACGAAGGACATTGATATCGAGGTTTCCACCAAGCAGGTAGAGATTTTCGACACCGCCATCGCCGTGCTGGCCGGTCTGATGATCATCCCCGCCGTGTTCGCCTTTTCCGGCGGCGATCCCGGTACCCTGCAGGCCGGACCCTCCCTGATGTTCATCACCATCCCCAAGGTATTTGCCAGCATGGGGCTGGGCGGTCCCGCGGGCGTGGCCTTTTTCCTGCTGGTGCTCTTAGCCGCCCTGACCAGCGCCATCTCCCTGATGGAGACCAGCGTGTCTACCATCTCCGACGAGACTGGCTGGGACCGCAGGGCCTGCTGCGCGGTCATGGCGGTCATGATGATCACCATCGGCAGCGCCTCGGCCTTCGGCTACGGCATCTGGGACTTTGTCACCATCTTCGGCATGCAGATCCTGGACTTTGTGGACTTCCTCACCAACTCGGTGATGATGCCCATCGCCGCCCTTGCCACCTGCTTTTTGATCCTGCGGGTGGTGGGTGTAAAGGCCATCGCCGACGAGATCCTGATCTCCTCCGCCTTTAAGCGGAGACGGCTGTACCAGTTCTTCCTGCGATATCTGGCCCCGGCCTGCCTGCTGATCATCCTGGTAAGCTCCATCGCCAACGTGCTGGGCTGGATCCAGATGTAAAGCCGCACGCTACACCTCGATCGCTACGCTGTCCCGCACGTCCCGCTTGGTATACAGGACCACCTCATCCCCGGCATGGAACACCAGGGAACCGTTGGGGATGATGATCCTGCCTTCCCGGCGCACCATGACGATCAGGGTCTGCCGGGAAATGTTCAGATCCCGGATGGCCCGTCCTACCCAGGGATGACGGTCCCATAGGTTCAACTCCTTTAAGGTGATGCCTACCTCGTCCCGGAACCCTTCTGCTCCGAATACCAGCCGGTCGCCCACCTCCAGGCAGATATCGCCCCGGGGTACGATCGTCTTCCGCCCCCGGCTGATCACAGCCAGGATCAGTCCCGGCGGCAGGGGCAGATCCTGCACCTTCATCTGCTCCCAGGGATGTCCCTCGCCTATGGCCAGGGTGATGAACCGGATGTTGGTCTCTCCGGAATAATCGTTCATGGTCTTTAACCGGGTGTACTGCTCCACGAAGCCGGCAGAGATGATACCGGTTGGGATCGCTACCGTACCCACGCCCAAAAAGGCGATGATGATCCCCACGATCTGTCCCGCATTGGTCACCGGATAGATGTCCCCGTACCCCACAGTCAGCAAGGTGGACACCGCCCACCAGACGCCGGAAAAGGCGTTCTGGAACTTGTCCGGCTGGACGTTGTGCTCCAGGCTGTACATGAACAGGGAGGCGGCGATGATCAGGATCAGCAGGATGCAGACCGAGGAAAAGATCTGGTCCCGCTTGTCCCGCAGGACGTCGGTGATCACGTTGAACGCATCATAATACGTATTGATCCGGAACAGCCGGAAGATGCGCACCACCCGGAACATCCGGAAGGTCACGATGCCCATGGGGAATACCACCGGCAGGAAGAACGGCAGGAACGACAGCAGGTCGATGATCCCGAAAAAGGAACAGGCAAACGCCACTTTCGCTCCCAACCGGCTTTTCTTCGGATAAAGGTACTCCGCCGTCCAGATCCGCAGCAGATATTCCACCCCAAAGATCGCAGAAGTGACCAGCTCCAGCCCCCGCAGCAGCGGCATATAGGGGAGGGACTGGTCAAAGGTCTCGAACAGGGTCACGAACAGATTGAGAAATACAATGAACGCGATAAAAAAATCAAAGGCGATACTGGCCCGGTCCTGGTCCCTCCCAATCTGGATGATCTCAAAGACACGGCGTTTTGTGGGCACTTTCACGATTTTTCTCCTTATTTTCATCATTTTAACGTCATTTTAGCACAAATCGTCAAAATAATCTACCATTCCCGACAGAATTCCGCCCAGGATCCTTTCCCAGGCGCATAAAAAGAAGACCCAAACCGATCGTCGGAATGGGCCTTCAGCCGCTTCACCGCGGATCCCTCCGGACCTTCCGGCCGGGATACGTCTGGTCTGTCTTATCTGCAATAAGTGCCAAATACCTGGATCTGGGTCAGGGCCGGGAACGGGGACGGATCATCCGCTTTTTTTAGTTCCCCGAACTTCAGCCATGTGATCCCGCTCTTCTTCATGGGGATCACATGGGCCCGGCTGCTCTTTTCCAGAGATACCACCTCCCGGCTCCCATCGGAAAAGGTAAAGGTCACCTGCTCCCACCAGTTGTCATGAGGGAAATCCGCCCGGGTGTAGAGCACGATCCGGTCAAACTCAACGGGACGGCCGAACTCCAGGGTCAGCTCCGCGTCGTCCTGCTGGTTGATGCCCCAGGACTCGTAGGGCCACTTGCCGTGGGACTCGTTGGCGACAAAGCCGTCGATGGCATTCCGCGCCGCAAAGACAGACTCGCCCCGGGTCTCCACGTTGGCGGAAGCATGGGGATAGCAGCCCGGATCTCCGTGCTGGTCCATGTTGTTGCGGGCCAGATTGCGGTAGGCGTAGATCTCCCAGTCCTCTGCCGGGCGCATGGACAGATAGTGCTTCTCCCCGTCAAAGGATTTGGGATTGTAGGAAAACCGCTTTTCCTCAAAGGGGACCTCCAGCTCTACCGTGTCCCTGGTCAGATATACCAGGTTCTCATCCATAGTATCATCCGGCCGGATCACGTAAAACCGGTCCGCCTCTCCGGCGTGCCAGACGATCCGGTCGCCCTCCTCATAAAACCCGCGCCAGGCCAGGATCACCTCTCCCTCTGCCGCCGCGGCTGCCTTTTCGTTGCCTTCTCTGTCTAAAACCCGGATCTCATTGTTCATGTTCTTATTCCTCTCTCTTTGTTTGTTCAGGACGGATCCGCGCAGAGACCGCTTTCCGGGACAGCCCGGCTGGTTTTCGGATGTACTCCGCTCTCAGGCGGTCCGCCTATTTGTAATCGAAATTGGGGATCTGATCCCAGCGGCGCCGGAAGTAATGGGCCGCCAGCTTGGGGCGCCGGTCCCTGGTGAACAGCCCCTTCTTGTTGCCGTCCGCCCGCATGCAGCCCTGGACCGTGGCAAAGTCCGCGAAGCCCCACACGTGCTCGCCGATGAAGAAGTCCCGCCTGTCAAATACCTCGTTCTGCCGGCGGTAGAATTCCTGCTGGTACTCCTCGCTGAACATCTCCGGCACCGTCTCATGGATCCCCGCAATGGCGTCCGCGCCGTACTCCGTCACCATCACCGGCTTGTTCTGCGCCTCCCAGAAATCCAGTTCCTGGTCCCAGGCATAGCAGGCTGCGTCCAGATTGCCGGACAGATTATACCAGCCGTAATACCGGTTGATGCAGACGACGTCCATGGTCCGGGTCACCAGATCCTTCTCATAGTTGTTCTGGCAGCAGACAAACGTCACCGGGCGGTCTGCCGGATCCAGGCTGTGGGTGTACTCATACAGGGAATGCCAGTATGCATAGGCCGATTCCGGGAAATGCTCTGTATCCGGCTCATTGCCCATAGACCACATCACCACACAGGGGTGGTTCTTGTCCCGGGCGATCATCTCCCGCAGCACCTGCTCATGATGCTCCCGGATGGGGAACGTCTGGTAGGGGTCCTGATGCTCCCCGGCCCCGATCCCCACCGCCGGGCTTTCATCGATCACCACGATGCCCTCCCGGTCGCACAGATCGTACATCTCCTCCGCGTAGGGGTAATGGCTGGTCCGGAAGGAATTGGCGTGGAGCCAGTGGATCAGGTTCACGTCCTTCACATCCAGGCACAGATCCAGTCCCCGTCCGTGGAAGGCCGAGTCCTCATGCTTGCCGAACCCTTTAAAGTAGAAGGGCTTCCCGTTGATCAGGAACTGGGTTCCCTCCACCTTCACGGTGCGGATGCCAAAGGTCTCCTCGCAGACGTCCTCTCCTGCCGTGATCCTTGCCTGATACAGGTAAGGCGTCCCCGGCCAGGGCCACCACAGGTGGGCATCCGGGATCCGGATCGTCCCTGTGGTCCCGGACGCCTGTGCTGCCACCTTCCGGTCCGCGTCCAGGATCTCCACTGTCACAGACTCTGTCTCCGCGGCTTCCCCGCCCAGAGTGACCTCATACCGTACCAGGCCGTCCGTTCCCTGGATATCCGGCACCAGCACCACGTCCTTGATATAGGTTTTCGGCGTGGTGTACAGGCGGACCGGGCGGTTGATGCCTGCGTAGTTGAAGAAATCAAAATTGGGCATGTTCTGGGGCTTTGCCCACACCTTGGCCGCTTCCACGCTGGGAACGCCAGGGTTATCCGAGCCGAAAAACGCGACGGCTCCCTCGTTGCCCACCGGCAGCGTGCTGTGGTCCACCCGGTTGTCTACGGCCACCGTCAGCTCTCCGCTGCTCCCCGCCGGCAGAAGCTCCGTAACGTCCGCCTCAAAGGGCAGGAACCCGCCCCGGTGTTCCTTGATCAGGGTCCCGTTCAGATAGATCTTCGCCTGATGGGTCACGGCGTCAAACCGCAGCACCAGCCGCTGGCCCCGGTAACAGGACGGCACCGTAACGGTCCGCCGGTAATACGCCCAGCCGTAATGGCCCCGGTACCGGGGATCCTCATTCTGGTCGTTGTAGGAAGCGGGGACCGAGATCCGGTCCGTCTTTCCTGAGATGGTCAGGGAGGTTCCCGGTCCGTTCTCGTCTCCCAGCTGGAAATCCCACAGGCCGGACAGATCCAGCACGGCTCTTGCTTCATTGGCTCTTGGATATAACATGGCTGCATACTCCTTTTTTCTGATTTAGCCTGGCCCGTTCCGTGGGTTCCCGGAGCAGCTTCCCCCTTCAGGGGCCGTCCCTCCGTATCTTTCGCCGGAACCATAGCCAGTCCTCTGCAGCCATTATAAAATGCCGGGAGCCATCTATACATGGAATATCCAACAGAAAATCTGCAATATTTCATGGCGGCGTCCCCTCCGGCAGCAGCCGCTGCCAGACGCGCCGGCAGTCCGGACCGGCTACTGGGGCTCGGCGCCAACCTTGGGACAGATGTCCGCCAGGCAGCACTGGCTGCAGAAGGGCCTGGTCCGGGCCGTGCAGATATCCCGTCCGTGATACACCAGACGATGGCAGAAGTCGCTGCCTTCCTCCGGCGGCACCAGCTTCCATAAGGCCATCTCCACCTTTTTCGGCTCCTTGATCCCGTCCACCAGTCCCATCCGGTTCACCAGACGGATGCAGTGGGTATCGGTTACTATAGCCGGCTTGCCGAACACGTCTCCCATGATCAGGTTGGCGCTTTTCCTGCCCACGCCGGGCAGAGACAGCAGCGCGTCAAAATCGTCCGGCACACGCCCCTCGTACCGTTCCACAAGCATCTTCATGCAGGCGCTGATGTCCCGGGCCTTGCTCCGCCCCAGTCCGCAGGGCTTCACGATCTCCTCGATCTCCTCCACTGGCGCCGCTGCCAGCGCCTGGACTGTGGGGAACTTTTCGTACAGCTTAGGCACTACCTGGTTCACCCTGGCGTCGGTGCACTGGGCGGCCAGGCGCACGCTGACCAGCAGCTTCCATGCCTCCTCATAATCCAGGGTGCAGCCTGCATCCGGATATTCCTCCTTCAGCCGCCGGATGATCTCCAGGGTCCGCTCCTCTTTTGTCATATCTTATCCTCCGTTATCACGTTTTCTCTGGAGTTAGGCTTTTACCAGCAGCATCACAGGCCGGCGCAGTCCGTCTGCCATCGCCTGCCTTTTCCATCACATAATTGGTCAGCAGGACGCCCTGCCGCTCCACCTGCTGTTCTCTCACCACATGGTATCCCCGCTTCTCAAAAAACGGCCTTGCCGTAATGGATGCGTGGGTAACGATCGCCTTTCCCTGCACCGCCGTCTCCAGCTGCTCACAAAGAGCGCTGGCAATGCCCTGCCCCTGATAGTCCTGATGGACATACAGCCTGTCCAGGTAGCCGGTCTGGTCCATATCGCCAAAGCCTACGATGGTCTCCCCATCCAGGGCAACCAGTGTCCTGTGCTCTGAAAAGGACCGGTTCCACGCCTCCAGATCCACCGTTCCAGTAGCCCAGGCACAGACCTGCATCTCGGTATAGTCTTTTCTGTTGACGGTGTGGACGGTGTTGTAAAACAACTGGCTGATCGGCCGGCAGTCCTCTGGGCGGTAAGGGCGGATCGTGTAGTTTCTCTTGCTTTTCAATGCTTCCATGTCGTGCTTCTTTCTCCCCTGCGGTTCCTTGTCCTCACAGCATCTTTTTTATTTCTGGCTATACTTTCTGCCACCTTTTGGATCATGTTGACAACCGTTGCCCTTTCCATGTGTTTTATCTTTCGTAAATCCATGATAAACAAGGAAAGGATCTGATTCGGTTCAGAAACTCAGGTACTGCATCATCTGTCCTTCCTGTTTCCGAGAAATCCTTCGTGTCTATAGTCTTATTATATAAAGTTTTCCAAACAGCATCAACCATTATTTTTCGACATTCCGCACGACAGAGTTTGCATCCTGCAGCCGATTCCATGATCCCCATTCCGCTCCAGCCATGTCAATCCCCAGGACACAACAGGAGAGACCGCCGCTCTGCGCAGGCAGTCTCCCCTGTCTGTTTTTCCATCCAGTCTGATTTTCCTTTTCCACAAGCAGACGCTTCACCGGGTTCTCCCGTTTCACACCAGGTTCCCCCGTTTCAGGCGGATTCGATCCTTCTTTTCTCTCATTCATGCCATGGCAAATACTCTATCTGCTCCATCAATAATGCAGCACCGTCCCCACCAGCATATCCTTGCTCTTATCAAAAACGATCACGTTTCCGTAACCCATACAGCCTCCGGCCTCTTCCAGATCCGTGGGGGAATTGACCTCCTGGTGGCAGAAAATGGCCACATACTCCGTGCCGTGGGCGGTGATGGACACAGCCTCCGCCATGGAGGCCGGGTACTGGATGCCTTTCAGGGCTGAATTTACCGGGATCTTCTTCACCGTGACCGGCTCTAAGCTGCCGTCTGCCGACGCCTGGATCACCGTAATGAAGGAAGCGAAGCCCACAACCTGCTGGCTGATGCGGATGCCCTGCCGGTACTCATACCGGTTATAATCCCGGGCGATCTTGCCCTGATAAGGCTCTGCCTGGATGCCAGGCGTCATAAACCAGAACCGGGCCGCCGCGTTCTTTCCCGTAAACAGGGCCATGGCTTCCGCCGTTCCCTGCAGCTCCTCGTCCTCCCGGACCTCCTCCGGTTCCAGGCCGGACAGCTCCACATTTCCCCGCTCGCTGAAATTCCAGTACTGGTCGTAGGAATGATCGCCCCCGGAATACAGCTCATCTACGATAATATAGATGTCAGGCCGGATGTAGACCACTTTCCGGTTCACATACACCCCGTCCTCCAGATAGCCCAGATGGCCGCCCTGGACAAATTCATAATCCTCCGTAAACCGGAACTGGCCTTTCACCGGCTGGGTCAGCTTGGAGCATTCCCAGGAATCTTTGCAGACCGTAAAATATTTCCCGTCCACGGTAATGGTATTGTGGGCAGGCGGGTCCTTAAACTCAAACCGTCCCGCATCCACCACATAAGTATACCGGCCGGAATCTGTCAGCACATCCTCTCCTCCGGCCACCAGATCCACATGAAGCTTGTCGGAATGGCCGTGGCCGGCTCCCATGGTCCCGCAGTGGAAATGCAGCAGATGGGAGGTCTCGCTCCAGTCCTGGCGCAGATAATAGTTCCCGCTGTCAGACAGGGCTCCGGAAACAAAATCCGGCTCCTGGGATTCCATGGCTTCATAGATCCGGGCGCTTTCGATTCCCAGATCCCAGATGCTTTCAAAGTCCAGGATGGGATACCCGCCAAACTTCAGCATCGGATCCCGGAACAGATACGCCGCCACAGAAGTATAATCCCGGATATCCATGTCGTCGCTGTCGCCCATTAAAAACTGCCTGTGGTCCGGCTTCTTCCACATGACATTGGCACAGGCCATTTTGTGGACCGCATTGAGAATCGTATCCGGCAGCTCCATGTCATTGCGGGAAGCCAGGATCAGCACATCCTCATAGCAGTGCAGCACCTCGTTGTGATACAGGGGAGACTGCTCCCACTGGACCCCGTCTCCCAGGATCTGCATCCGGGCTTCCACCTCCAGATGCTCCAGGGCAATCCCGGTAAACCGCTTCCTGGTTTCCTCATCCGGCATGGCAATGCCGATCTCAAACAGGCCGTGGTTCTCAATGACACCCCAGTTGCTCATGTAGCGGTAGGGGGAATGCATCTGGATAATGTATTCCCCATGCTTCGCCAGAGAGCGGTACACCGCATCCGCCACCTCATCCGTCAAAAACGGGCTGTCTTTAAAATACCGCAGGGCTTTCACCCAGTTTTCCCCCCGGATCCCCACTTCCAGAATCCGCCAGGTGGTCTGCTCCGTCTCCGGAGTTTTCTTCACATTGTTGATAAAACTCATGATCAGCCGCACAAAATGCCGGGCGTATTTTTCATCTCCCGTCAACCAGTAAGCCTGGCCCAGGCAGATAAAAAACCGGTGGCGGTTAAACTGGAATGTAAACTCCGGGTCATTGCCGGGCCGGTACTCCCAGTCCACATCCCCGTCCGGATCAAAAGTTACCGGCTCCCAGGTCCGCTCCATGTCATGGGCCAGGTCAAAAAGAAAATAATTCCGGCACACCTCGTCTGCCACCCGGATAATATGGGCGCATTCCTCCAGCCAGTGCTCCTTACAGTAGGCCGCCACCGCTGCCGGATCATCAAAAAAGAAAAATTCATTTCCCCTGGAAAAAAATTCCTGTTTCGTCATGTCTGTCCATCCTCTCCTGTCCGTTCCTTTTTATGAACATTCCATTTCCAGACTGTGCTTTACCAGTACACATTCCAGTCTTTGTGAAGCCTGGTCAAAGCCTCCATGTAGAAATAATCGCCCCAGATATTGCACTCATCCACCCCGTAGTGGTTGCAGGTGTTATAGGGAGAATGATTGGAATAGGTGCTGTGGAGCACCAGTCCGTTGGACTCCTCCGGATCCTTCACCGCATAGTTGTCCGCCACGGATTTTACCAGCTTTCTGGCAATGCCCACATAGTAGGCGGCTTCCTCCTCCGGCAGGTTCTTGGCCATCTCCAGCAGGCCGCAGGCCGCAATGGAAGCAGAGGAAGAATCTCTCGGCTGGTCCTCGTCCCCGTCGCCAAATTCCAGATCCCAGTAGGGAACCAGATCCTCCGGCAGATGCTCCAGAAAATATTCCGTCACGCCTTTGAAAATGGGAATATAGGACTCCCGTCTGGTATACTTATAGCCAATGGCGGTCCCGTAGATGCCCCAGGCCTGTCCTCTGGCCCAGGCAGAGCCGTCCCGGTAGCCCTGACAGGTGGCGCCGTGATCCGGCTCTCCCGTCTCCTGGTTAAAGAAGAACGTATGCCAGGTAGAAAAGTCCGGACGGATCACGTTGGCCAGAGCCGTGTGGATATGCTTTTCCGCGATCTGACGGAATTTCTGGTCGCCAGTTTCCTCCGTAGCCCAGTAAAGCAGAGGCAGGTTTAACAGGCAGTCGATAATCAGCCGGTAGTTATCCGGCGCATTTAACGGCCCCCAGGCCTGGATAAATCCTCCCTTTTCATGGAACCGGGTGATCAGCTCCTCTGCCGCCTTTAACGCCGCTTCCCGTCCCACCTGGCTTCCGGTCAGCTTATAGCCGGCCACGCAGGAGGGGGAATAGAGAAAGCCCAGATCATGGGTCTCCACATCGATCCGGTTGTCGATGCGGCGGAGGAAACTCTCCATCTGCACCTGGCCGGCTTTCTTCAACGCTTCCTTTCCCGTGTGTTCATATGCCAGCCAGATCTCTCCGGTCCAGAAACCAGTGGTCCAGTCCAGGTTGTCTACCGGCTCATAGAACCCATTTTCACTGTATGCCTTTTGAAATTTGTCTGTAAACTGGGGCAGATTCCGGATGATCTGCTCTGCCGCCCGGTCCAGGGCTTCCGATACTTCCTGATCCGTGATCTCCGGCTTCTGCTCCAGCCGCTCCAATGTGATCCAACTCATTGCTTTGTCCTCGTCTTTCCTGATAATATGTGAGAAGCCTGCGGCAAAACGCAGGCTTCCATGTGCTTGTTTCATTCCAATCCTTATCCTTTTACGCCGGATGCGGCTACGCCCTCTACGAAATACTTCTGCAGGGACAAAAACACGATCAGTACCGGGATCAGGCTCAGTACCGATGCCGCCATGATCAGGCCGTACTCGGAACCGAACTGGCTGATGAACATCCGCAGACCTAACTGCAGGGTCTTTTTCGCCTCAGTGGTCAGGTAAATAAGCGGTCCTAAAAAGTCGTTCCAGGTATTTACAAACGTAAAGATCGTCAGGGTGGACAGGGCCGGCTTGGACAGGGGGAGCATGATGCGGTACCAGATCTGATACTCGCTCATCCCGTCGATCCGGGCTGCCTCACACAGCTCTGTGGGGATTCCCTCATAGAACTGCTTCATCATGAACACGCCGAATGCGGAAAACGCCTGCAGACAGATGATCGCCAGATGGGTATCCGCCAGGCCGAAGGAACGCATCATCATAAACTGGGGGACCATGTACACCTGCCACGGCACCGCGATGGTGGCGATATAGGCCAGGAATAAGGTGTTCTTTCCCTTAAAGTTCAGCTTGGAAAATGCGTAGGCCGCAAAGCTGCTGGTGAGCAGCTGCAGAAAGGTTACGATCAGGGTCAGCTTCACCGTGTTCAGCACGAATTTTAATAACGGGATCCGGTTCCAGATGTCCACATAGTTCTGCCATCTGGGGTTCTCCGGGATCCACTGGATCGGGAAGATGAACACGTCCTTATCCAGCTTGAAGGACGCGGAAAGCATCCATGCAAACGGCACCAGCATCATCAGCGCCAAGGCGATCAGCACCACATAGAGGATCACCCGAAATGCTCTTGTTTTTGTATTTTTGATCTTCATTTACGGTTCCTCCTAGTTCGCATATTTTTTCTCCCCACGGAACTGCACCAGGGTAATGGCCAGAACAATGAGGAACAGCACCATCGCCACCGCGCTCGCATAGCCTAAGTTCCAGTTCCGGAACGCTTCCTCGTAGATGTGGTACACCAGTACGATCGCCGACTCGTTCAGCACGCCGTTGCTTCCTCCTGCCAGCATATACACGATGTCGTATACCTTAAAGCAGTTGATGGTCAGGATGATGGTAACAAAGAAGGTGGTGGGCTGCAGCTGGGGCCAGGTGATGTAGCGGAACCGCTGCCATGCGTTGGCTCCGTCCAGGCTGCACGCCTCGTAAAGCTCGCTGTTGATGCCCTGTAAGCCTGCCAGGTAGATGACCATATAGTAGCCCATGTTCTTCCATACGGAGAAGAACACGATGGTGAACATCACCCAGTCCTTATCTGCGGACCATTTGGGAAGGTCCTTGGCCGCCATGCCCAGGTTATATAAGATCATGTTGATCGGCCCGCTCTTCGCCGGGGAGAACAGCATGTTCCAGACCGCAGCTACCGCTACCAGAGAGGCAACGTAGGGGAAGAAGCTGACGGTACGGAAGAAATTGCGTCCCTTGATCTTCTGGTTCAGGAGCACGGCCAGGCCCAGCGCCGCAGCCAGGGTGATCGGCACCGTAGCCACACAGTACACGATGGTATTTTTCAGCGAAGCCAAAAACCGCTGATTGCCGATCATCATGGCAAAGTTTTCCAGGCCTGCAAACCTCATGGGATTGTTGCCGTCCCAGTTCAGAAATGCCAGGATAAAGGCAAAGATGACCGGTCCTAAGGTAAAGACGGCAAAACCGATAAAGTTCGGCGCGATAAAGGAATAGGCCACGATATCCCGCTTAGTCTGACGGCTGAACCGCTCTCCGGTCTTGGCCTGTCGGATCCGGTCGCGGATCCGGTCCGCCTGTTTCCCCAGTTTCAATTTCTTTTTCGGGTCCTGCTCTTCCTCGAACCGCTGCAGCATCGCCTCCAGCTGAGGCTCCAGCACTGCCAGCTTCCGTTTCACTTCCGCAGGATCTACTGACTTTTTCTGTCCCATACTACCCGCCTTTCTTTAAATGAGGCAGACGACTTATCATCGTCTGCCTCGGATGTCTGATCCTTTGTCTCTTAGTGGTCCAGGGACCGCTGATGGAGCTTTCCGCTTACTGTCCCAGGATCGCGGAGATCTTCTCGTTCATGTCTGCAATGCCCTCGTCGATGGTGGAGTTGCCGATCATGATATTGTCATGAGCCTCGTTTAAAACGATCTCGATCTCAGAGCTGTTCGGGCTCACCGGCATCTCCAGATACAGGTTCGCGGTCTGCAGAGCTTCCTTGCTGCCCTCGTCTGCCGGGAATCCTTCGATAGAGGAGATCATCTCTGCGATGTCGTCGTTCATGATCGCCGGGATGGTACCGGTGGAAGCCAGGATATCCGCGCCTTCCTCACCGCATACGAACTTCACGAAATCCCAGGACATATCTTTGTCCTTTGCCGTGGTCGGGATCGCCAGAGCCGTGATGGTAGCAAGGGTAGAACCAGGCTCAACGCCCTCTGCGTGGGGGTATTTTACCATGCCCCAGTTGGTGCACTCGGTGTACTCGCCGCTCTTGATCTTATCGATCAGGGTCGCGATAAACCAGGTGCCCTGGTTCATCATCGCCACGTTGCCCTGAGAGAACGCGCCGGAGTAGTGCAGGTTGGAGGTCTTTAAGGTTGCATAGTCCTGGCATACGCCGTCTTCCTGCTCCGCCAGGATCAGCTCGTAGTACGGCTTCAGGAAATCATAATTTCCGCCGATGATGCTGTTCTTGCCGTCCAGGATACCGAACAGCTGGATCGCGCTCCGCCAGGTATGATAATGAGCGCCGTATACCTCTTCGCCCGGAGTGGTGTTGGTCACGCTTCTTGCCAGAGCGTCATACTCTTCAAAGGTCATATCGTTGGTGGGATAATCTACGCCTGCAGCATCAAAGATGTCCTTGTTGTAGAACATTACCCAGAAGTCGCTGCGGAACGGGAGCTCATACAGCTTATCGTCCACCTTCACCTGATCGGTCAGGCCCTTAAATGCTGCCAGATCTACTCCATCTCTGGAAATGTACTCATCCAGCGGCTCCAATACGCCCTTGTTCACCAGGGTGGTGTAGCCGGGAACGTCTTTGATGGTAACCACGTCGAAGTCAGAACCGGAACCGGTCAGCTGGGTAGCCAGAACGGTCTGGTAATCGGAGCTTCCTAAATCCACCAGCTCGATCTTCACCTCGGGATGTGCAGCCTCATAGGCGTCGATGAGCGGCTGATAGTATACCGTCAGATCCTTGTCCCACATCGCCCATTTCAGTACGGTCTGACCGTCTGCCGGAGCCGCCTCTTCCGTTCCCTCGGCAGCTGCCTCCGCGGTCGTTCCGGCATCCGCTGCCGGAGCCGCCGTGGTCTCGGCAGTCGTGTTCCCACCGCAGGCTGCCAGGCTTCCTGCCATTGCCGCAACCAGAGTAAGGCTTACGATACGTTTTTTCATAACTTGTTTCCTCCTGATTCCTTATTTCCTGCAGCCGCATCCGCGGCCTGCTTAAGATATCTCTATTATAGGGGAACGGCCCCCGGTTCTGAATAGACTTTTCCCCAAAAAAGATTCAAAATTTACCAATCTGTTTTTTGAAAAATGGAACATTTTGGAAAAAAGATGTACTTTTTTATCATGACCCATGCAAATTTTCACATTGTATTCATTTGACAATCGTTTCCTTCAATAATAGAATGAAAGAGATAATGAAAGGAGTCTGTCCTATGCTAAAGCGTCTGATGCCCCGCAGCATCCGGACCCGGATCATCTTAAGCACCGCCGCCATCACTCTGGGGATCGCCGCGGTGACCGTGTCCATCTGTTATACCATATTCCAATCTTTTTTGCGAAAGGCAGAGATCCAGTCCGCGGAGTTCAACCTGCAGGTCATTTCCAATAATGTAGCCGCCGATATGGACGGCTTTCTCTCCTTTGCCGACTGGTGCTGCGTCAATACGGAGATCCATCAGTTCCTCAATGCGTTCCGGTCTAAGGACCGGATGCCTGCCATCTCCTCCCAGGACAACGCCATGCGGTCCATCGCCCTGAACAGCTACGACCGGCTGAAGGAAGAATACAACAACACCCCTTCTTCCGATAACTATGTCCCCCGGGTCCTGATCTCTACGGAAAACCGGAAGCTCTATCTCCAAATCTCCGATACGTCGGCGACCAATACGTCCCACGCGGCGGAAGTCCTCTTCGAGGATCCGGTTTTCCAGACGCTGTTAAACGCGCCTGTGCCGATCTGGAACGGCCTGCATACGGATCCCCTCCGGGATGATCCGGGCGAGCTGTACCTGCCCATCGCCCGCCCCATCTACAGCCAGTACAACACGGACCGGCTGGGCTGGGTGTATCTGGCCGTTTCTGACCGGGTGATCTCCGACAATATGAACGCCTTTCCCTTGGAATCGGATTCCAGCCTGTACATCACCATCGGAGACCATACCTATCTCTACGAGGACGGCAGCTTCCGGGAAACAGAGCTTGTCTGCACGCCGGTGAAGGACTTGAGCAAGGAAACGTTCCATGACCAGACATCGGCGCAGCTGGTGGAGCTGCCGGACCGCAGCTCCCGCTATCTGGTGACCTGTCCTTTGGGGAACCAGGGCTGGACCATCACTCAGATCCTGTCTGACCGGGCCTACTTAACCCAGCGGAACGTTTACAACCAGATCATCGCCGGCATCGTGGTCTTCATCCTGATCGGCGGGCTGTTCTCCTACTTCCTTCTGAACCGGATCATCAACCGGCCGGTCCGGAAGCTGCAGGACCGGATCCACGCCATCGCCCAGGGAGACTTTTCCAGGGATCCGTCCATCGAATGGCCGGACGAGTTCGGCGCCATCGGCACCGGGATCAACCGGATGTCCGAGGATGTGGTCACCCTGATGAACAAAAAGGTGGAGGATGAAAAGCAGAAAAAGGACTTAGAATACCAGATCCTCCAAAGCCAGATCAACCCCCATTTCCTTTATAATACGTTAAATTCCATCAAGTGGATGGCTACCATCCAGGGGGCGTCCGGCATCGGGGAGATGACCACGGCCCTGGCCCGCCTGATGAAGAACGTATCCAAAGGGACGGCGGCCCTCATCCCCCTTAAGGAGGAGCTGGATCTGGTCAACGACTATTTCCTGATCCAGCAATACCGGTACGGCGGGAGCATCTCCATCGAATATCAGATCGAGGACGACGCCCTCTACCGCTGTCTGCTCCACCGCTTTACCCTGCAGCCCATTGTGGAAAATGCTCTGTTCCACGGGATCGAGCCCAAGGGCTGCGCCGGTAAGATCGTCATCCGCGCCTGGACGGACGGCGGACAGGCAAAACCGCTGCTCCGCATCTCTGTCACGGACAATGGGATCGGCATGACAGAGGACACGATCCGTCAGGTCCTCTCCGGGGACGCGCCGCCGGCGGCGGACTTCTTCCGGCACGTAGGCATCAACAACGTGAACAAACGGATCCAATATGATTTCGGAGAAGACTGCGGCATCACCATTGACAGCAAGCCCGGTGTCTTTACCACCATGACGATCACGCTTCCATATATACTGTCAGAAAGGGATTTACTGAGATGATGAAACTTTTGATCGTAGACGACGAACCGCTGGTGCAGATCGGCATCAAATCCATGCTGGACTGGAACGCCCTGGGCATTGAGATCTGCGGCACGGCCATGAACGGCCAGGTGGCTCTGGAGATGATCCGGGAGTACTCGCCGGAGATCGTGATCACGGATATCAAGATGCCGATCATGAACGGACTGGACTTAGCCAAGACCTGCCAGGAGGAATTCGGCTCCATCCCCCTGTTCCTGATCCTGACCAGCTACGAGGAATTCCAGCTGGTGCGCCGCGCCCTCTCCTATCAGGTGGTGGATTACCTGATCAAGCTGGAGCTGGACCCGGAGAGCTTGAAGGCGGCGGTGGAACGGGCGATCACCCGCCTGGCGGAGCTAAAGGACAGCGCGGCCTACCGCCAGTCCGCAGGCCGGCCCCTGCTCCAGAGCTACAGCGACAAGTTCTTCATGCGCCTGCTGCACAACCTGTTCGAGAGCCGGGAGCAGTTCCTGATCCAGGCCCGGGATCTGAAGCTGGACTTTTCCGACTGCTGCTACATCGCGACCCACGGGGAGATCCACAGCGACTTAGCCGGGCAGATGGACACAGGGCGGCAGATGAAGCTCTATTCCAGCAGCCTGCAGATGTTCCGGGAGATCTCCGGAAAGCACGTGCCCTGCCATGTCATCTCCCTGGACAAGCTCCACTTTGCGGTCATCTACCATTTCCCGTCCATGGAGACGGCGGATATGGGGGCGATCCGGGAAGCCACCTCCAACGCCTGCGCCATGGTCCACAACTATTTTAACGTATGGCTGACCATGGGCACGGGGAGCGCCGTGGACGACCCCCTTAAGATCAGCGCCTCCTACCAGGAAGCCCGGCAGGCGTTTAACCTGGCGGACCGGGGCAATCCGGTGATCCCCTTCTCCCGGGTGACCGAGGAGACGTTTAAGAACTCCTTCAACATCACCATGTTCAAGAGCGATCTGACCCGGGGCCTGGAAGAATTTGACACGGACGTGCTGTACCACACGCTGACGGAGATCACGGAGCTGTTCGCCATGAACCCCCAGCGCTACCTCCAGGCGGTAGACGCCGCCTGCAACATCCTCTATCTGGCGCTCTCCCTCCTGCCCAATGGGGAGGACACCCTGCAGGAGGTCTTTTCCGCCTATCCCGACGGCTACCGGGCGATCTACAAGATGAAGAGCGTCATGGAGGTCATCCAGTGGCTGAACACCCTGCGGGACGGGCTCTGCGACGTATTGAAGAACCGGCGGAAAACCTACAAGGACCACGTGGTCTCCAATGTGCAGAAATACATTGACAGCCACATCGAGGACCGGCTTTCCTTGAACGACGTGGCCGC
>DVLJ01000181.1 GCA_018715565.1 Candidatus Ventrimonas merdavium
CGGTTTTTTGTTATATGGGAAACACAGGTTTGGCTGTTATGGAAAAGGGCGCGCGATGGACGGCGCGGGAAAGAGCATGAGGACAGATCCTATGGAAGAAACCTTACGGGTCGGCGTCATCTCCTCCACCCACGGGGTGCGGGGCGAGGTGAAGGTATATCCCACCACCGACGACGCGAACCGCTTTAAAAAATTGAAAACCGTGATTCTGGACAAAGGCCGGGGAGAGCAGGAGACGCTGACGATCGAAAGCGTCAAGTTCTTCAAGAACATGGTCATTTTAAAGTTCAAGGAATTTAACAATATCAACGACATTGAAAAATACAAGGGCTGCGATCTTCTGATCCGCCGGGACCAGGCGGTGAAGCTGGGGCCGGATGAGAATTTTATCGTGGACCTGATCGGATTAAACGTGGTGACGGATGAGGGCGAGCCCTTCGGAACGGTGAAGGACGTGCTCCAGACGGGGGCCAACGATGTGTATGTGATCGAGGATGCCCATGGGAAGGAATATCTCTTCCCGGCGATCAAGTCCTGTATCCTGGATGTGGATCTGGACGCCCAGGTCATGAAGGTGCACATCCTGGACGGCCTTCTGGATCTGTAGGAGGGGACGGATGAACTATCATATTCTGACCTTGTTCCCGGAGATGGTGTCCGACGGGCTGAACACCAGCATTATCGGCCGGGCGGCGGCCAAGGGGCTGCTATCCATCGAGACGGTGAACATCCGGGACTATACCAAGGAAAAGCACGGCCACGTGGACGACGCGCCCTACGGCGGCGGAGCCGGGATGGTGATGCAGGCGGCCCCGGTGTGCGATGCCTATGAAGCCCTCTGCGGGCGGCTGGGGAAGCGGCCCCGGGTGCTCTACATGACCCCCCAGGGCAAGGTGTTCAACCAGAAGATCGCCCAGGAGCTGGCCCAGGAGGAGGACCTGGTGTTCCTCTGCGGCCATTATGAGGGGATCGATGAGCGGGCTTTGGAGCGGATCGTCACGGACTATCTCTCCATCGGAGACTATGTGCTCACCGGCGGCGAGCTGCCGGCCATGGTGATGATCGACTGCATTTCCCGGCTGGTGCCGGGGGTGCTGAACAATGACGCTTCCGCGGAGATCGAGTCCTTCCACGACAACCTTCTGGAGTATCCCCAGTATACCCGGCCGGAGGTCTATGAGGGGATGCAGGTGCCGGAGGTACTTCTTTCCGGCCATCATAAGAATATCGAGACCTGGCGCCGCCAGCAGTCCATCCGCCGGACGCTGGAACGGAGGCCGGATCTTTTGGCAGAAGCGAATCTGACGGATAAGGAGCGAAAGTATCTGGAGGAGCTGCGGCGGGAGCTGGCAGAGAAAAGGGATCCCATAGATCCGTCAGATGAGGATGGGCAGGATCCAGTATAAAGCGATACAGAAATCGGGAGACCAGATCCCGGTTTCTTTTTTATTTTATAGGTGCGTCCTATGAAACAAAATCGCGGTGCGCGTGTGCGCGAAAGCCCACTCCTTTTCCTATGGATCCTTGGATCCGCTGACGGGAAAATCGGGATCCTCCGTCAAAAATATCAGCACTTTATGGCGGAATGAAAAGCAAAAAGATTGATAGATATAAAAATATATGATATCGTTTATCTAGATATGATATATTTGATGATCCATAGGAATGGATCCTATGGGATCGTGCAGGTTTTTGCTGCCAAAAGAAAAAGGGTATTTTGCAAAATCACAATATTCTATAAAAAGCGAAGGAAATCACGAATATGTTCAAATGGAATCCTAAGATCACCACATCCCTAAAATACTATCCCCGCCGCCAGTTCCTGCGCGATATGAAGGCGGGAGCCATAGTGGCGGTCATTGCCTTTCCGCTGTCCTTTGCGCTGGCCATCGCGTCGGGGATGAGTCCTGTGACGGGGCTCTACTCGGCCATCGTGGGCGGCTTTCTCGTCTCTCTGTTGGGCGGGAGCATGGTAAATATCGGAGGGGCAACGGCGGCGACGGTCATGACCGTCAGTTCCATCGTGGCGCGGGAGGGAGCCGCAGGGCTTGCCGTGGCGTCCATACTGGCCGGGATCTTCCTTGTTTTGTTTGGTGTGCTGAAGGCCGGATATCTGCTCAAGTTCATTCCCCGGACCATAACGCTGGGCTTCACGGCCGCCATCGGCATGGGCATCTTTGCGGGCCAGATCAAGGGATTTCTTGGCCTCCGGATGGGGGAGCTTCCCGTCCGGACCGTAGATAAGCTTATGGCCAGCGGAGCGGCGCTGGGGACGGTGCATCTTCCGACGCTGGCCGTGGGACTTCTTGCGCTGGCGGTCCTTCTGCTGATACCAAGGATCAGCGGGAAGATCCCGCCGTCCCTTGCGGCCATTCTGGTTTCCACTGGGGTGGCAGCCGCGTTAAAACTGCCCGTCGCGACGATCGGGAGCGTCTATGGGGAACTGCCATCCCATGTCCCGGTCCCGAAACTGCCGGAGATCGATTACGATATGGTGGCCGGGCTGGTCCCGGAATCCTTTACGCTGGCAGTTTTGATCGCCATTGTGTCCCTGCTCGCCTGTGTTGTCACCGATGGGATGACGGGGCAGCAGCATGATTCAAATCAGGAGCTGGTGGCTCAGGGGATCGCCAATATCTTCTGCGGTATCTTCGGCGCCATTCCGGTGGCGGGCGCGGTGGCGAGAGCGTCCAACAACGTGAAAAACGGCGGACGTACGCCGGTGGCCGGCATGTTCCACAGCGTTGTGGTCCTGGTCATCCTGCTTTGCCTGCTGCCCCTGGCGTCCTATATCCCTATGGCAGCGCTGTCGGCGGTGCTGATCCAGGTCGCCTTCAGTATGAGCAATCTCCCTGAATTCGTCTATATGGCGAAGAATGCTCCGAAATCCGATCTTGCAGTGCTCCTTGCCACCACATTCGCGGGAGTCCTGGTGGATCTTCTGTTTGCCGTGGAGGTGGGAATGGTGGCCGCCGCGTTTCTGTTCATGTCCAGGATGTCGGAGGTGACCTTCGTGCGCAGCTGGGACTACTACACGGAAGAACAGCTGGCAAATGACCCGGACCGGCTGAATGTCCGCCTGGTGCCGAAGCGCACGCTGGTCTATGAGCTGGAGGGCCCTATGTTTTTCGCCAGCGCGGGAGAGTTTATGAAGATCAATGCGGTTGCCGGGACAAAAGTGGTGATCCTGCGGATGCGCAGTGTTTCCGCCATCGATATCACGGCGCTTAAATATCTGGAGGGATTTGAGGCGCGGTGCCGTAAGAGAAAGATCACGCTCCTTTTGTCCCACGTACAGGAGCAGCCGCTGGCTATGATGAGGAAGGCTGGATTTGCCGACCGCATCGGAAGCGAGAATTTCTGCAAAAATATTGACGAGGCCTTAATGCGCGCAGCAGAACTTGTGAAAGAGTAAAGGCATGTCACACGTATTTATATAATATTTGCGGAAATGAGAAAGTTTCTCAATAAGAACATTGACACCGGCTTCTGGTTAAAATATACTAACCTTTAGTGAGAATCGTTTTCAATATAAAAATAGAACGAGAGCGAAAAGAAAGGGAGCCCATGAAGCAGGAAGCCGGAAAGTATGGAGATACGGAAATCTATCAGCGCAGCCGGATGCAGAAGGAACGGATCATCCAGACGCTGAAGGAGCGGGGATGCCGGATCACCCGGCAGCGGAAGCGGCTGATCGATCTGATTATGGAGAATGAATATTCCTGCTGCAAGGAGATCTACTATCAGGCGGTCCAGGAGGACGGCAGCATCGGGATGGCGACCGTATACCGCATGGTGAAGATCCTAGAGGAGATCGGAGCCATTTCCCGCAACAACATGTATACCATCAGCCGGGAAAACGAGCAGGAGGGATGCCCGGCCTGCACCATCGAGCTGGAGGATCACACGGAGATCGCTCTTTCCGGAGAGCAGTGGCATCAGGTGGTGAAGCGAGGGCTGTCCGCCTGCGGGTATGCCGCGGATCAGAATGTCCGCTGTGTGAGCCTGGGGACGGAGATTCAGAAGAAACCGGCGGATAATGACAAAGTTTTTCATTAAGGGGAAACTGCTGGAAAATCCTGGGAAACAGGTCTAAAATGAGAGGTATTACAAAAGCCGGGAGGTGGATCTATGAAGCAGCATCGATTTTGGGCATGGGCAATGATCTTTTGTCTGTTCATGACGCTCTATACCGGTTATAAGCACAGATAGGAGGCACATCCATGTTAAAATGTTTGGAATGCATCGATATGAAGAAGACGGGGATCTTTGCGGCAGGCGTGCTGTTCGGCACCGCCGGCATCAAGATCTTATCCAGCTCTGACGCGAAAAAGGTATACACCAACTGCACCGCGGCGGTGCTGCGGGGGAAAGAGTGCGTGATGAAGACGGCGGCAGCCATCCAGGCCAATGCGGAGGACATTTACGCAGAGGCCCAGCAGATCAACGAGGAGCGGGCCGCTCAGTGGGAGGTCCAGGGCGAGGAGCCGGAAGAAGGCTGCGAGGCGAAGACAGGCGGTCAGCCGGATGCAGGCTGTGAGCCGGAAGCATAACAGAACGGACAAGAACGACCAAAGAGGGAGAAAGAGTCTGCCTGGCGCAGGCTCTTTTCCCAATTTTCGGGAGATCGCGAGGAAAACAACCATGAGATATCAGATCCAACATGAGATCCCGGGGCGGATCCGGCTCCGGGTGATCCAGAGAACGATGACGGAGCAGCAGGCAGACCGGCTGCAGTACGCGGTCAGCATGCTTCCCGGGGTAACGTCGGTGAAGGTGCAGGAGCGGATCCAGTCGGTAACGGTCTGCTACCAGGGAAGCCGGAGAAAGCTCCTGGAACAGATCGCCGCTTTCTCCTATGAAACGGCTTCCGTACCGGAGGCGTTCTTCCAGGAGTCCGGCAGGGCCCTGAACCGGGAGTATCAGGACAAGCTGGTCACCAGGATCGTCCTTAGGATGGGGAACCAGCTGCTGCTGCCGTATCCTGTCCGTGCCGGACTGACCCTGATCCGTTCTGTCCGCTATCTCTGGGCGGGGATCCGGACCCTTGCTAGGGGGAAGATCGAGGTGCCGGTACTGGACGCCACCGCCATCGGCGTGTCCCTGGTGCGGGGGGATATGGACACTGCAGGTTCTATCATGTTCCTGCTGGGGATCGGAGAGATCCTGGAGGAGTGGACCCATAAAAAGTCGGTGGATGATCTGGCCCGCAGCATGTCCCTCCATGTGAGCAAGGTATGGCTGTGCGCCGGAGAACAGGAGGTGCTGGTCCCGGTATCTGCGGTGAAAGCAGGCGACCGGGTGCGGGTCCACGTAGGGAACGTGATCCCCTTTGACGGCGTCGTGGCCTCTGGGGAAGCCATGGTGAACCAGGCGTCCCTGACCGGGGAATCTGTGCCGGTGCGGAAAGCGGAGGGAGCCAGCGTTTATGCGGGTACGGTGCTGGAGGAAGGGGAGCTGACCCTTCAGGTAAAGGAAGCCAACGGCTCCACCAAGTTCGAGAAGATCGTATCCATGATCGAGGAATCGGAGAAGCTGAAATCCGCTCTGGAAGGGAAGGCAGAGCATCTGGCCGACCAGCTGGTGCCCTACACCCTGGCGGGAACGGTCCTGACCTATCTGGTCACCCGGAACGCCACAAAGGCCCTGTCGGTGCTGATGGTGGATTTCTCCTGCGCCTTAAAGCTGGCCATGCCAATTGCCGTGCTTTCCGCCATCCGGGAGGCCAGCGCCTATCAGATCACGGTAAAGGGCGGCAAATATCTGGAGGCCATGGCAGAGGCCGAGACCATCGTCTTTGACAAGACCGGGACCCTGACCAGGGCAGAGCCGACGGTGGTGGATGTGATCTCCTTCCAGGAGGAGCGGAGCGGGGACGAGCTGCTGCGCATCGCTGCCTGCCTGGAGGAGGATTTCCCCCACTCCATGGCTAAGGCCGTGGTGGACGCCGCCAAGCGGAAAAATCTGGTCCATGAGGAAATGCACTCTAAGGTGGAGTATCTGGTAGCCCACGGCATTTCTACCACGGTCGAGGGTAAACGGGCGGTGATCGGAAGCTACCACTTTGTATTCGAGGACGAACAGTGCCGGATCCGGGAAGGGCTCCGCAGCCGCTTTGAGGAACTGCCTCAGGAGTATTCCCACCTCTATTTGGCGATCGAGGGCGAGCTGGCGGCGGTGATCTGCATCCAGGATCCCCTGCGGGAGGAGGCTGCGGAAGTAATCCGGCGGCTGAAGGAAGAGGGCATCCGGAAGGTGGTCATGATGACCGGCGACAGCGAGCGGACCGCCCGGGCTATCGCGGCCAGGGCCGGGGTGGACGAATATTATTCGGAGGTGCTTCCTGAGGATAAGGCCCGCTTCGTAGAGCAGGAAAAGGCGGCGGGGAGGAAGGTGATCATGATCGGAGACGGCATCAACGATTCCCCGGCCCTTTCTGCCTCGGATGTGGGCATTGCCATCAGCGACGGAGCGGAGCTAGCCCGGGAGATCGCGGATGTGACCATCGGAGCCGACGATCTGTACAGCCTGATCACCCTGAAGCGGCTTTCCAACCGGCTGATGGAGCGGATCCATGGGAATTACCGGTCCATCGTGGGCGTCAACGCCGGTCTGATCGTCCTGGGCGTGCTGGGCCTGATCCAGCCCACGACCTCGGCCCTGTTCCACAATACCGCCACGCTGGGGATCAGCCTAAAGAGCATGCAGGAGCTGCTGCAGGGAGAGCAGGAGAAAACGAGGATCCCAGGATCAAATTGAAAAACATTCTCGATACCACGGGTTCGCCCGTGGTTGACTTTTGTTATGAGTTAGATTATACTAACTAAAGATTAGTCAACACTAACTAATAAAACGAGAAGAAAAAGGAACTTTTGTCCGAAGCAGCCGGAACAGCCAGAAATCTCCCACATATACCGCTGATAGAGAACGCTGGGCAGGAGACACTAAAGGTTGATAACAGGGTTGAGACAGAAGCCTGGCAGGAATCCAGGAACGGAATCAGGAAAGGAAGGAACGACCATGCTGGAAAAACATCTGATCGAACATTGCTCGCCAACGTTGGCCTCCATCAAGACGGCCAATCTGTTTACCTGCGCTTATGGAGACGAGGCGGAACTGGAGCGGGAGGTGACGGATTGGAACCGGCAGATGCGCGGGAAAGGGATCTTTCTGCAGGTGCTGAGGAAAAAGGAAGGCCGGGCCCTGGTGTATGTGTGCCGCTTTTCCCGGCTGGAGGAGGATATGCAGAAGCCGGGGACCGCTGAATTCTTAAAGCAGTGCGGCTATGAAAAGGCGGAGCCGGCCGCGGCCTTAGACCGCCTGCGCAGGAAGCTGCAGAGCGAGGATGGCTTCCCCCACGAGATCGGCCTGTTCCTTGGCTATCCGTTGGGCGATGTGGTAGGCTTTATCGTCAATGCGGGCCGGAATTACGCCCTGACCGGCTACTGGAAGGTCTACACCAACGCGGGGGAGACCGCCCGGATGTTTGAGCGGTATAACCGGTGCCGGGATGTGTACGAGCGGCTGTGGAAGCAGGGGCGCAGCGTGAGCCAGCTGACGGTGGCCGCGTAACTGACGGCAACTTCATAACTGACGGCAACTTCATAACTGGCGGCAGCTACGTAGCTGGCTGCAGCCGTGCGACATCGGCTGCGCAGTAAATTGTGTAGAAAAGTACGCAGCAAATTGTGTAGGAAATTGCACAGGAACGTGTGCAGAAAATCTGTGCGTTCGGCGGCCGGAAGGCCGCCTGACCTATAAATATCTATAAAATCTATAAAAACAGGAGGATTTCAGAAATGAGTAAGATCGCAGTTGTGTATTGGAGCGGGACCGGCAATACCGAGGCAATGGCGGGAGCCGTTGCGGAGGGAGCGAAGGGAAAGGGGGCGGAGGTGACTTTGCTGACCAGCGCAGAGTTTGACGCATCCATGATGGACCAGTATGACGCGGTGGCCTTCGGCTGTCCGGCTATGGGTGCGGAGGTGCTGGAGGAGAGCGAGTTTGATCCCATGTTTGAGAGCTGCAAGTCGGTCCTGGGCGGCAAAAAGATCGGCCTGTTCGGTTCCTACGGCTGGGGAGACGGCCAGTGGATGCGGGATTGGCAGGACGCCTGCCTGGAAGCGGGTGCGGACCTGGCTGTAGACCCGGTGATCTGCAATGAAGCGCCGGATGATGCGGCTTTGGAGGAATGCAAAGCGTTGGGCGCTTCCCTGGTCTCCTGATAATTTTTGTTGTTGAGAAACATTATCAATAATCCCATTGACATTTCCTAGTAATTAGAATACACTAACCTTGAAAATGAAAATGCTTCTCAAGTACAGAAAGGAGATGGGATGATGCCGTTATTGATGGCCGATATCGGAACGGTAAATGTGATCCAGCGCGTAGGCGGAAAAGCAGAGACCCGGCAGTTTTTGGAAAATCTGGGATTTGTGGCCGGCGGACAGGTGACAGTCGTGTCGAAGAGCAGCGGGAACCTGATCGTCAACGTAAAGGATTCCAGAGTTGCCATTGGACAGGACATGGCCGGAAAGATCATGGTTCAGTAACATCTCCCCTGGCTTGGGGAAGAAAGAAGGGGAAAAAGGACATGAAGACATTAAGGGACGTTGCCTGCGGTAAGACCGTTACGGTGACCAGACTGACCGGAGAGGGTCCGGTTAAGAGAAGGATCATGGATATGGGCATTACGAAAGGCGTGTCCATTTTCGTAAGAAAAGTTGCTCCTCTGGGCGATCCGGTGGAAGTGACCGTGCGCGGCTATGAGCTTTCCCTGCGGAAGGCAGACGCCGAGATGATCCAGGTAGATTAACTGCCTTGCATTTTTATTACATCTTAGTTAGAGCATACTAACGTTTTTGATAAGGGAAACGGTTAGGGTAAAGGAGAATGAACATGGCAATCAAGATCGCACTTGCAGGGAACCCCAACAGCGGGAAGACGACCCTGTTCAACGCGCTCACCGGCTCCAATCAGTTCGTAGGGAACTGGCCGGGAGTTACCGTAGAAAAGAAAGAAGGAAAATTAAAGGGCTATAAGGACGTATCGATCATGGACCTTCCAGGGATCTACTCCCTGTCTCCGTACACACTGGAGGAAGTAGTAGCCAGAAATTATCTGATCGGGGAGCGTCCGGACGCGATCATCAATATCGTAGACGGGACCAACATCGAGCGGAACCTGTATCTGTCCACCCAGATCATGGAGCTGGGGATCCCTGTGGTGATGGCTGTCAACATGATGGACATCGTAAAAAAGAACGGGGATCAGATCCATGTGAGCAAGCTGAGCAAGAAGTTAGGCTGCGAGGTGGTGGAGATCTCTGCATTAAAGGGAACCGGTATCAAAGAAGCCGCGGATAAGGCGGTGGCGCTGGCCAGAGCGGGCAGCCGGACGGTTCCGGTCCATGAATTTTCCAAAGACGTGGAGCAGGTGATCGATACGGTGGAAGACCGGCTGAGCGGGATGGTCCCGGAGGAGCAGAAGCGGTTCTTCGCCATCAAGCTGCTGGAGAAGGACGACAAGATCCAGGCCCAGATGCAGACCTCCCTGGACGTTTCCGATGAGATCAAACAGCTGGAGGATGCCTTTGACGACGATACGGAGAGCATCATCACCAACGAGCGGTATGTGTACATATCCTCCATCATCGGAGAGTGCGTGACCAAGGCGCGGACAGGCGGCATGACGGTGTCCGATAAGATCGACCAGATCGTGACCAACCGGATCCTTGCCCTGCCGATCTTTGCGGCGGTGATGTGGCTGGTATATTATGTTTCCGTATCTACGGTGGGCGACTATGTGACGGGCTGGACCAATGACGTGCTGTTCGGCGAGATCATCCCGCCGGCGGTAGAGAGCTTCTTAGTGGCGGTCAACTGTGCGGACTGGCTGCAGGGCCTGATCTTAGACGGGATCGTAGCCGGCGTAGGCGCGGTGCTGGGCTTTGTGCCTCAGATGCTGGTGCTGTTCATTTTCCTGGCCTTTTTGGAGGCTTGCGGCTATATGGCCCGGGTGGCGTTCATCATGGACCGGATCTTCCGCAAATTCGGCCTGTCCGGAAAGTCCTTTATCCCGATGCTGATCGGGACCGGATGCGGCGTTCCTGGGGTTATGGCGTCCCGTACCATTGAGAATGACCGGGACCGCAAGATGACGATCATGACGACTACCTTTATCCCCTGCGGCGCAAAGCTGCCGATCATCGCCCTGATCGCAGGCGCCCTGTTTGACGGAGCCTCCTGGGTGGCCCCCAGCGCTTACTTTGTAGGCATTGCGGCGATCATCTGCTCCGGTATTATCTTAAAGAAGACAAAAATGTTCGCCGGCGATCCGGCTCCCTTCGTGATGGAGCTTCCGGCTTATCACATGCCGACGGTAGGAAGCGTCCTGCGGAGCATGTGGGAGCGGGGCTGGTCCTTCATCAAGAAGGCCGGCACCATCATCCTGTTATCCACCATCGTGCTGTGGTTCTTCATGAGCTTTGGCTGGGTGGACGGCTCCTTCGGCATGCTGGAGGCAGAACAGTTAGACAGCAGTATCCTGGCCTCTATCGGTTCGGTGATCGCACCGCTGTTCGCACCCCTTGGCTGGGGAGACTGGAAGATGTCCGTAGCGGCAGTGACCGGTCTGATCGCAAAGGAGAACGTAGTTGGTACCCTGGGCATCCTGTTCGGCTTTGCCGAGGTTGCTGAGGACGGTGTGGAATTCTGGGGCCAGCTGGCCGGGAGCATGTCCGCCATTGCCGCATACTCCTTCCTGGTGTTCAACCTGCTGTGCGCTCCCTGCTTCGCGGCTATGGGCGCGATCAAGCGGGAGATGAACAACACCAGATGGTTCCTGTTCGCTATCGGCTATCAGTGTCTGCTGGCCTATGTGGTTTCCCTCTGCGTATACCAGTTGGGCGTAGCCTTCACGGGAGGCGGATTCGGCATCGGCGCGATCGTGGCTGTGGTGCTGGTGATCGGATTGATCTATCTGCTGTTCCGGCCTTATAAAGAGGCGACGACCCTGCGGGTGGATGGAAAGCGCCTGGCAAGTGTCAGATAAATGTTCCCGGATATCCCGGGCGGAAGGAGGAAGGTTATGGGAACCATAGGCGTACTGGCAGTATTAGCTGGCGTGGTCGCCCTGATCATCCGGAATATGGTCCGGGATGTGAAGGCCGGAAAGTCCATCCAGTGCGGATGCGACTGCAAGCACTGCGGCGGACACTGCCATTGTGAAAAATAAGGGAAAACGGGAGAGAACCCGGTAAGGAAAGCCCCTGGCGGGACGAGGATGAGCGTCCTGCCAGGGGCTTTCCCTGCTGTGCGCCGGTGTCTGACAGCTGCATGTTCTGCAGGCGCAGATCACTGGATCGGCATCTTTGCCATTTTCTGCCGCAGGATGCGGCTGGTATATCCGATGCAGACCAGAGTGATCCCGGTTACAAGGGCTTCCGTAAGGACCATGGCCCACCACACGCCGTTGATGCCCATCCAGAGGGGCAGCAGATAAAGGAGCAGGGCGCTGATGACGACGCCCCTCAGCACTGTCAGGACCGTGGAAATGGTCGTCTGCATGATGGACTGGAAATAGAAGACGGCCCAGATGTTCACGCCCATGAACAAAAAGGACAGGAAGTAGATCCGCATGATCCCAGGGGCAGCCTCCAGCACCTCCGGCGTAGCGTCCACAAAAAACCGGATGATCTGGGTGGGGAACAGGACGCCGGTCAGCATGAACAGGATCCCCATGGCTGCGACGGTCCACTGGGAAACGCGCCGCAGGGAAATGATGCGCCGGAGCTGTCCCGCCCCATAATTGGTCACGGCGATCGGCTGGACCGCTTGTCCCACGCCGGTGTAGATGTGCTGGAACATGCCGGAGCAGCTTAAGACCACGCCGAACACGGATAGGGCGACCTCACCGCCGTAGCGCATGATCTGGTTGTTCAGGATGCAGGTCAGGACGATAAAGGCAAATTCCAGGACTGAGGCGCTGAAGCCTGCGGTCACAGCCTTGAAAATGGCCTTGGAAAGCTCCCAGGGCTTTACCAGCCTCAGGCGGCTGTGCCTGGTGAACAAAAAGCCCCAGAGCACCAGCAGCTGGATGACCGTACCGCCGGCCGTTGCGATGGCGGCGCCGGTCATGCCCATCCCCATGGGGAATACCAGGAACCAGTCGCCGAAGACGTTGAATACCCCGCCGGCAATGACCGCGCCCATGACCACATTGGGAGCGCCGTCGCAGCGCACCATGCAGGTGAGATAGGCGGAAAGGATAAAGGCCGGGAAGGTCCAGATGATCCAGTCCCCATATTCCAGCACAAGGGGCATCAGCCGGTCGTTAGCGCCAAAAAGAGTAAAGATCTGGGTCCGCCAAAGGGCCGTCGCCGGCCACACCAGGGCGGTCAGCGCCAGCACCAGCAGGAGGGAAGCAGTATAGTAGGCGTTGGCTTTTTCCGGCTTTCCCTCCCCCAGCGCCTTTCCGTAACGGACAGACCCGCCGATGCCGCACAGAAAGCCGAACAGGGAGGCAACGCCCAGGATCGGGTAGATGATCGCGCAGGCCGCCGCCCCGTCCGCTCCCACGCCCTGTCCGATGGCAATGGTGTCCACAAAGCTGTAGATGGTGGTGACCAGAGCCGAAAACAGAGAGGGGAGCAGAAACTTCAGATATAACGTTCCGATGCGATCCTTCAATAAGTTCATAAAGCTGCCTCCTTTTTCTTGATTTCTCGTTTTTCGGATAGTATTATAAAGTCGTATATTATGTGAGAGTCAAGAGAGGAAATGGTTATGACTGACAAAAACCGCCTGTTTTCCATCGGCAGGCTGTCCAAGCTGACTGGCGTCCACATCCAGTCTCTCCGCTATTACGAGAAGCTGGGGATCCTGACCCCTGCCTATATCGATCCGCAGAGCGGCTACCGTTACTATACGTTCCAGCAGACGAGGATCGTGGAGGCCATCCAGTATTGTGCGGACCTGGATATCCCTTTAAAGCAGTTTGCTGATTTCCTGCTGGAGCAGGACGGACAGATCGACTACGCCCGGCTGATCGAAGCAGGCATCCGCATGACCAATGAGAAGATGGCGCGCATCCAGAAGCGGCTGTCTTTCCTGGAATATGTGCAGAAGGAGATCCGTCATGCAGAAGACTGCCGGATGCACGAGCTGGTCCGGCATCGATTCCCTGAGCGCCTTTGCTGGACGATCCCCTATGAGGGGAACCAGACTGAGCCGGATTTTCACCGTGCGGTCTACCGTATGATCTCGGACATCGAAGCTCACGGACTGCGGGCCGGGTTTAATAACGGACAGATCCTGCTCTGCAGCGGCCAGGAGACCCGGTCCTTTCTGTTCATCGACATCCGGGAGACCGATGTGCCGGAAGCGGCGTTCCCCCAGCTGATCACCATCCCAGGGGGAGACTACTTGTGCAGCGTATCCCGGGAAAGCGGCATCCGGAACGCTCCGGCTGTCTTTCCGGAACTGTTCCGGCAGGATTATGAGAAGACCGTGGTGGAAATGGAATTGTTCTCCGAGCGGTTCCATTATGCGGAGCCGGTGTTTGAGATCCGGTGCAGTCTGCCTGTGTGATATGACATTCATCATAAATGAGTATTGGATGCCAGCTATTCAAAATCATTTATAACTTTGTTGGAGAAATTCATGCATTGTCAGAAACTATTTCTTTAAAATAAAAAATACGGAAACAATGCAGGCACCGTTTCCGCTAAAAAACCATTGTTTTTTGTTCGTCAATGAATATTATACCACCATTCTGCCAAAAATCAATCTATTTTCGATATTTGTTGCAAAGGTAAGATATGGTTTTTGTAACAAAGCGGTAGCTTTCCACGATAGTATCGTTCTTTTCAAAATATATTTTATGCCTTGACATTCGATTTGTGAACAGTTCATTCAATTCGCTGATGCCCTTTTGTTTTATACCTTTGCTTTTAATGAGCCGGACATACACATATACTAAACAGATAAAAAAGACAATACCTCGACAATTTCCCACATGGCATAGCTGTCATCTTCTTCCTTTCGTTTCCTGATAAGGTCGCTGGTGGCAGAATTACCAATTTTATCATATAAATCTTTCCGGCTTGTATAATCTGTATCCAGATATTTCTGGACAATCGAATATCCGTCCTCATCAGCATTATTGCTTAAATCAAACAAAATCTTTGTTTTTAAAGCGTGTTCAATATCAAGAGCCATAGAAAGTATCAGTTTACGCAAATGCATATCCAGAGTAGACAGTTCCTGTAAATAAGAAAAGTCAAGATTTACATATTGACCGGCTTTTGCAGGGATTCGATATTTCTCATAATTTTTCCCATATGACTTGAGCTTGAAATAATAGTTATTGTGTCTTAAAAAATCAGCGGCTTCTTTTTCTGAAACATACTGGAAGGTTATGTTCTTACTTTTCATGTCCTCAATTTGTTCTTCTATCGTTAGCTTTGGCTTCTTCATAATATAAAAATCCCCAGTGGTTATTATTTTGTCTGATCATAATCTTTCTTCAGAGCCATGGTTAAATAAGAGTGCTTGAACCTCTTTTACAAATTGCTTAAATTCTTTTATATCCGTTTTTGTCATAAAGAGTTACCTTCTTTTCTACCCTGAAAGATACAGAGTGGCG
>DVLJ01000182.1 GCA_018715565.1 Candidatus Ventrimonas merdavium
ATCTATATCCGTTCTTTATGCACATCCAACAACAGGCGTTTTTTCGCCTCTCTCAGGGCCGGGAGAACAGCTCCTGCCGGTATTCCGTGGGGCTCTGGCCGGTGATCCGTTTGAACACCTTGGCGAAGTAGTTGGCGTCCGCGTATCCCACGGACCGGCCGATCTCCTTGACGTTCACCGTAGGCAGCGCCAGCATCTTTTTCGCCTCCTCCACCCGGAATTCGGTCAGATAGGAGGTGAAGTTCTGACCAAAGCACTGCTTGAACAGCTTGCAGAAATACGCCTCGGAATAGTTCATCCGATGGGCCACCTCCTGCATGGACAGATCGTGGGTATAGTTTTCCCGGATATAATCGGCGATCAGCTCCATCACCCGGGACAAGCGGGCGGCGTCTCCCCCCTCGCCTGCGTCCGCGGCGTCTGCCGGCTCTCCGCCGTCCGGTCTCCCTCCGCCAGGCCGCACGCCGTCCGGTCCCGTGGTGCCTGGTGCCATGCGATCCGTTCCCGCGCCGCCCGGTCCCGCGCTGTCCGGTCCCGCGCCGCCCGGCCGCCTGCCGTCCAGGCTCTGCCCCTCCTGGGCGCTCCCTTCCCCGCCGCGGGCGGTCTCCGCCTTTTCCCCGGCGCGCTCCCCGGCCGTCCGGCGCTCCCGCTCCTGCTGCCGCTCTCCCGCCAGCCGCATCGCCTCCTCCAGCACCAGGATCAGCTCCTTCTCATCCCAGGGCTTCAGCAGGTAATCCAGCGCCCGCACGGTGATCGCCTTCTTCGCATAGGAAAATTCATCAAAGGCTGTGAGGAAGATGATGCAGCAGTCCTTATCCTTCTCCCGGATCTGCTCGGCAGCCCCGATGCCGTTGATCCCCGGCATCTCGATATCCAGGACCGCGATCTGGATCTGATATCGGTCGTAGAGCTCCAGCGCCTCTCTCCCATTTTCCGCCTGGTAGATCTCGCACTGGTCCCCCAGCCGGTTCTTTAACGTCTTATAAAGCACAGCCCGCTCGATCCGCTCGTCGTCCGCGATCAGCAGGCGGTATTTCTTCTCATCACTCATGGTCCGCCTCCTCCTGGGGGATCGTCATCTGCACCGCCGTCCCGCATCCGGCCCGGCTGTACACCTGCATATCTCCGCCCTCATACAAAATATGGATCCGCTTGAAAATATTGCCCAGGCCGATCCCGACCTTCTTGTTCTGCCGTTCGGTCAGTCCTTCCACCAGGACGGCTCTCTGCTGCTCGTCCATCCCCACGCCGGTATCCGCCACGGAGATGATCACCTTCCGCCCCTCCTGCCAGATCCGCAGATGGAGACGTCCGCCCTGCTCCTTCCGGGATAAGCCGTGGAGGATCCCATTTTCCACCACTGGCTGCAGGGTGAAGGCTGGGATGATCACCTTGTGGGGATCTACCTGGATGTCGCTGTCGTACCGGATCCGGTCGCCGAACCGCATCTGCTGGATATACACGTAATCGTGCACCACCTTCAATTCCTGCTCCAGCAGCACGAACTGCTCGGACGTCTTTAGGTTATAGCGGAACAGGTTGCTCAAGCTGGTGATCATCCGCTCCGTGGTCTCCGCGTCCTCCAGCTTTGCCATGCACCCGATCATGTTCAGGGTATTGAACAGGAAATGGGGGTTGATCTGGCTCTTTAACAGCTCCAGCTGAGCGGAGTCCAGCCGCTTCTCCATCTCGATGCGCTCCAGCTCCTCCTTGTGGAGCAGTTCGCTCATCTCGTGGTTCTTCTTTAACGTATTGATATAGCCCTCTGTGGCGTGCTTCATCTTATTATAAGAAGTCACCAGCTCACCGATCTCATCCCGGTTGGGGATGGAGATATCCTCCTCCGTAAAATCGTTCTGGGCGATCTTCCGGGCTGAGTGGGCCAGCCGCACCACCGGGGCGATCACCGAGGAGGACAAGACCCTGGTCAGCCAGATCGCCGCTCCCATCAGGACGATGGAGACCAGGACGATCAGGGACGGAAGGCGCTGGAACAGGGGGACCTGCTCCTGATAGGTCTCATTGCCCGCCGTCAGGGTCACCTGCACTAAGTTCCTGGCGTAGCCCTGCAGGTACTCCTGCATATCATAGACCTGATACAGCTCGGAAATGAAACCGACCCGGCTGTTGCTCCCCTCCTCCGCCAGTCTATCCCGGTACTGCCGGTAATACTCGTAGCTGTTCTGGATGTTCCAGGTGCGGGCATACCGCTCCTCTCCGATCATCTCATAATCGAAGGGCAGGCTGCGCAGGCACCGCTCCGTCCGCACGCAGGCTAAGACAAACTCCTCCTTCAGCTCGTCCGTCCGCTCCCGGATGTAGGCTCCGAACGCGGAGACCTCCTGGTCCATCGCCTCCTGGAAGGCATAGCACTGGGAATTCTCCTCCAGGATCCCGTTGAAGCTGCTGAGGGAAAAGTCCGACAGCCGGATATTGAACATGGCCGACACCGCCATGATGAGCAGGACCATCACGGTGTAGAGACCAAATTTTTGTTTTAAGGTTATGGATAACCAGATCTGCCTGATCCGCTGGCGCATGGTGTTTGACTCCTCTGGACGTTCTGGCGGTCTCCCGCTTTACCGCCCATTATATCACACCTGCAGGCTTTTGACGATAAAAAATCCGGATCTTTGCCTGCTGCCGCTTGACTTTCCCTTCCTTCTTCCTTACAATAGGAATCAGTTTTTAGCAGTCTCCAAAGCCTGCCTAAAGATGAAACCGAACGAAAAGAGGGACTGATGATGTTAAAGCAAGTATCGATCTTTGGAGAGAATTCCAAGGGGACCCTACAGAAGATCACCGGCATCCTGGCGGATGACGGCATCAATATCTGGGGCTCCGTCACCAACGACAGCGCCGAATTCGGCATTATCCGCATGATCGTTTCCGATCCGGAGCGGGCCTATGCGGTACTGGAGCAGGCAGGCTATATGTGCCGCCTCAGCAACGTGCTGGGCGTGGAAGTGGCCGATGAGGTGGGCAATCTAAACCGCCTGCTGCTCTCCATGTCCGAGAGCAATATCAGCATCAACTACATGTACCTTTCCTTCAACCGGGACTCCGGCAAGCCGGTCATGGTCATCCATACCGACGGGATCTGGGAGGTACAGGAATGCTTGAAGGCAAAGGGCTATTCCCTGATCTGACAGGCTCCGGTCCAACCGGCCTTCTCATGCCCGCCTTCCCGGGCGGCGAAGGTCTTTCCAAAGCGGCGGCGATCATGTCCGCCGCCTTTTTTCTATCTGATCTGCCCAGACGTTCCCAACCATCCCTCAGTACAATATAGTTTGAAAAATGAAAATATAGGTCAATTCAGAAGAAGAATTCCCCTTTTGGCTGTGATACATTGGATAACGTAAACAATCACAGAGCATGCTGGTGAAACTTGTAGAAAACATGTGCAGTTTTTATAAAAAATCCGGATAAATACAAAAGACTGTGCAGGTGGAAAGGGGATTACAAACATGAAAAGCTGGAAAAAAACACTCGGAATTGTAGTTTCCGCAGCGGGGATCCTGATCGCGGGGGCTACCTTCCTGTCTGTGGCGGGGACCTCCTCCGGGGATACGGTGGAGATCCGGCTGGCCCACAACCAGGCGGCCGGGTCGGAGATCGCAGACTCCATCGCCATGATCTCCCAGTTCGCGGCGGAGGATCCGGAGCAGAAGCTGAGCGTATCCATCTACGCCAGCGGCGTGCTGGGGACTGAAAAAGAGGAGGTAGAGATGGTGCAGGCAGGCGTCCTGGATATGGCCAAGGTCAGCTCCAACACCCTGGGTCAGTTTAAGGACGAATACTCCATCTTCGCCGTTCCCTACCTGTTCCAGAGCCAGGAGCACTATTACGAGGCCTGTGAGAACAGCGAAAAAGTAAAAGAGCTGTTTCAATCAACAGCGGACGACGGCTATATCGCCATTGGCTATTACGCCAACGGCTCCCGGAACTTCTACTTAAAAGAGGACGTGGCCTGTACGGATCCTTCCGTCCTGAAAGGAAAGAAGATCCGGTCCATGCAGAGCTCCACATCCATGGATATGATCGAACGGATGGGCGGCTCCCCGGTCCCCATGGCCAGCGGCGAGACCTATAGCTCCCTGCAGCAGGGCATCGTAGACGGCGCGGAGAACACAGAGCTGGCTCTGACCGTAGACGGCCATCAGGATCTGGTAAGCTCCTACACCTACACGGAGCACCAGTATTCGCCGGATATCTATATCATCAGCACCAAGACCTGGAACCGGCTGACCGACGGCCAGAAGGAGCTTTTGGTGACCTCCATCCAGAAGGCCAATGAGAACTTTAAGAGCCTGTACAACAGCATGATGGAGGAGGCCATCGAGGAGGCGGAGTCTAACGGCGTCCATGTATACCGGGATATCGACAAGACAGCCTTTATCGAGGCGGTACAGCCCATCCATGAGGAATACTGTTCCAGAGGCGAGACCTACAAGGCGCTGTACGACGATATCCAGAAATATGCACAGTAAGGAGGGGGAGCGACATGAAGGTACTTGATAAAATCTTAGAAACGGTCCTGGGGATCCTGGTAGCGGTTATGGTTGCCGCCTGCTTCTGGCAGGTATTCACCCGCTTTATCTTAAACAGCCCCAGCAAATACACGGAAGAGCTTCTGCGGTACATGCTGATCTGGACGACCATGATGGGCGTGCCCTATGCCTACGGCAAGGACCGACATCAGTCGGTCATTTTTTGCGGACAGTTCATACATGCTATCCTTTTCTGTTCTCTGCTCCTGCGTTTGCTCTCGTTTGATTTCTCCCTCCGTATCTTCTTGGCACAAGCAGGACAATACCTTGATGCACCA
>DVLJ01000183.1 GCA_018715565.1 Candidatus Ventrimonas merdavium
AATCCTCCTTGGTAATATGGTTTTGGTCAACTTTATTATACCAAAAGAGTCGCATTTATGCCTTTTTTATTGGCTAAAATATTGAATTTTCAAGGTTCAGCACACCTTATTGGTGTGGGAAGTTTGAGTTACTGAAAATACTGGGGATACTGCTCCCGAAGCACTGCTTCGTCCACTTTATAGCGGTTTAGATGCATCTCCATCAGCGCTTTGGCTCTTTCCGGGTCATGGGCGGCCACCGCCTCATAGATCTTCCGGTGGTCTCCGATCCACAGATGCTCCTTGACCGCCGTCACCTCCAGGCTCCGTACCCGGTCAAAATGCACCGTCAGGCTCTTCATCAGCTCATATGTCTGCATCCGGCCTGCGATCTGGAACAGCAGCTTGTGGAATTCGTCGTCCATCTCCAGCAGCCGCTCCGTGGATCCGTGCTGAAAATAGAATTCCTGCAGCTCCACGTTCTCCTTCAGCTGGGCGATCTGGCTGTCCGCGGCGCACTGGCAGACCAGCTGCACCACCGCGATCTCCAGGACGCTGCGCATGAACTGGGCTTCCTCCACCAAGCTGTAATCGATGGGCGCCACCACGCTGCCTTTCTGGGGATAGATCTCTACGATCTTCACCTTTGCCAGATCTAAAAGCGCTTCCCGGACCGGAGTACGGGACAGATTCATCCATGCCGCCAGCTCCCGGTCGCTGATCGCGGCTCCCGGAGCCAGATCCATCCGGATGATGTTCTCCCGGATCACCCGCATGGCATAGTCTCTCCCGCTTTCATAAGAATGTCGTTCCAGCAGCTGCATCCAGTCCCACCTCCCATCCATCTTCTGTCAGATATTCCTGTTGTAAGGAGGGAAGACGCCGGTGCCTGTCCACTCCGGCGTCCGCCGGTTCTTTTCTTTACTTGCTCATCTTATTGATTGCTTCCCACAGGCCGTTTAAGTATACGGCGCCCAGGGCGCGGTCATACAGGCCGTAGCCAGGACGGCCCACCTCATCCCAGATCATTCTGCCGTGGTCCGGACGGATGTAGGTATCCGGGCAGGTGTCGTAGATCGCCTTCATGATCTCGAACAGGTCCAGATCGCCCTCGGAGGACAGGTGCGCTGCCTCGCGGAACTTCCGGTGGCCCAGGTACTTCACGTTGCGCACGTGCAGGCAGGCGATGCGGTCCTTCTCACCAAAGTGGCGGATGATGTTCGGGATATCGTTCTCCGGATTGGAGCCCAGGGAACCGGTGCACAGGCACAGGGCGTTGGCCGGGGAATCGTGGAGCGCCACGATCTTGTCAAAGTCTTCCTGGCTGTGGGAGATCCGGGGCAGACCGAAGATCGGCCATGCCGGATCATCCGGATGTACGGCCATGCGGATGCCGACTTCCTCACATACCGGGATGATCGCGTCTAAGAAATACTTGTAGTTCTCTCTCAGCATATCCGGGGTGATGTTCTTATAGTGCTCCAGAGTGGTCTCTAACTCTGCCAGACGCTCCGGCTCCCAGCCCGGCAGGGTGAAGCCGTTGCAGTTGTCGATGGTGTTGCGCACTAAGTCTACCGGAGTCATGTCGCCTAATTCCTTCTCATCGAAGTACAGGCTGTTGGAGCCGTCCTCCGGGATCTCCCGGGCCAGGTCGGTACGCAGCCAGTCGAATACCGGCATGAAGTTGTATACGATCACCTTGATGCCGTACTTGGCCAGGTTGCGGATGGTGGTGATATAGTTCTCGATGTACTTGTCCCGGGTGGGCAGGCCCATCTTAATGTCCTCGTGCACGTTCACGCTCTCGATCACTTCGCACTCCAGGCCAGCCGCATGGACCTCGTCCACATACGCCTTGATCTCCTCCTCGGTCCATACCTCGCCTGCCGCCTTGTAATCCAGCACGCCCATCAGGCCGCTCATCCCCGGGATCTGCCGGATCTGCTTTAAGGTGATGGAATCACTGTCGGAACCATACCAGCGGAATGTCATCTTCATATCACATGTCCTCCTTTAAATAAAATAAATGAAACAGTTTCTTCGTTCCGTCTGGCAATTCTGCAGAGCCAGACTGCTTTTGTAGCTTTACTATAACACACTTTTTACTATTGGTCAACTAATATATTAGTATTTTATCAGGAAATTTTCCAAATAAAATTTCTCCACTTGTAGATTTTTGGTATTTACGATATGATGATACAAGGGTCAAAAGGTCGGAAATCCGATGCAAGCTTGCTTGCAAGAGGATTTTTGACCTTGGGACCCGCAAAACATGAATAGGCAGCCATTTTTCGTAGAAAAATGAGCGGATTATGAATGTTTTTGCGGATTGCGGGAGCACGTAGTGCGGAGCAATCCGGTATCAAAGGGGTCAAAATACCTTTTGACCCCAACATCATATGATGGGTGCATCACGGTATGATGCGTTAGTATGCGCCGATTCCCGGAAAACATGAAGGAGGCTCTTTCCATGAACGGAAACACCATTACGATCAAGACAAAAGTGAATAAAAAGATCTTCCGCGACTTTGCGGTGTTCGATACGCTGATCCGCCAGAAGCGCTGGCGCGCTCCCCTGTTCTTTGCCTGCATGATGCTGGTCTTTGCCGCGATCTGCTTTACCCAGACCGGGCGCATCGAGGGAGCGCCCCTGCTGGGCGGCGTGCTGGCCGGAGTGGGGATCCTCCTTCCCGCCGCCTATTTTTTCAGCTTCTATAGCTCCATCCAGGCTGAGTCCAGAAAGCAGAAGCTGATCGTGCCCCAGCACGTCTACACCGTCACCCTGAGCGCCTGCCAGGAAGGCATCATCATGACCCCTGCCGCCGGCAAGGGCAGCCGTCACCGCATCTGCTGGGAGAACGCTCATGCCGCCTACCGGGTGAAGGACTGCATCTATCTGTTCATCTCCCCCCGGCAGGCCTTCCTCCTGCCGGACGGCCAGGCAGACGTCCCCCAGGACGAGGTATGGAAGATGATCACAGAGATGCTCCCTGGGGAAAAGTGCTATGACCGCCGCCATTAAGCCGCCATAGCTCCCTCCGATCAAAAAACACGGCGGACGCTCCCGCTGCCGGCCCCTCTGGCCGGCGCGGAGTGTCCGCCGCTTTTTCTCTTTACTTTTCTCTGCGTCCCATCCCGGCCTTCGCATCCGCTCATCCGATCCTGATCCCTACAGCGACAATCCGCCTCTCGCCCGCGCCCGCCGGTCCAATACCGACTGGATCACCGGGACCAGGAACATCGCCACGATGCCTCCGGCAAAGCCGTTGTTATAGAGGTTCATCCCCCCATACACCACGCCCACGTACACGGCCACCGACGAGTGGAGAAATCCGGCCAGGATCCCGGCGATCACTCCGAACTCTCCGGCGATCGGCGCCAAGGTCGTGGAGAACAGCAGCGCCAAGGTCGAACTGGGATCGGCGATCGACCAGGTCTTTGCCAGACTGGCCAGCCATACCCCGCCCATCACCGGTACGATATTCCGAAAATGCTTACCCGTAGCGCTGAAGCCCACGATCGTAAAGATCCCGCCAATGGTCGGGCCGTTTAAGTCCCCGCCCATGATCACCAGGATCGTCATAGCCGTGATGCCGTTGATGCCCATATTGATCAGCGTCGGCGCTCCGCCCTGCTCCATGTAGAAGTCTACGCCCCGTCCAGGTGTCCGCAGTATGCTCCCATAATCCTTCAGCCCTTCCGTATCCGTAGCCAGGCCGTAGAAGATCATCCCCCCGAACAGCACTGCCAGCAGCAGGAAATACCGGGCGTTGTTGCCGGTAGACCAGATCAGCCGGGATTCTGTGGACAGCCCAAAGGAACGCAGCAGCGACACCACCACCGTCGCGATGATCCCTCCGGCAAATCCTACATTATACAGGGAATATCCCTTGTGGGCAAAATGGGAGTGGGTGCTCAGCGGCGGCAGGACAAACCCGATGGTGATGCCCGTGAACACGCACAGCGCCAGGCGCACCGGGAACGGCAGATCGCCCATCTGCATCACCTGGGTGATGATCGGCGACAGGCTGGTGCCGTAGAACGCCACATAAATATAACGGCCCAGCGGCGTCTTATGATATTTTGCATACAGGAACACACCAAAGAGGATGGTCCAGATATTCATCAGATTCTTTCCAAATAAAGAAAACCCGAACATCAGAAAGGCGGAGGTGATGGTATGTCCATTAAACTCCACCCCCAGAGCATAGGTAATGGCAAGGCTGACCAGCGTCAGAACGCCCGCGTTGATGAACGCCGCTCCCACGCCTCCCACGACAAAATAATCCGTGATCAGGAAATCCGGTTCCCGGACCAATGTGATCACTCCCGGCAGGATCTCATCCACCGGCTGCAGAAAAAACGCGGCCACGATGAAATACATCGGTACCAGGGCCAGCATCAGAAACTGCCGGTCCCTTGGCCGTAATCTTCTTTTCGTCATATACCCCCAGCCTTTCCCCTCTCCTTCCGGCATGCGCCGGCCGCGGCCCTTAGATCAGGGCCGTCACTGTAAAGTACGCCAGGACGATCACGCCCAGCACGATCCGGTAATAACCGAATACCTTAAAATCATTCCTCCGGATATAGCTCATCAGGAATTTGATCGAGTACACCGACACCACAAAGGCGATCAGCATCCCCGCGATCAGATAGAATATCTCTGTTCCCGTAAAGGAAAATCCAAATTTCACCAGCTTTAACAGGCTTGCCCCGAACATCACCGGGATCCCCAAAAAGAAGGAAAACTCCGCCGCCGCCCCCCGGGAGCAGCCCAGGAGCATAGCCCCTAAGATGGTGGCTCCAGACCGGGACGTTCCCGGCACCAGGGATAGCACCTGGAACAGGCCGATATACAGCGCCGTCTGGTAATGGATCTGCGCCGTCCGCTGGATCGGGAATTCCGTGTACTTGTTCCGGTTCTCCAGCATGATGAACAGGATGCCGTATACCACCAGCATGGCCGCCACCACGTAGCCGTTATACAGATGGGCGTCCATCCAGTCGTCGAACAGCAGGCCGAACACCGCCGCCGGGATACAGGCCACTACGATCTTTACCCACAGCTGGAATGTCGCGATCCGCTGCTTCTCCGTCTTGCCAGAGGCAAAGGGGTTCAGCTTGTGGAAATACAGCACCACCACCGCCAGGATCGCCCCCAGCTGGATCACCACCCGGAACATGGACATAAAGTCCTCCGTCACGTTCAGATGGATGATCTCGTCTACCAGGATCATATGCCCGGTACTGCTGATGGGCAGCCACTCTGTAAAGCCCTCCACCAGGCCCAGCACCACAACCTTCAAAAACTCAATAACGTCCATAATCTTACCGCCCCGCTCCTATCTGTTCTCAATCTGCCAGTCTATAGGTTCCAGCCCGTTCTTTACCAGGAACTCATTGGTCTTGGAAAATGGCCTGCTCCCGAAGAATCCCCGGAACGCCGACAGCGGGCTGGGATGCGGCGCTTCCAGGATCAGATGCTTCGGATTGTCCAGCATGCTCCGCTTCATCTGCGCCGGCCGTCCCCACAGCAGGAACACCATCGGCCGGTCCTGCTCATTTAAGATACGGATCGCCGCGTCGGTAAATTCCTCCCAGCCGATCCCCCGGTGGGAGTTGGCCGCATGGGCCCGCACCGTCAGCACGGTGTTTAAAAGCATGACGCCCTGCTCCGCCCACTTCACCAGATATCCGTTGTTGGGGATGTAGCAGCCCAGATCGTCGTGGAGCTCCTGATAGATGTTCACCAGAGACGGCGGGATCTCCACATCCGGCTTCACGGAAAAGCACAGACCATGGGCCTGCCCCACATTGTGATAAGGATCCTGTCCCAGGATCACCACCTTCACCGACGCCAGCGGGGTGAACTCAAAGGCATTGAAAATGTCGTTGGCGTCCGGGAAGATCTGCCGGGTCTCGTATTCATGCTTTACCGTCTCGTATAATTTCTTATAATATGGCTTCCGGAACTCCGCGCTCAGCGGACCCAGCCAGTCGTTGGCGATCGCGCCCATATCCTTTATCCTCCGTATCGTTCCGCTCCCGCGGACCTTGTTCTCCTGCCGCCAGCCGTACGCTCCTGTCCCCACAGCTTTTTCCAGCTACAGCCGCACCGGGATCCCCCGGTCCCGCAGGTATCCCTTCAGGTCCCGGATCTCCAGTTCCTTATAGTGGAACAGGGATGCCGCCAGCACTGCGTCGGCCTTCCCGGCTGTCAGGGCGTCGTAAAAATGCTCCTTCGTCCCCGCGCCGCCGGAGGCGATCACCGGGACTGATACGTTCTCTGCCACCAAGCGGGTCAGCTCGTTGTCGTATCCGGCCTTGGTGCCGTCGCAGTCCATGCTGGTCAGAAGGATCTCTCCCGCCCCCAGCCGGTCCGCGGTCCGCGCCCATTCAATGGCGTCTAAGCCCGTGTCGATCCGGCCGCCGTTCTTATACACATTCCAGCCGGAGCCGTCCGGCCGCCGCCTGGCGTCAATGGCGACCACCACGCACTGCCTCCCAAACTTCTCCGCCGCGTCAGAGATCAGACGGGGAGTATTGATCGCGGAGGAATTGATAGAAATCTTGTCCGCGCCCTCCCGCAAAAGCCGCTTAAAATCCTCTACAGTCCGGATCCCGCCGCCCACGGTAAAGGGGATAAAGACCTTCTCCGCCACCCGGCGCACCATATCCACCACCGTCTCCCGGGCGTCGGAGGACGCGGTGATATCCAAAAATACCAGCTCATCCGCCCCGGCCTTATCGTAGGCCGCCGCAATCTCCACCGGGTCTCCGGCGTCTTTTAGATTCACAAAATTCACACCCTTGACCACCCGGCCGCCGTGAACGTCCAGGCAGGGGATAATCCTTTTCGTAAACATATGCCGCTCCTTGCCGCCTTAATCCTCTACAGGCGGATAAAATTCTCCAGGATCCGAAGTCCGGTATCGCTGCTCTTTTCTGGGTGGAACTGACAGGCGAATACATTGCCCTTCTCGACCGCTGCGTGGAAGGGAACGCCGTACTCAGACCAGGCCGCCACCGCCGTCTCGTCCTCCGCCTGCAGATAGTAAGAATGAACGAAATACACGTAGGCCCCCGCCTCGATCCCGGCAAACAATCGGGTATCCGGACGGATGCTTAAAGAATTCCAGCCCATGTGAGGGATCTTCAGTCCGGCGCTCTCCGGAAACCTGCGGATCCTGCCGGGCAGCAGTCCCAGCCCGGACACGCCGGGACTCTCCTCGCTGGAATCAAACAGCAGCTGGAGTCCCAGGCAGATTCCTAAAAACGGCGTCCCCTGCTCCGCCACCTGACGGATCACGTCCACCAGGCCATACTGGCGCAGCTTCTCCATGGCGTCGCCAAACGCGCCCACCCCAGGCAGGATCACCCGGTCCGCCGCCAGAAGCTTCGACGGCTCTCTGGTGAACACCGGCCTCTCGCCCAAGGCTGCCAGGGCCTTCTCCACACTCTTTAAATTGCCCGCATCGTAATCAATGACTGCCGTCATGGCTCCCGCTCCCTTCCGCCCATCGTTATTTCACAAGTTTATCATAATCCGGCTTTTTTCACAATGCCTGCAAATCAGAAATCTTTATAAACTCTTTGCATAAGATCTTTGCGCATCCTCATTCAAGAACCCATTCGGTGGAGCGGGCCTTGATCCCTTCTGCCCGGCCTTCCAGCTCCGCGCTGACCTGGGGAAAGGTATGGTGCACCCGGAACATCCGGGCCCTCTGATTAAAATAGCAGGTTTTTTCAAACGGGAACCGGATGACCTGAGGCTGGGAAAAGCCCACGCCCAGCTCCAGGATCACCAGATCCTGGTTCAGGGTCCCCGTCAGCCAGCGGGTATACCGCTCCCACTGGGGCAGGTAGCCCTCCTCGATGTAGGGATGGGCTTCGATCGTATTGCCCGTCAGCGGCGCGCCGCAGTGGGGACAGATCCCGTCCGGCACCTCCCCCGGCTCCCAGATATCCTTCGTGCACCCCTGGGAACACTGCTGCCAGTTCTCATTGCCGCAGGGCGCCACGATCCGCTGGATGCGGGTATCCGCCTCCCGCCGCGCCGGCTCCTTTGCCGGGAACAGCCGGTCCATCACCTCCTTCGCCTTCCCCTCCACTGCCGGACAGGAAACGTCCGCCGCCGGCGCGTCCATGGAGACCACCGTCTCCGTCTGACTCCCCAGCGGCGTCTCAAAGATCAGCCCGTCCGTGGCCATGGTCACGATAAAATAATCCGTATCCTTGATCCACTCATATAACCCTTCATAAGCGGCCAGGAGGGCCTCCCGGCTGTTAGCGGGCGCATCCCCCACTCCCGCGGCTGCCGCTGCTTCCCGCTTCCACTTCCATTCCTCGCCTAAGCCGACCAGCACCTTCTTGGCGCTGGTCAAAGCTTCTTTCACTGTCTGCTCTGCCATGA
>DVLJ01000184.1 GCA_018715565.1 Candidatus Ventrimonas merdavium
GGGTGCAGATCAAGGAGGCCCCCATTCCCAGCCTGACCCTGGAGGTAGGCGGCGTATCCTGTCCGATGCCGGTCAGCGAATTTACTGACGTATGGAACCGGAACCAGGACGTGTGGGCGCTGGTGATGAAGTGGGCGATGGAACACTGAGACAGGATCGCGGGCCGGACAATTAGAATATGAGCAAGCACACCGCTCCTCACCGGGCGGACGAAGCCTTGGGCAGAGTCCGCCGGTAAGGGGCGGTTTTGTCATGCTTCGACAGTTCTCCTTAAATTTTACATAGATTTGATGCAGATTTGACATAAATTTTAAATTGTGTTGAAAAGAAACGTCTACCTATGATATGATTACCTTATCTTTGGGCGAATGAGAAGGTCCTGGGAATGAGGAGGAGACTATGTCTGTCAGTGACGTTTCAAATCTATTTGGGTTTTTAGGCGGTCTGGGGATGTTCCTGTATGGGATGACCATCATGGCGGATGGCATGCAGAAGACTGCGGGGAGCAAGATGAGCAGTTTTCTGGGGATGCTGACCAACAACCGGTTCCTGGCGGTGGCCCTGGGTGCGCTGATCACAGCCATCATCCAGAGCAGCGGTGCCACCACAGTCATGGTGGTCGGCTTTGTAAGCGCCGGGGTGCTGACCCTGAACCAGGCAGTGGGCGTGATCATGGGCGCCAATATCGGTACGACGATTACGGCGTGGATCGTATCCATGAGCCAGCTGGGCGACGCCTTTGAGATCATGAAGCCTGGCTTCTATGCGCCGGCGATCATCGGGATTGGCGCGCTGTTGCTGGTGTTCGCCAAGGGACCGAAGAAACGGATGGCGGGGGAGATCTCCATCGGCCTGGGCCTTTTGTTCATCGGCCTGGACTTTATGTCCGGATCCATTTCCCCGTACACCGACGCGCCTATTTTCGCGGACGCCTTTGCTCTGCTGGGCGGCAACCCGCTCCTGGGCATGGTCATCGGTGCGGTGGTGACGGCGATCCTGCAGAGCTCCTCTGCTTCGGTCGGCATCCTGCAGACCCTTGCCATGAACGGCGTGGTGACCACCAATGCGGCGATCTATATCACCCTGGGACAGAATATCGGCTCCTGTGTGACAGCCATGATCTCCAGCATGGGCAGCTCCCGTACGGCTAAGCGGGCGGCGGTGATCCACCTGACCTTTAACGTGATCGGCGCGATCCTGGTGGGCTCTTTGGGCTTTGTGTTCTTTGCCATGCGCCCGGATTTTGCCGCTTCTGAGATCAGCGCGGTGCAGATCTCCATGTTCCATACGGTATTTAATCTGTCGATGACGGCGATCCTGTTCCCCTTTGCCAATCAGCTGGTGAAGATCTCCGGACTGGTGGTGAAGGAGAAGGAGGAGAAGCAGGCGGTCGCGGACGAAGTCCAGGATCAGGAGATGGCGGCGGCGCTGAAGCATCTGGATAAGCGGATCTTCGAGTCCCCGGCCTTTGCCCTGGAGACGGCGTCCCTGGAAGTGGTGCATATGGGCCAGATCACCCTGGACAACGTAAAGCTGGCGCTGGAATCCCTCCTGGAAGGAAGCGCAGAGAAGGCCCAGGAAGTGTATAAAGTGGAAAAAACCATTAATAATATGGAAAAGATGCTGACGGAATACCTGATCAAGGTGGACAGCCTTTCCCTGACAGAGCGGCAGAAGCAGGTGGCAACTAACCTGTTCTACAGCATCAGCGATATCGAGCGGGTCGGCGACCACGCGGAGAACTTAGCGGAGCAGGCGGAGTACATGATCGAGCATCAGCTGGATTTCTCCCAGACGGGGTATGAGGACCTGCGGCGCATCGGGAGCAGCGTGATCAAGTCTTTCTCCTATTCGATCGAGGCGCGGCAGAGCGGCAGCATGGACGCGATCCGGAAGGTGAGCCAGTACGAGGATGATGTGGACCTGCAGGAGGAGGAGCTGCGGGAGAAGAACATCGAGCGCCTGACCAGCGGCGCCTGCAAGGCATCTGCGGGAGTGGCCTTCCTGGATGTGATCAGCAATCTGGAGCGGATCTCCGACCATGCCTATAACCTGGCAGGGTATGTGAAGAATGAGCTGTAGGGATGTAAAGACTTTATAAAATAGAAAAAACCTCTTGCTATTTTGTACGTTATTGGGTACAATAGATGAAGGTTGATGATATTTTAACAATCATTAAATTTTTAACAATTTAGGAGGAATTTGTCATGGCAGTAAAAGTAGCGATCAATGGTTTCGGACGTATCGGCCGTCTGGCATTCAGACAGATGTTTGGTGCAGAGGGTTATGAGGTAGTAGCGATCAACGATCTGACTGACCCGAAGATGCTGGCTCACCTGTTAAAGTATGACACCGCTCAGGGCGGATACGCTGGTCACATCGGCGAAGGAAAGCACACCGTAGAGGCTGGCGAGGACAACATCGTTGTAGACGGCAAGAAGATCACCATCTACAAAGAGCCGAAGGCTGCCGACCTTCCGTGGGGCGAGCTGGGCGTAGACGTTGTTCTGGAGTGCACCGGCTTCTACTGCTCCAAAGATAAAGCACAGGCTCACATCGATGCAGGCGCTAAGAAAGTGGTTATCTCCGCTCCGGCCGGCAACGATCTGAAGACCATCGTTTACAGCGTAAACGAGAACACCCTGACCAAGGATGATACCATCATTTCCGCAGCATCCTGCACCACCAACTGCCTGGCACCGATGGCGAAGGCTCTGAATGACTACGCTCCGATCCAGTCCGGTATCATGAGCACCATCCACGCCTACACCGGCGACCAGATGATCCTGGATGGTCCGCACAGAAAGGGCGATCTGCGCAGAGCAAGAGCAGGCGCAGCCAACATCGTTCCCAACTCCACCGGCGCTGCAAAGGCGATCGGCCTGGTTATCCCGGAGCTGAACGGCAAGCTGATCGGTTCTGCACAGCGTGTTCCGGTGCCCACCGGTTCTACCACCATCCTGACCGCAGTGGTTAAGGGTACCGACGTGACCAAGGAAGGCATCAACGCCGCTATGAAGGCAGCTGCTTCCGAGTCCTACGGCTACAACGAGGATCCGATCGTTTCTTCCGACGTGATCGGTATGAAGTACGGTTCCCTGTTCGACGCTACCCAGACCATGGTTGCGAAGATCGCGGATGATCTGTATGAGGTACAGGTAGTTTCCTGGTACGATAACGAGAACTCCTACACCAGCCAGATGGTTCGCACCATCAAGTACTTCGCTGAGCTGGCATAAGGTTCGTGATCGAAGCGAAAGACTCAGTCATACGGGGTCCGGTCTTGAAAGGACCGGACCCTTTTCCATTCCATAGAAAGAGAGGGAGTATCCACTATGCTGAACAAAAAAAGTGTTGATGATCTGAAAGATTTAAAGGGCAAGCGCGTTTTAGTGCGCTGCGACTTCAACGTACCGTTAAAGGAGGGCAAGATCACGGACGAGACCCGTATCGTGGCGGCCCTGCCCACCATCCAGAAGCTGATCGGCGAGGGCGCGAAGGTGATCCTGTGCTCTCACTTAGGAAAAGTAAAGAACGGCCCGAACGAGGGCGAGTCCCTGGCTCCGGTAGCAGAGAGACTGGAGGAGAAGCTGGGCAAGAAGGTGGTATTCGTAGCAGATTACAACGTGACCGGCGAGGCTGCTACCAAGGCGGTTGAGGCGATGGCTGACGGCGATGTGGTCCTGCTGCAGAACACCCGTTTCCGCGGCAAAGAAGAGACCAAGAACGGCGAGGAGTTCAGCAAGGAGCTGGCTGACTTAGCCGACGACTATGTATGCGATGCCTTCGGTTCCTCCCACAGAGCCCATGCTTCCGTTGAGGGCGTGACCAAGTTCATCACCGCGAAGGGCGGCACCAACGCAGTGGGCTACCTGATGCAGAAGGAGATCGACTTCCTGGGCAACGCGGTTGAGAATCCGGTAAGACCGTTCGTAGCGATCTTAGGCGGCGCGAAGGTTGCGGACAAGTTAAACGTGATCTCCAACCTGCTGGAGAAGTGCGACACCCTGATCATCGGCGGC
>DVLJ01000185.1 GCA_018715565.1 Candidatus Ventrimonas merdavium
TTGAATGTTACTCGTCATAAGTTTAGTGAAATTGAAGGAGAGATCGAGCCCTGGGTTACAGGAGCTGCTTTGGCGATCCAGAAATCGATCCTGTCTAATGTTAAGCAGCTTCTTTCCGATGCTTCTTTGGAAATAGACATTGCGGAATTGATTCAGGATCATGATGGTAAGGATGTTCTCTCCAGAACGCTGACAAAACAATTTAAAAAGCTGGCGAAATAATTCATGCGGGTGGACTGAGCAGACTTACTCCGCCGTGTCGTTCAATTACCCTCTTAGATTTAAAATGCTCTGGACTTGTCAGGGCCACATAAGAAGGGGGGATAGATCGTCCCAAACAGGGGCAGATGTGATTCATGTGAGTCACATCTGCCCCTGAAATGTTTTAAAAAAGAAAAAGATGGCTAACAACAACCATTTTTCTCCCTGTTCCATGTTATAATGGAACTATGCTAATGATGAAAATATAGGATAACGCCAGGAGGAATCGTTATGGATTTAGTAAATCGAAAAGTAAAAAGTAAGGCTTTAGGAATAGGTACCGTTGTGGAACAGGATGATAGTTATGTTATCGTGCAGTTCGCAGCAAAGAAAAGTAAATTTCAGTATCCAGAGGCCTTCAGAAAATTTCTAACAGCGGAAGACGAAGAAATCCAGCAGGCGTTATTGACAGAAATCGCAGCAGCGGATGCCCGGATTGAAGAGGCGAAAATTAAAGCGGAGGAAGCTCGCAAGGCGGTAGAACAAGCTAAGTTAGAAGAATTGGCTGCAAAGGCCGGGCGTAAAACAACAAGCAAGCCTGTAAAAAGAATGGAACGTGTGGAAGGTCAGCATCTTACATTCCTTGTGTTCCAGGGCAGCACTTTTGCTAAGGAGTACAAGGGTGGATATATTTGGGCGCCTAAATATACTCAGGCTGGTGGTACCTGTCATCATTGGGACAGATTGTTAGATGTTCGTGAAGGCGACATTATTCTTCATTGCGCTGATGGATATATTGAAGCGATCAGTGTTGCAAAGGGCCCTTGCTTTGATGCAGAAAGTCCAGATGAACTTGCAGAAGAGCAGCTTTGGGCTAAAAACGGCAGAATGGTTAAATGCGAATATACTAAAATTCAGAAGCCGATTAAGCACCTGGAGTACAAAGAAAAAATCAAAGAATATTGTGGCGTTAAATATGCACCATTTGACAAAGATGGTAACGGCAATATGGGCTATTTATTCGCCTTAAGTAAAGAACTTGCAAAATTCTTCATGGAAAAAAGCGTTCTTAAGAACGACTATTTGCTCGATCTGGAATGTGTGCAAGAGGTTTTGAAGTAATGGCCAAGGTGGTCAAGGTTGTAGCAGCAGTAATCTGTGACTCTATGGATGAGAAAAAACAGATATTTGCTACAGCCAGAGGTTACGGTGAATTTAAGGGCCAGTGGGAGTTCCCCGGCGGAAAAGTAGAAGCTGGTGAAACACCGCAGCAAGCTCTCATCAGAGAAATAAAAGAAGAACTGGAAACGGATATTAAGGTTGGAGAGTTAATTGGCACTATCGAATATGATTACCCTACTTTTCATCTGTCAATGGATTGTTTCTGGTGTGAAGTGATTGAAGGAGAACTGAAGCTGCTAGAGGCGGAATCAGCACGTTGGCTTACAAAGAACACGCTTTATGATGTTCAGTGGCTGCCGGCAGATATGACTTTGATTGAAAAGATTTCCTCAATGCTACATTTATAACCAAGGTGGGAAGTGACTACATGCTGGGCAAGGATAAAGGTTGAGATTACCTGAATTCCACGATCTTCAAAGTACCAAACTGGTGGATCCCAAAGCTCCAAAGGGGCTAGGGGAACCTATGGATGAATCTCTAATGGCATTAGGGCGGTCTGTTAAGGTGTCTTCTGTCCCGGAGCTTTCAGAGATCGAAGATATTGAAGGCGCAAGAGCGATATGCGCAAAGTGTCCATACAGTGAGTTATAAAAAGCAGACGGAATAGAACGCACAAAATGTTTTGCCCCCCTCCACAAATCGTGGTATAATGAGCGGGAGTAAGAGAAAGTCCTTCTGTGTCCGTATGGGACAAACCGGATGTTCGCAGGAGCTTTTTCATGATATCCAGTCTCAGGAGATTTGCCTATGAATGAATTTGGCTCAATGAGCAGAGAAGATAAAAAGCGGCAGCTGCGCCGCCAGGTGGTCACGCCGGGGCAGCCGGTTCCGTCCGGCCCAGGCCCAGGCCGGAACCCGTCTGTCCGGCCGCACCCGGCCCGGGAGGAAGCGGCGGACCGGGAGGAGAGCGCCCGGCAGGCTTACCGGCGGGCGAGGAGACGCCGCCTGTTTGTGGTGCTGCTGATCGCGGCGCTGATCGCCGGGGCTGCCGGCTATTGGTTTTATTACCAGCGGAATTACCAGTATAAAAGCTATGAGACTGCCTGGCAGGTGACGCTGAACGAGGGCAGCCTGGTCAGTTACGAGCCCTTTGGGGACAACGTCCTTCGGTGCACCAAGGACGGGGCTTCCTACATTGATCTGAAGGGGGCCACGGTGTGGACGGAGAGCTATGAGATGAAGAATCCCATCGTGGATGTGAACGGCCCCTACGCGGCGATCGCAGACCGGCAGGGCAATACCATCTACATCTGCAATACCGACGGCAGGCAGGGGCAGGCTACGACAGTGCTCCCCATCAGCCGGGTGGCGGTATCCAAGACCGGCGTGGTGGCGGCGGTGCTGGAGGACAGCATTTCCAGTTACATCACCTTTTTTAAGAAGGACGGCAGTACCCTGGACCTGACGGTCAAGACGACCATGGGCGGCGACGGGTATCCCCTGGATATCGCCCTTTCCGACGACGGCACCCAGTTGCTCAGCTCCTACGCCTTTTTGGAGAATGGAGAATTAAAGGAGCGGGTGGTGTTCTACGACTTTTCCGAGGTGGGGAAGAACGTGCCCCGGCGTGTGGTGGGGGGCTTTGACAAGGATTATTTTGACGGCACCCTGGTGCCCGAGGTGACCTATATGGAAACACCGTATTCCTGTGCGTTTTCCGGCAATGGGCTGACGTTCTTCAGCTCCCGGAACATCGCGTCGCCCACGGTGGTGACCCAGGTGCCCATCGCGGAGGAGATCCAGAGCGTATTCTACTCCGAGGAATATGCGGCGGTCATCGTGCGCACTGCCGCCGGCGAATATGCGAGCCGCCTGGAAGTCTACAAAAAAGACGGCACGCCGGTGATGGAAAAAGAATTTACTTATGAATATACCCAGGCGGATATTGACGGGGACCTGATTCTTTTGTATAATGAGGACTCGTGCAGGATCTTTAATATGGCGGGCGTAGAGAAGCTGTACGCCACATTCGATTTTACCGTATCCCGGATCCGCAAAGGGCGCATGCCCGATACGCTGGTGATCACGGGACCGCAGCAGATGCGGGAGATAAAACTGCGCTGACCTGCAGATACTATTAATGAACGGACCACTACACAGGAGGTTATACGAATGAGTTCGATTGACAATCTTTCTGTCAACGCAATACGAGTTTTGTCCGCAGACGCCATCCAGAAGGCCAATTCCGGACATCCGGGACTGCCCCTGGGCTGCGCGCCCATGGCCTATGAGCTGTGGATGAACCACATGAGCCACAATCCGGCGGATCCGGACTGGGCGAACCGGGACCGGTTCATCTTATCCGGCGGACATGGTTCCATGCTTCTGTATTCCCTGCTCCATCTGTTCGGCTATGGCGGCCTGTCCAAGGAGGACTTGATGCAGTTCCGTCAGCTGGGCTCCATGACCCCGGGCCATCCGGAGTACGGCCACACCGTGGGCGTAGAAGCGACCACCGGCCCTCTGGGCGCCGGCATGGGCATGGCTGTGGGCATGGCGATCGCAGAGGCGCACCTGGCGTCTGTATTTAATAAAGAAAACTATCCGGTAGTGGATCACTATACCTTTGCCCTGGGCGGAGACGGCTGCATGATGGAGGGCATTTCCTCGGAGGCGTTCTCCCTGGCCGGAACTCTGGGTCTGGGCAAGCTGATCATCCTGTATGATTCCAACCGGATCTCCATTGAAGGCGACACGGACACCGTATTCCGGGAGGACGTGGCGAAGCGGATGGAAGCTTTCGGATTCCAGACTCTGCTGGTAGAAGACGGCACGGATCTGGCGGCCATCGGCCGGGCGATCGAGGAGGCAAAGGCGGATACCACCCGTCCTTCCTTCATCACGATCCGCACGGAGATCGGCTACGGCTGCCCGGCGAAGCAGGGCAAGGCCAGCGCTCACGGAGAAGCCCTGGGCGTGGAGAACGTGGCGGCGATGAGAAAGAACCTGGGCTGGGAATACGACGAGCCGTTCTTTGTGCCCCAGGAGGTTTACGATCATTTTGAGAAAGCGGCGGAGAGCCTGGCAGAGACCGAGGCGGCCTGGAAGGTGATGTTCGCGGCTTACTGTGAAGAATATCCGGAGATGGAAGCCCTGTGGAACCAGTATCACGGCGGCACGGCCAAGGCGGTGGAGACGCTCTGGGAGGACGAGAGCTTCTGGGCTCCCCGCGAGAAGGCGGATGCGACCCGGAGCCTGTCCGGCGCGATCATCAACCAGGTGAAGGATCTGGTGCCCAACCTGATGGGCGGTTCCGCGGACCTGGGCCCGTCCAACAAGACGGAGATGAAGGGCGAGGGCGATTTTTCCGCAGAGGACCGGACCGGCAGGAACCTGCATTTCGGCGTCCGGGAGCTGGCGATGACCGCCATCGGCAACGGCATGATGCTCCACGGCGGCATGCGGGCTTATGTGGCCACCTTCTTCGTGTTCAGCGATTATGTGAAGCCTATGGCGCGGCTGTCCGCTCTGATGCAGGTGCCGCTGACCTTTGTATTTACCCATGACAGCATCGGCGTAGGCGAGGACGGACCGACCCATGAGCCGATCGAGCAGCTGGCGATGTTCCGGTCTATGCCGAACTTCCATGTGATCCGTCCCTGCGACGCGGTGGAGACGGCGGCGGCCTGGTACAGCGCTCTGGCTTCGGAGAAGACCCCGACGGCTCTCATCCTGTCCCGTCAGAACCTGGAGCCGGTGGCAGGCACCAGCCGGGACGCCTTAAAGGGCGGCTATGTGGTGGACGACTGCAGCGGCACGCCGGAGTTGATCCTGATGGCGTCCGGTTCTGAGGTGGCTCTGGCCGTGAAGGCAAAGGCGATCCTGGAGGCCGAGGGCCGTAAGGTGCGGGTCGTTTCCATGCCCTGTATGGAGCTGTTCGAGGAGCAGACCCCAGAGTATCGTGAGTCTGTGCTGCCGAAGGCAGTGCGCCGCCGCGTAGCGGTGGAGGCGTTAAGCGGCTTTGGCTGGGACCGCTATGTGGGCCTGGACGGGACCACGGTGACGATGAACAGCTTTGGAGCCAGCGCACCGGCTGCCCAGCTGTTTGAACATTTTGGATTTACCCCGGAGCATGTGGCAGAAGCTGCCCGGGCTCTGTAAAACGGATATGGATGCAGCAGGCCGCCTGCCGGAGGAGAACCGGCGGGCGGCCTGTATCTCTTCTTTCACAGGAAGCTGCGTCCCGTGAAAGAGAAACGCTCCGTGAAAACGCACGTTTTTCCATTGGAAATCTGCTTGCAATCACGGGGCCTTTCTTTTATACTACATACATAGACGGGGATACAAATTCGGAATCAGGAGGATGAGCATATGAGCAAGAAGTGCATCGGCGTGGACGTCGGCGGCACCACCGTGAAGCTGGGGATCTTTGAGAACAGCGGGAAGCTGCTGTTTAAGTGGGAGATCCCTACGAGAAAGGAAGACGGAGGCCGGTATATCCTGGAGGATGTGGCGTTTTCCATCCGGGAGGTGCTGAGGGAGAAGCAGATCCGGATGGAGGAGATCAGCGGCGTGGGCTTAGGCGTTCCGGGACCGGTGATGCCGGACGGCAGTGTGGAGGTCTGCGTGAACCTGGGCTGGCGCGATCGGAACCCTCAGAGGGAGCTGAGCGAGATGCTGGATCATGTGGCGGTAAAGTGCGGCAACGACGCCAACGTAGCGGCCTTAGGCGAGATGTGGCAGGGCGGAGGCATGGGCTTTTCCGACATCGTGATGGTGACCCTGGGAACAGGCATCGGCGGCGGTGTGATCATTGACGAGAAGATCGTCACCGGCAAGCACGGGGTAGGCGGCGAGATCGGCCACATCCATGTGCGGGACGAGGAGACAGAGACCTGCAACTGCGGCGGCGTGGGCTGCGTGGAGCAGGTAGCCAGCGCTACCGGCATCGCCAGAGAGGCCAGACGGGCGATGGCCCGGAAGGATATTCCTTCCAAGATGCGGGAGTACGGAGACGAGATCACGGCCAAGGATGTGATCGATGCGGCCAAGGACGGAGATGAGCTGGCGCTGGAGGTTACAGAGACCGTGTGCCGTTATCTGGGCATCATGATGGCACAGGTAGCGATGACCGTGGACCCCCAGATGTTCGTGATCGGAGGCGGTGTGTCCAAGGCTGGTCAGTTCCTGATCGACATGATCTGGAAGTATTTCGACCAGTATACCCCCATTTCCAAGACTAAGGCGATGGTAGGCTTGGCAAAGCTGGGCAACGATGCCGGGATCTACGGCGCAGCCAGACTGGTGCTGAGCTAGAGACGAAGGGGGACCAGGCGGCGGGACCGGGAAGGCCCAGCCCCGCCGCCTGGTCCCCATAACATGAGGAGACCCCGGTGGACTTTCGTCCAGCCGGGGCAATTATGAAAAATCTATGTGCAATTTGGCTTTGTTGAGAAACAACGGCTGTTGTTTCGTATGGTTTTAGTATACGGATCATGTGTGAACAGATTATGAACGTGATATGAACATACTGTAAAAAGTAGTGCAAAATAGATGAAAACAGAAGCACTCTGCAAGTAAAATTGTGAAAAGTGCAAAAAGAAAAGCCTGCAAATAAAAAGTCAATAGAAAATTGAATATTTTACAAAAAAATTTTATGTAGGAAAAATGCGTACAACAACCAGACCACCGTAAAGTCGCTGGTTTCGCAGGAGACAGATTTATGTAAG
>DVLJ01000186.1 GCA_018715565.1 Candidatus Ventrimonas merdavium
GACTCTCATAATTCCTTTACAAATGTACATTTTTCTCTGGGAATCCTTATTTTATAAGGCTTCCCAAAACCGGTAGTTCCGATATAAATGTAAAAAAATTCAGCTTTCCGACTCGTATAATTCCCTTTAAATGTCTTAAATTCCCTTATAAATGTAAATTAACACAGTTCACTCCACACTCATCCCCGCCAGATACCCAGTAGACCAGGCGATCTGCAGATTAAACCCGCCGGTGACCGCGTCCACGTCCAGCACCTCCCCGGCGAAGTACAGCCCCTTCACCAGCCTGGATTCCATGGTGGAGGGATTGATCTCCTTAACGGAGATGCCGCCCTGGGTGATGATCGCTTCCTTGTAATCCCGCAGCCCGGTGAGGGTCAGGCGGAAGTCCTTTACCGTATCCACGATCCGGCTCCGCTCCTCCCGGGTGATCTCGTTGACCTGCTTTTCCGGGCGGATGCCGGTGCGGTCCACCACCACCGGGATCAGCTTGGAGGGGAGCAGATGGATCAGGGCGTTCTTGAACTGCTTGTTCTTCAGTTCCTCAAAGTCCCGCAGGATCCGGGCGTCCAGCTGCTCTCTGGTCAGAGCCGGCTTTAGATCGATGGACAGGGTCAGCGGCCCTTTCCGGATGTGGGGGGCAGCGTAGCTGCTGGCGGACAAAAGCACCGGGCCGCTGACGCCGAAATGGGTGAACAGCATTTCCCCAAAGTCCTCATACAGTGCCTTGCTGTCTTTGAAGATCTGGATGCGGATGTTCCGCAGGGACAACCCCTGCAGTTCCCTCACTTCCTCCTGCTCCCGCACCACGAACGGCACCAGAGCCGGGGACAGCTCTGTGACGGTGTGTCCCGCTTCCGTTCCGAAGCGGTAGCCGTCCCCGGTGGAGCCGGTAGAGGGATAGGAAAAGCCGCCGGTGGCCACGATGACGGCGTCTGCCGGGATCGTCCGGCCGCTTTTTTTCAGCCGCACGCCGGTGACCTGGCCCTCCGCCGTTTCCACGCCGGCGATCTCCTCATAGAGATGCACCTGCACCCCCGCGTCCCGCAGGGCCCGGTCCAGGGCCCGGATCACGTCGGAGGAATGGTCGGATACGGGAAATACCCGCCCGCCCCGCTCCGTCTTTACCGGGCAGCCGTACCGCTCCACCAGGTCTATGATGTCCTGGTTGGTAAAGCTGTAAATGCTGCTGTAGAGGAATTTGGGATTGCGCACGACGTTTGCAAAGAAATCTTCGGTATCGCAGGCATTGGTCAGATTGCACCGGCCCTTTCCGGTGATGTAGATCTTCTTGCCTAATTTTTCATTCTTTTCATACAGGGCGGTCTGATGCCCGTTCCTGGCGGCGGCCAGGGCCGCCGTCATTCCGGCAGCCCCGCCTCCGATCACGATCACATTGCTCATCTGTTCTCTTCCTTTACCTGCCGGATCTTGTCTTCCAATGCCTCGACTACCGTCCGCAGGACCTTTACTCTCGCGTAATATTTGTCATTGCCCTCGACCACGATCCAGGGGGCGTAGGTGGTGGAGGTACGCACCAGCATCTCGTTGACGGCCAGCTCGTACTGGTCCCATTTTTCCCGGTTGCGCCAGTCCTCGTCCGTGATCTTCCACTGCTTCTCCGGCGTCTCCATCCGTTCCTTGAACCGCCGCTCCTGCTCGTCCTTGTCGATGTGTAGCCAGAACTTTAAGACCACCGCCCCGGCGTTGGCCATGTGGGCTTCCATCTCGTTGATCTCCTGGTACGCCCGCTTCCAGTCTGCCTCGGAGCAGAAGCCTTCGATCCGCTCCACCATCACCCGGCCGTACCAGGTACGGTCAAAGATGGCGATATGCCCCGCCTTGGGCACATGGTTCCAGAACCGCCACAGATAGTGGTGCTTCTTCTCGATATCGTTGGGCGCGGCCGTGGGGCACACCTGGTAGCCTCTGGGATCCAGGTGGCTGGTCAGCCGCTTGATGGCGCCGCCCTTTCCCCCTGCGTCCCAGCCCTCGAAGCCCAGGACCACCGGGATCCGCAGCCGGTAGATCTCACTGTGGAGGGTCTCCAGCTTCTTCTGCAGGGCATCTAACTGTTCCTTATATTCCTCCTTGGTCAGGGCCTTGTCCAGATCCACGCCGGACAGCACCCCGTTCTGATACCTCCGGTCTGCATCCGCCCCGTGCTTCTGGGAGGTCTTCCGGGCTGCCTTTTCCGCCTTCCGGTCTTCCAGCGCAGCCTCCAGGGTCTCGGTCACGACCCGCAGGATCTTCATCGCCGCATAGTTCTTGTCCGTGGCCTCGATGATCGTCCAGGGAGCGTACTCCGTATCCGTGCGCTCCAGCATCTCCTCGTTCATCTGCAGGTATCTGCCGTACTCCTCGTTGCGCTTCCAGTCCCCGTCGCTCACCCGCCAGGAGGTCTCCTTAGAGCTCTCCAGCTTCTTAAACCGCTTTTTCTGCTCCTCCTTGGAAATGTACAGGAACAGCTTGATGATCACAGCGCCGCCGTCCGCCAGCTGCTTCTCAAAGGAGCGGATATCCTGGAACGCCTCCGGCAGCTCCTTCTTTTTCGTGCGCCCGTCGAACCGGTCAATCAGCACCTTCCGGTACCAGCTGCGGTCATACAGGGCAATGCGCCCATTCTCCGGGGTCAGGGTCCAGAACCGCCACAAAAATGGCCGCATCTGTTCCTCCTCCGTAGGCCGGTTGCTGGCGTACACGTCGAACCCTCTGGGATCTAAAAACTGGATCAGGCGGTTGATCTGAGTGCCTTTTCCTGCGGCCCCCATCCCCTCAAACAGGATGAGCACCGGGACCCCGGCAGCCTTCAGCTCCCGCTGGATCACCCCCAGCCTCGCCCCGTACTCCTGCTGCGCCTGCTTGTACCCTTCCTTTTCCACGGTTCTTGACAGATCAATCTTCTCCAGCATAGGACACCTCCATTTGCATGATGTTATTTTGGCGCACCCAGCTGCGGTAGGCGCGCAGTTGCTCCGATCCATAAAAGAAACGGATCTCTTCCTTCCATTCTCCCGGCTCCTGGTCCGGCTCTTCCGTCAGCACGAACAGCTGGAACGCGGTGATATAATCCGGATGCTCCGCGTAGGCTGCCGCCGCAGCTCCCGGCGCTAATCCGATCTGTTCTCCCACGTTCTGGACTCCTGAGGCTCCTGCCCCGGCGGTTCCGGCTTCTGGGCTTCCGGCTCCTGGGGCTCCTGCCCCCGTATCTCCTGCCCCGGCGTCCCCCTCTCCGGTCTCCGCTCCTGAGACAGTTCCTCTCCCAGCTTCTGCTGCTGCGGCGCTGTCTCCTCCAGTCTCAGCTTCTCCGGCTCCCGCCGCTCCGCGGCCTTCCTCCGTCCCAAAGCGGGCGTCGTATGCGGTACGGAGCGCCTCCGGATCCTGGCTCCCCACGATCGCTCCATAGAGACCCAGCAGGTCCTTCACGGTCCTGGTCTGATCCCGCCAGCTCCCGTCCTCGGTCAGGGCGTCCTCCACATCGATGGCCAGCTCCCATACCTGAGCCCCGGCCTCCGATGCTGCCCCCTCCTGGTCCTCTCCTCCGTCATGCTCCGTTCCAGAAATCTGTCCGCCAGGCAAAAGCTCCGTCCGGCTCTTCCCCAGGCCGTCGGTATAAAATGTGACCGCAGAGATCTGGCCCGCCATTTCCCCAGGGATGAGATCCTTTACCAGCTCCATCAGCGTCCCGCACCGCCCGTCTCCGGAGGATGCCCCGATCAGCGCGCCGCTTAGGGTCCGCTGCTCCAGCTGCACCCTGTCCGTAGAGTATTCCCGGATTTCCAGGGCATAACCGTCATGTTCCGGGATCAGGGCAAAAAACTTGCCCCGCACCGGATCGGCCCAGTCGTACTCCGTGCCGTTGGGACCTTCGTTGGAGCCTGCCGCCTGGCCGTACACCGCCTCGATCCGCCCTTTCATCTCTTCAAACCCGATGCCGGCCTCCGCCGCCTCCAGGGAGATCATATCCAGCTTCCCGCCGGTAAAATAATAATTGGACAGGATCAGCTGGTCTACCCCGAACCACTTCATGCGGAACTGGTACTTCTCCACCGGCTGGCCGTCGTTGGACGTATGCTCTCCCACCAGGGCTCCGGTGCGCCCGGTCTGGGCCTGTATCTGGTCGATGGTCATGCCGAACCAGGACGGCGTATCCTTCTTCTGCACATAGGAATAATCCAAGTCGTGGTAGGAATGGGACTTGGCCTTCATGGACGGGGAATCCTCTCCCATAGCCTCTGCCGCCGTCCGGCACACCACGTCCACGACCTGGGCCGCCTCCTCCACATCTACGGTCTCCGCCAGATCCAGGGGCGTTCCCTGCTCCCAGCCGTCCCAAGCCTGGCCTACGCTGACCGCCGGGATCTCCGCCTGGACAAAGGCGCTGATCTCTCCGCCGGGCCGCTCTGCGTACTCCCAATCCTCGCCCAGCAGCTGGAAAGCCGCCTCCTTCAGCTTGTCTCCCGCCAGCACCGGGCCGCCGTCCACACTGCCCAGCACCACCGGCGGATCCGACACATGGCCCACCGGCTCCAGCTGGATCAGGCCGATGATCCGTTCCTTCTCCCGCTTGGTCAGCTGGCTCACATAGCTGCGGGCTCCCAGCAGGCCCTCCTCATGGCCGGAAAAGCTGACAAACCGCAGCTCCGTATCCGTAGGCAGCTTTGCCAGCAGGCGGGCCGTCTCCAGGAATACCGCCACGCCGGAAGCGTTATCCCCGGCTCCGGGGCTTCCCGCCGCCGTGTCATGATATACGCCGATCATCAGGATATCCGCATCGTCGGAAGGCGCTTTCCTGGCCGCCTCCACATTGATGCCTGAGACCTGGCCGTCCTCCTGGTCATACCGGAACGGCTGGCGCTCCACCGTATAACCATAGTCTCCCAGCAGGCGCTCCAGATAGCGGACCGCCTCCTCCTCGTCGCTGCTCCCGCTCACCCGGGGCGCCTTAGAAAGGATCTCCAGCGACTCCTGGAGATAGAATGGGTTCACCGCTTCCAGCACCGGCGTCCCCTCCTGGGACGGTCCGTCGGCTCCATTCCCCTGGGCACGGGGCAGTACCCGGGTGGAGGGTCCGGCACAGCCGCCCAGGAGCGCAGCCGTCAAAAGGGCCGCCCCCAGGCATACCGCCCCCAGCCCAGCGCCGCTTTCTGTCCTGTGAAATCGTCTCATATCTGTTCCTCTTTCTCCGCGCTTCACTCGTAATAAGATTCCTTAGATTATACCACACTCTCCCCTAATAAGAAAGAGGCAACTGCCTCCGGAACCTCTCCGAAAGGCAGCTGCCTCCTATCTCTGTCCTCGATCCGGCGGGCATCCCGCCCGTGCGCCTTTTTGGGGCAAACGAGCCGCTCCTTTAGAGCTCCGCCATCACAAAAATGTCATAGATCGCGCGGATCGCATTTTCAAAATCGCCGTTCTTCACGCCGATGATGATGTTCAGCTCACTGGACCCCTGGTCGATCATCTTCACGTTGATCCGGGCATGGGCCAGGGCGGAGAAGATCCGTCCCGCAGTCCCACGGGTCGCCTTCATCCCTCTGCCTACCACGGCGATCAGGGCCAGCTCCGACTCCAGCTCCACGCTGTCCGGCTCGACCGCCCGGTGGATCCCGGCGATCACCGACTGCTCATGGTCCTCGAACTCGTCCTGGTGCACCATGATGGTCATGGTATCGATGCCGGACGGCATATGCTCAAAGGAAATGCCGTTCTTCTCAAACACCTGGAGCACTTTCCTCCCAAACCCTACTTCCGCGTTCATCATCGCCTTCTCGATATTGATCGCGCAGAAGCCCTTCTTGCCGGCGATGCCGGTGATGGTATACCGGGGTCTCTTGCAGGTGCTCTCCACGATCATGGTGCCCTTGTCCTCCGGCTTGTTGGTGTTGCGGATATTGATCGGGATGCCTTCTCTGCGCACCGGGAAGATCGCGTCCTCGTGGAGCACGCTGGCGCCCATGTAGGCCAGCTCCCGCAGTTCCTTATAGGTAATGGTCTCGATCACCTCCGGGTCCTCCACGATCCGGGGATCGGTCACCAAAAATCCGGAGACGTCGGTCCAGTTCTCATACAGATCCGCATGGATGGCCCGGGCTACGATCGAGCCGGTCACGTCAGAGCCGCCCCGGGAGAAGGTCTTGATCGTCCCGTCATGCTTGGAGCCGTAGAAGCCCGGGATGACCGCCCGTTCCACATGCTCCAGGCGCTCTGACAGCTCCTGGTTGGTCAGCTCAGACTCGAACGCGCCGTTCTCATCAAAGAAGATCACCTCCGCCGCGTCGATGAACTCATACCCCAGGTACTTGGCCATCACGATGCCGTTCAGATACTCGCCCCGGGACGCCGCGTAGTCCCGGCCGATGCCCTTGACAAAGTTCTCCTCGATCCGGTCGAACTCATGATCCAGGTTTAAGTCCAGATCCAGGCCGTCGATGATCTCGCCGTACCGCTCCTTGATCTTCTCTAAGATCTTCTTGTAAGAACCGCCGGTGGAGGCCGCGTCATAGCAGGCATACAGCATGTCCGTCACCTTCTCGTCCTTGCTGTTGCGCTTTCCCGGCGCGGAAGGGATCACATACCGTCTGCCCTTATCCGCCCTGATGATATCGCCGACCTTTTTAAACTGGCGCGCGCTGGCCAGAGAGCTGCCTCCGAATTTTACTACCTTTTTCATAACCGTTTCTCTCCTCGTATGGATTTCATTAGCAAAAATCATACTTGAATTCCTGCCCCCTGTCAAGTGACACAAGGGAGAAATTTGTCCTCATCCCAAAGAAAAATCCCGCATTTTGTTTAGAAATGCGGGGCTTTCCACAGATATCTCCATTCTCTTGCCGTCTCGTTCCGGCTCTCGTAGATGCGTTCCCGTTCCTCATAGAAGGACAGGCCCGCCTTCTCCATCACCCGGGCGGAGGCGGCGTTGCGGGTATCGCAGCTGGCCTCCAGGACCGTCAGGCCCAGCTCGCCGGCGGCAAAGCCCTTCAGCGCCTGCACCGCCTCGCCTCCGTAGCCGCGGCCCCAGAACCTGCGGTCCAGGATCCATCCCAGCTCCGGGAACTGGCTTTCCTCCATCCAGAGGGTCACGGTCCCGATCAGGTCCGTACCCAGCCAGACGGCAAACTCATACACCGACGGCCGTTCCTTCTCCCACTCCGCCGCCGTCCGCTCCACGTACCGGCGCACCGCCTCCGGCGACTCCATGGGATAATAGATCATGTAAGCCGCGTTCTCCCGGTCGCAGGCATAGGCCGCTACAGCAGTCCAGTCCTCCGCCCGCAGAGGGCGGAGGGACAGCCGCTCTGTCCTCAGTTCGGGAGCCCTCCGCTCCCGGCGTTCTGCGCTCATACTCACTCGCTCCCTCTTTTCTGCGGCGCCCTACTCCATGGATCTCCAACGGAAACCCGGGATCACGTCGCTCCATTTTTCAATGCCGATCAGGCTCTTGTATTTCTCCGTGGTCTCCAGGGTCGCGCTGCGGTTGTCGATATTCTTGTACACCGTCCAGGACTGCTTGCGCATCGTGGGCACGATATCATTCGGCTGGTTCATGTCGCAGTGCCACAGACCGAAACTCAGGGAGGTAGCCACCTCCGAGGGCGCGTCTACCTGACGGCTCATGATAAAGGCGTCGATCAGATCGTTGCTGTCTGCGATATAGTAGGCGTAAGCGATGGCCGCCGCCTGCAGCTCATCCACCTGGCCGCGGCTTAAGCTTGTGGAGGTAAAGCCCTGCTCCGACAGGATCACATGGCGGGGCTTGCCGTCCCGCATCCGGAAATGCTCCTGCTGCAGGTAGTTGGTCATCACCTCCAGGTTGATCATGTTCACCACCGGGGAATCATAGTTGTAGGTGATCAGTCCGGTCTCTGCATCGTTCCAGAACTCCGGCTCCACCAGGGGGATGGAGTAGGGATGATAAGCAAATTCCCAGTCCATGGGACCGCCGGGCACCACCTTGCTGTTAAAGGTATCTAGGACATCCCGGGCGTTGTACTTTAACCGGCCGTCCGCCTCGTGCATCCAGTTATAATCCGTGGAGAAGAACACCCGGCTGGTGCTGCTGGTGCTCCGGATCGCCGTGTAGAAGACCCGGAACGCCCGCACATATTCGTCCATGTAAGTATCCAGACTCATGGGGCCCATGTAGTTCCACAG
>DVLJ01000187.1 GCA_018715565.1 Candidatus Ventrimonas merdavium
GGTTCCCGGTCCCCTATCGATGTTCTGCCGCCTGCTTTGTCTAAAGCTTGACGATCCGGGTCTATTGTACTTCATTTGGAACAATTTTGCAAGATTTCCCGGACACATTCCGTCTGGTTTGTGTTAAAATAGGGGAAGAAGCATTTGCGAAAGGAGCGTTTCCTATTATGAAAGTATATATCAGCGTTGATTTTGAAGGCATCGCCGGCTCCACCTCCTGGGAGTCCACCAATCTGGGGCATTTTGAGCACACGCCCCTGGCCCGGGAGATGACCCTGGAGGCTGTGGCCGCCTGCGAGGGCGCCCTGGCCGCCGGAGCCACGGAGATCTATGTGAAGGATGCCCATGACAGCGGCCGCAACATGGACTTATCTCTGTTCCCCAAGGAGGTCCGGATCATCAGCGACTGGACCTGCGAGCCGATCTCCATGCTGGGCGGACTGGATCCGTCCTTTGATGCAGTCCTGTACGTGGGGTATCACGCTCCCGCCGGTTCAAACGGCAGTCCCTTAAGCCACACCATGAACCGGGGCAACAGCTATGTGAAGTACAACGGCCGGCTGGCCTCCGAATTCCTGATCCACGCCTACGCGGCGGCGGCTATGGGCGTTCCCTCGGTATTCTTAAGCGGGGACAAGGCTCTGTGCGAGCACGTCCGCTCCTATGATCCGGCCATCGTCACGGCGGCTGTCAAGGAAGGGATGGGCGGTGCCACCATCAATCTGGCCCCGGCAAGGGCCCAGGAACTGATCCGCCAGGGAGCGGAGGCCGGCATCCGGAACCGGGCCGCCTGCCATCTGGCGGTGCCGGAGACCATCACCATGGAGATCTCCTTTAAGGATCACTGGAAGGCCAAACGGGCGTCCTACTATCCCGGCATGGTGCAGGTGGACGACTACACGGTCTCTTATACCACAGACTCTATGGACGCGCTTTTGGCGGCGCGGATGTTTGTACTTTGAACTGCTGACAGACCGGACCACAAAAGCAAGGAGCGCCTATGATCTATACCGTTCTCACCAATAAAGCCCTGCGCATGGCCTACCGCGCCCACTCCGGACAGACGGACAGCTGCGGCGTGCCCTATATCTTCCATCCCTTCCATCTGGCGGAACAGATGCCGGACGAGATCACCGTCTGCGTCGCCCTGCTCCATGACGTGGTGGAGGACACAGGTCTGACCATGGAGGATCTGGAACAAGAATTTCCCCGGGAGGTGACGGAGGCCGTCCGGCTCCTGACCCACCGCCCGGGGACCGATTATTTTGACTATGTGAGGGCGATCCGGGAGAACCCTGCGGCCAAGCTGGTGAAGCTGGCGGATCTGGCCCACAACACGGATGAGACCCGTCTGGCCGGATGCTCCATCCCGCCGGAGCGGCTGGAGCACTGGCGGAAGAAATACGCCAAGGCCAAGGCTATCTTGATGGAGTAGAAGGAGGAGCGGCTTTTCCCAACCGCACCTGCTCTAAGTATTCTGCCAGATCCCGGTCCACATCCTGGAAGAGGTAGTTCTTCCCGGGCTTTGGCAGGCTGCCCCGCTCCTCCTCGATCTGACGGCCAACCCGCTCGATGTCTTCCCGCAGGTCCTTTGCGGACATGAGCATACAGCCCTGCCCCCGGATGATCAGCTGCTCCACCCCGTCGGAGGTGGCCACGGTCACCCGGTATTTCCGCCCCATCTCGTGGGCGAACTTCTCGATATACTGATCTGCCGTTTCGGCTTCTTTCGTATACACCACATGGATATTGTGATAATCCTGGGCGCTCCCCACACCGCCTGCCACCTTGTAGGCGTCGAACACCAGGATCAGGCTGCATCTGCGGTAGCCCTGATAATTGCAGAGGATGTCCATCAGGCGGTGTCTCGCCCCGTCTAAGGTCACCTCCATCAGCTCCCGCAGATCGTCCCAGGCGTGGAGGATGTTGTAGCCGTCTACCAGCAGGTATTCCTCTGCTTCCTGAGCATGCTTTTTCATGTAGCCGGGCTTGCCCTGGGTGTGGGACGGCTGGTTCTGGGCGCTTCCAACGGCTTCCTTTGGTCCGCGGTTCCAGGCCCGACCCCGGGCGGCGGTATTCCGCTCCCGGTCCGGGTCGCAGGTTACCTGGCGGGGTCCGCTTTCTCCCGCCGTCCGCTTCCGTTCGCCGTAAGTGCGGGTGAAGATCGCTTCCAGCTCTTTCTCCTCTGCGCCGAACTCCCGGGAGCCGTAATAATCGCCAGCGGAGGCCCCTTTGCTCTGCGTGCTTGTCCGCTCAAAGCCGGAGGTCCCTGCTCCGATCCCGGACGTTCCTGCCCCCGCGCCTGCTCCTTTCAGCGGACTCTCCACCTGCATATAATCCTTCACCTGATCCCAGGGAACCACAAATCCCGCTCCATGAGCGCAGAACACGGAGCCGGTGGGATTGTCCAGATCTGCTTCCGGATCGTAGCCGATGGCCTCCAGGACTTCCTCTTCGTTATGGCAGGGAAAATAGCCCTTCAAGGTACAGGAAAACCTTCCCCGCCCCCGGGTGTAGGAGATCACCTCCCGCTGATAGTCCCGCATCTCCACCACCGGCGCGCTGCCGGTCAGGAGCATGTTCTCTCCCTCCTGCTCCGGGGCGTCGAAGGTGCCCTGCATCCGGTCCAGATCTGCCATGGCCCGTCCCACGCATTCCTGGGGGACTTCCAGGCGGAAGCTGTAGTACGGCTCCAGCAGCCGGCACTGGGCTTCCCGCAGGCCCTGGCGCACGGCCCGGTAGGTGGCCTGGCGGAAATCGCCGCCTTCGGTGTGCTTTAGATGAGCCCGCCCGGCGATCAGGGTAATGCGCATGTCTGTGATCTCCATACCGGCCAGGACGCCTACGTGGCGTTTTTCCTCCAGATGGGTCAGGATCAGCCGCTGCCAGTTCCGGTCCAGCAGATCCTCGCTACAGGCCGCAGAAAACTGCAGGCCGCTCCCCGGTTCTCCCGGCTCCAGGAGGAGATGCACCTCCGCGTAATGGCGCAATGGCTCAAAATGCCCCACTCCCTCTACCGGCTCTAAAATAGTCTCTTTATACACGATATTCCCGGCGTCAAAGGAGATATCCACACCATAACGGTCGCTGACCATACTTTTCAACACTTCCATCTGGACTTGTCCCATGACCTGGGCCTGGATCTCCTCCAGAGCCTCGTTCCAGACGATGTGGAGCTGGGGCTCTTCCTCCTCCAGCTGGCGCAGGTCCTGCAGCACCTTGTGGACGTCTGCCTCCTCCGGCAGATCCACCCGGTAGGTAAGGACCGGCTCCAGGATCGGAAGCTCCCCTTCTGTCTCCGCCCCCAGGCCCTGTCCCGGACGGGTGCGGACCGGTCCGGTCACCGCGCACAGGGTCCCCGGCCCCGCCTCCCCGGTCAGCTCAAACTTGGCGCCGGAATACAGGCGGACCTGGTTGATCTTTTCCGGCTCCTCGCCCGGAGCGGCAGGCAGCAGATCCTTCACCTTTAACTGTCCGCCGGTGATCTTTAAGTGAGTCAGGCGGGTCCCCTGCTCGTCCCGGGAGATTTTATAGACCTTGGCGCCAAAGGCCTCCGGGTATCTGGGCGGCTCGATCCACTGTTCCAGCCCCTGGAGCAGCTCCTCTACGCCCTGGAGCTTTAAGGCAGAGCCAAAATAGCAGGGAAACAGCTTCCGTTCCCGGATCATCCGCCGCACCTGAGCCGCCGGGATCTGGCCGGTCTCCAGGTAGTGTTCCAGTACGGTCTCATCGCACATGGCAAGATTTTCTAAGAATTCCTCGGAGAATCCCAGTTCTGGGGACAGGGCTTCCTCATCGCCGCTGTCACTGCCGCCCCGGCTCTCAGAAAGCACCCCGGCAAGCTCGCCAAAATCCATACACCCTTCATCCAGGCGCGCCCGCAGGTGCTCTAAGAGCGCATCCCGGTCAGTCCCCGGCTGGTCCATCTTATTGATAAAGACAAAGGTGGGGATCTGATACCGCTTTAATAGCCGCCACAGGGTCTCCGTGTGTCCCTGGATGCCGTCCGCCCCGCTGATGACCAGGATGGCGCAGTCCAAAACCTGAAGGGTCCGCTCCATCTCTGCGGAAAAATCCACATGGCCCGGGGTGTCCAGCAGGGTCACGTCCAGGTCTCCCAGGGTCAGCCGGGCCTGCTTGGAAAAGATGGTGATGCCCCTGGCCCGCTCTAAGGCGTAGGTGTCCAGATATGCGTCTCGGTTGTCCACCCGGCCCAGCTTGCGGATGGTGCCGGTCTGGTAGAGGATGCCCTCGGAAAGGGTGGTCTTTCCGGCGTCCACATGGGCGAGGATACCTATACATATATGCTTTGACGGCTTTTTGGCCGTATTTTCTCCTTCTCTTTCGGCTGCATTTTCCATGAAAATACCCCTTTCCGTGATTTCTGATACAAAAAGTATCATACCACAAAAAGGGGCAGGAGTCGATAAACGTCACAAAATTGTTCTGGCTCTTTTTTTGCTTTGTGCCGTTCCTTCTCTTTTATCCGTTCCTGCGTTCTTCTCCGTTCCAGTGTTCTTGCCGCCAGGAAATACGATCCCAACGCAAAGCCCGTGAGGTTCCGCATGCTCAAATCTGACCGCACCTCCGTGAGCCTTTGCGATCTGCCGCACAAGCTTCAGCCCCAGCCCATGCTCCGCCCCATCGGGAGCTTTGCAGGTACTGGTGATATCCTGCTCCCGGCTCAGAGCTTCCAGACGGGAGGCCTCCATCCCCACGCCATCGTCTTCCACCCGGTATACAGGATCTCCCTGTTCCGATCCTACCGAAACAACGATGCGGCATCCCTCCGGATTGTGGACAATGCTGTTGCGGATCAGATTGTCCAGCATCCGCCGCAGGAGAGCTCCGTCGCCGGAGAGGCAGATCCGCTCCCCTGGGTGCTTTTCTAAAAATTCCAGCTCAAACTGCTCTGGCAGTCCATGGTTCCATACCTCGCTCACGGCCAGCCGGCCGATCTCCACCAGATCCACCATCTCCCGGCGGATCGGCTGAAGGCCATAGTCCAGCTTCGTTGTCAGGTTCAGATCCTCTACCAATGCTTTCATGACCTCGCCCTGCCTTCGGATGATCCCTGCCTGCCGGCGGGCTGCCGGAGGCAGGCTGCAGTCCTCCTCCAATTCGCTGGCATAGCCCAGCACCATGGACAGCGGCGTCCGGATATCGTGGGACACGCCCCGGATCCATTCCGCCCGGGTGTTGTCCTTTTGAGCCATATACCTTCCAGCCCGGTTCAGCCCTTCGCTGATCTCCGCCAATTCTCCCCGTTCTTCCAGCTGCCGCGGCCTTCCCCGCCCCAGATCCTGGATGCCTTGGAGGATCGGCGACATGGCCCGCTCCACCTTTCTGATGTTTTTCAGGATCAGCACCAGCATAAGCCCCAGATTGGAAAAAAAGATCAGGACCATTCCCATCAGGAGCACGCTCACATACGGCCGCTCCAGCGCGTAGGAATACTTCACCCAGGTACCCGGCTGGAATCCGGCCACGACCAGACGGCCGTCTGCCCTTGACCAGACCTTGACCGGATAGCCGTCCAGATACCAGCGGCTGAAAGCAGCCACGTCGCCGCTGGTATAGGACCTGGGCAGCTCCTCCGGCAGGGCCTGTTCCCAGAGCACCGTCCCATCCGTATCCAGCACCATGGCCCAGGCGGCATGCTCCTGGAGCATTCCCAGCGCCGCCGCATCAGCCTGCCAGACGCCGTCCTGCTCTGTCACATGCTCCGCCAACGCCTGGACAGAGAGGGACCGCGCCTCCCCGCTCATGGCCCCTGCAGCCATCACGGCAAAAAACAGCGCTCCATTCATGGTGAAGAACAGGACGACGATCCCTATCGTTGATGCGATATACCGCCGAAAAAAGCGCCGGACCTGCTTCATCCTTCCCCTCCTTTCCAGTCCGCTTTCCGCCCTTCCTTCCGCTCCTCCTTCAGGTTCAGGCGGTAGCCCAGTCCTTTGGCCGTGACCAGGGATACTGGCCGGGAAGGGTCTTCCTCGATCTTCTCCCGCAGATGCCGGATATGGGTGGACAGCGTGCTCTCGTAGCCCTGCCAGAATTCTCCGCAGACCGTCTCACACAGGCTTCCGGTGGTAACGATCCGTCCGGCATTTTCCCAAAGCTTTTCAAAAAGCTGGAGTTCCTTGGCCGTCAGCGGGATGCGGGTCCCATGTTTCTCCACCTCCGCCTTTTCTAAATCTACGGTTGACGCAGCCAGCTCCACGATGCGGATCCGTTCCGAATAAGTCCGGTGAAGGATGGCGCTGACCCGCAAAAGCAATTCTCTTGGCAAAAACGGCTTTGCCAGATAGTCGTCCGCCCCCAATTCCAATCCGGCGATCCGGTCCTCTGCCTCTCCCCGAGCCGTAAGCATCAGGACCGGGACACGGCTGATGCGGCGGAGCCTTCCCAGCACCTCAAATCCGTCCATCCCCGGCATCCTTACGTCCAGGATGATCAGGTCCGGCCGCTTTTCCCGAAAGATCCTTAAGGCCTCCTCACCGGAGGAGGCAGTCAGGATATGCCGATATCCTGCTCTGCAGAAGATCGCCTCCAGCATGTCCAGAAGGTCCCGGTCATCATCCGCCAGCAAGACCACTCGTTCCTCCAAAAATAATCACCTCCTAGGTATGATTATACCGCAAAGCGGGATCCTTGACTATTCCGCCGGGGAAATCTCAGAGATAAATCAAGGAACGCTCAAGGTCCTCTCAAGGTGCAGATGTTATCCTGTCTCTATCAACCAAAGGAGGGATCTTTTGTATGAGCGATCTTATCATAGAGACCGCCGGCCTGACCAAGCAGTACGGCGCCCAGGTCAGCGTCTCCCATCTCGATCTCCATGTACAAAAAGGCCGGATCTACGGCCTTCTGGGCCGCAATGGCGCCGGCAAGACCACTGCCATGAAAATGCTCTTAGGGCTGACGGCGCCTACCGCCGGGACCGTCCGGCTCTTTGGCCGTCCCTTAAAAGGCCATGAGAAACAGCTCCTGCCCCGCATCGGCAGCCTCATTGAATCTCCAGGCTTTTATCCGAACCTGACCGGCACGGAAAATCTGATGATCTTCGCCCGGCTCCGGCACTTAACGGATACCGGCGCGGTCAGGCACGCCCTGGGACTGGTAGATCTGCCCTATAAAGACAAAAAGCTCTATTCACAATACTCCCTGGGCATGAAGCAGCGTCTGGCCATTGCCCTGGCGGTCATGCACGATCCAGATCTGCTGATCCTGGACGAACCCATCAATGGCTTGGATCCGATCGGCATCGCCGAGATGCGGGCCTTCATCCGGACACTGTGCGATGAGGGCGGGAAAACGGTCCTCATCTCCAGCCACATCCTCTCCGAGATCGCCCTGCTGGCAGACGATATCGGCATCATCGACCATGGGATCCTGCTGGAAGAAGCGAGTCTGAAAGCACTGGAGCAAAAAAATGGGCGCTATCTCCAGTTCCAGGTATCTGACGCTCAGGCAGCCGCCACGCTCCTCCAAAACAGGCTTGGGATCCGGAACGCTGCCGTCCGTGACGGCCATACGCTGACCGCAGCGGATCCCCAGCTGGACGCAGGAGAGGCCGTAACGCTGTTCGTGGGATCTGGGCTGACCGTGTGGGAGGCCCATCTCTATGAAGATACCCTGGAGGACTATTTCAAAAAGATCACAGGAGGTGAGGGGATTGCTTGATCTTTTGTACTGTGAAGCCGCCAAGCTCCGGCGCAGGCCGCTGTTCTTTTTCTCTGCGGCGTCATCCGCTCTGATCCCTCTGGGCTGCGCTTTATTCCTGCCAGATTTTCAGGGATTTACAAGCGGAGCCCAGGCTGTGGAAGGGATGATGTCCACCCTTTTTCAAATGAGCGCGTACCTGATCCTGATGCCGGCCCTGGTTGTTTTGGCCTCCCATCTGCTTTTTGTGGAACAGGACTGCGGCGCCTTAAAAAACCTGGCGGCCGTACCGGTAAGCTATCCAGCCCTGGCGATGGCCAAAATGGTCCTGCTGCTGCTCTTTGCCATCGCTTTCATGGCTGCAGGCGGACTGGTCAATCTGGGCATACTCCTGCTGTCCGGATGGGAGCCTGTTGGATTCTGGCGGCTGTTCTTCGTTGGCCTGGGTCAGGGCATCCTGATGTGGTCCGGCTCCCTTCCCTGTATCCTGCTGGCAGCCGCCCTGGATCAAAGCTATATGATCACTGTGATCATTACCTTTTTTTATACGGTGGTCAACTATCTTTTTGGAATGAACGAACAGTTCATCACCCAACCCTTTGGGATCAATCTGGGAACGCTCCTGCCTGGGCCGATGACTTTCCGCTGGTATTTTTCCTATCTGGATCTTACCACGCCTAGCGCGGAGATGGCGTCCCTGCTGGAACGGATCAGCCCCTATTTTCTCAGCACGGCCCAGGTATTTCTGGCTGCCGGAGCGGAAACGGTCGTCTTTTTAAGCCTGATCGCGCTGGTCTTTCGGCGCCGCGGCTGTTCGGGAGGTGTGTCTCATGTGGAATCTGATCATCAGTGAATGGAAGAAACTGCGGCGCTGCCAGATCCTCCTGGTCGGCATCGTGGCTCTGGCCCTTTGCCCGGCGGCCCAATACGGGACCCAGCTCCTTATAGATCCTGCGCTCCGGGACCCCCACTTTGACTTTGCCCGGCTGTTTGCCAGCGTCATCTGGGGGAATACCCAGATCTTTCTCCCCATTTCCCTGGTCATGACCGGCGGATGGCTGATCGACCGGGAACGGAGCCACGACACCATGAAAAACCTGCTTACCGTTCCGGTATCCTATCCAAAGCTCCTGACCGCCAAACTGGCCGTAATGGCCCTGCTTGCCCTGCTGGCCGGCATTTACAGCTCTGCTGCCACGGTGCTGATTGGCATCCTGGCAGGCGTGCCCGGCCTTTCCCCGCTGCTGGCAGTCCGTCAGGGCATGCAGGTGACCGCCGCCGCCCTGACCACTTATCTAGCCTGCACGCCCCTGATCCTCCTTTTCGGGCAGCTCCGGAACGCTTATCTCGGCGGCTCCATCCTGACCTTTTTCCTTGCCTACTGCATCCTGTTTTTCAAAAGCGGCGTTCTGCTCTCTGCCTATCCCTTTTGCGCCGCTCTGGTGCTGACTGGGTTCGATATGGCCGCCTACAACGGCGCGGCAGAGCCGCCCAGCGTCACTCTGGCGCTGATCGGTATGGAGGCGGCGCTTGCCGCGACCGCGGCGATCCTGCTCCTGTCCCGCCCTGCGAAAAACGAAAAGGCGGCCCGAGGACGCAGGACTTCGGGGGAGAAGCCCAGATACGGAACTGCATACCTCGAAGTGATTTTACACGGCAGCCGGCGGAGATAATGACGTCCAGATCATAATGATCCATATCTCTGGATACCCGCCGGTTAAGTTTTTCTTGTATTTTTACGAATTAATCATATAATTATTTTATAAGAAGATGCCAGCTCATGGGGTCCGAAGCACTTGGGGTAAAATATACCACTTTATACAGATTGGGTAAAAGGGGATCATTTTACCGCTGAACACTACTGCCTCAACATTTTCCCACTAGAAAGGAATGCCGCATGATCGGAAACTATATTGAGTCCCAGAAAGGAAGCTGCGAAGTCTACCCTGCTCCTTTCGCCGTTAAATTTCAGAATTGCTGAAATAAACCAAAAACCGCCCGGTATTGGCGTACCGAACGGCTTTCACATAGGTTTTCTCTTGCCGGATTGCCTGGGAAAGATATAATCTGCCTGGCACACAATTGATATCATTTCCTCGGCGGCCTGGCAAGGGGCGTTATTTTTAATACCCATTTTTAATGAGGAATGATCATGGGACAAGGAAGAACACGCAAACGCTGTTATAGAATGACTCATCTAGCATCTATGACAGCGTTTGTCGATCCTATCCTATACTTTCCAGATATAATCTTGACAAACACCTCTATTGGATTAAACAGACCGGCCTTTTCATCTAAGGTTTCAAAACTTTCATCATCTATTTCGTGTGAAAGGATTTTTGCTTTCGGTAGATATACAGTAATTACCTTATTCGTTTCATCAACTTCTGCTGTAATGTCTGTAATTTCTATACCAGCCTTAATCGTACCTTCCCATTTGGCTATGAAGGAATTTGAACTGGCCCATGGTTTCGTTTAACTATGAAAAAATCTCTTTGTGGGTTAGAAGGGCAACCGTCTCGACGTGAGTACCAAATTAGAACATATCCCCATAAAACTATGGAAATGTCGGTAATATTTATACAGTACTAATACTGCTCGTGCGTCCCTTTTCCCACAAATTATAAATTCCACCAATTTTGCACCACCCTGATGCAAAATTTCAATTGATCCTTTTTTCAATATCTTCTATCGATGGCAGCTTATCTTGTAATTCTTCTGAAATATGATTAGAAAGTTTGTATTCACTTACCCCCATTGGTTTGTTTACATCTTTCAAAGCATATTCCGCTACCATTTTATCTTTACCCTTACACAATAACAAACCAATCGTAGGATTATCATCCGGAGATTTCATTTCTCCATCAACTGCTGATAAATAGAAAGATAATTTCCCTGCAAACTCTGGCTCAAATTCCACTGTTTTTAATTCAACCACGAAATAGCAATCAGGTGAGTTGGGTGCGTACTTCACCTTCCAGCGCTCCAGAAGGTGCAGATAATCGCACAATACCCGCTGACAGTGCAGTTCCTCCTGTCGGAACGTCCTTGCCAGCGGGTATTTCGGTTTTTCCAGTGCTGCCGCAGCGGGAGGCTTGTCCGGGTCGATGCCGAAGTCATAGGCCAGCTTCTGTGCCGCCTCGTAGCTGCTTAAGCCAAACAGCCTTGCCACAAAGTCAATCACATCGCCGGTGGCTCCACAGCCGAAGCAGTAGAAATAACTCTCGTTCAACTTCAAGCTGGGATGCCGGTCATCATGGAAGGGGCAGCGGGTCATCCCACTGCGGCCCACTTCCAGCCCGTAGTGTTCGGCGGCCTGCCGTACCGTGACAGCCGCCTTGACGCTTTCAAAAAGATTCATGCCAGTTCCTCCTTTATTTTCGTACAGGTTTCTCCTGTCACCTCAATGTACGGGGAAAAAGGGTATGATTCAAAAAATCCGTCAGTCCTGCAAGAAAATAAAAAATCGCCTCCAAAACTTGCAAAACTGCAAGATTGGAAGCGGGTATGTTCACAAAATATGGATTGAGATTGTTCCTGTTATAGAATATAATAGGAAACAGAACATGAATCGGTGAGGACTTGGTATGAAATATCTATCTACGTTTGAAATTGCGGAAAAATGGGGAATTTCTCCCCGGCGGGTCGGCATCCTATGCAATCAGGACCGCATCCCCGGCGCACAGAGGGCAGGGAGCCGCTGGATTATCCCGGAAGATGCCGAGAAGCCCAGTGATGCCCGCATTAAGAGCGGAAAATACCAAAAAGAATCGAGGTGATTTGTCTATGGCGCAGCAATATCTTCCCAGTGACACTCCGCAACTGCGGCTGCAAGATTTGATGAAAGAACACAAAATTACGCAGGCAGAGCTTGCATCCAAAATTGGTGTTGCAGAAAGTTCCATCAGCCGTTTTCTGAAAGGAACGAAGGACAAGCTAACCACAGAGCAGATCATCCGCATAGCCCGTATTTTTAATGTATCTTCGGATTTCCTGCTTTGTCTGACCAACGTGCCGGACAAAAAGAATTATGACATCTCCGAGCTTGGCCTTTCCGCTGAAGCTGCACGCAACCTCTACACCGGGCGGGTCAATCCAGAGGTAGTGTGCCGTCTGCTGGAAAACCGCCGTTTCGCTCAGGTGACAAACATGATTGCCCTGTATTTTGATGAAACGCTTGCTTCCGGCTTTGCGGCGCAGAACCAAATTTTCCAATCCTTAAGTTCCATGTTATTAGCCACAGGCAAAGAACAACCTGAGATCAGAAAAGCATCTCAACAAGCGGCACAGGCGGTATCTCTAAACAAGATTCCTGTCTTTCAGGCCGACCTTACAAACATTCAAACTCAATTTATGGCGGTACTTCGGGAGATTAAAAAGGAAATGGCTTCCGGGGAAGAGGTATCCCAGAGTATGACAAAAGAAATGACAGAGCAGATGTTCTCAAAATTGACAAAAGGACAGGACTTACTCCATCCATCTATTTCTCCAGAGCAGCTTGCAGATATGGTCGTACAACCAATTTCCCAAATGGGGCTGGCAGAGGAAGGAACTCTGTCAGAATTACAGCAGGCGCTTCTCCACATGATGGAAAGTATGCAGCAACAGCAGGACAATGAAAAAGATGACAAATGAACAGCTCTGCACACTGGCCCAAAAAGGAGATACGCAGACACAGGAACAATTGGTACGAAACAATCTGGGGTATATCCGAAAAATCGCAAACGAGTTGTACATCAGCAACAATCTCGGAAACAGTGAGCTAGGAATCGACCGCGATGACCTGATTCAAGAGGAAAGTATCAGTTTGCTGCGGGCAATCTCCCTGTATGCTCCCGATAAAAAGATAAAATTTCTGACGTACGCTGGGCCAGCTATCCGCAATGCCATGATGGACTTAATCTCCACCGCATTTTCAGCCTTTGAGCAAAAGATGCAATCTGATAAAGATGGTATCCCGATGAAGCGGATCAATCTGGATGAACTGCTCCCCGGCGAGGATTCCATGCAGCGCTCCGATCTGATTGCCGATCCCTATTCGTCAGAGCCGGAAAAGATGATGATAGAAGAAGAAAGCAGGAAAGAACTGTATGAAGGGCTGCGGCGCATATCGGAGCGAGAACAGGTATATCTGCTGTACCGCTTCGGCTTTGAGGACAATATGGAGCATCCCCTTGTAGGAACAGCGCTGCACTTCCATCTCAGCGAAAGCCGGGCAAGGTCAACCGAGGTGCTGGCTCTGGATAATCTCTGGCTGGAGCTGCCGTGGTGGTATTAGTGCGTGACGCTGCGGCGGGACGAGGGCTTTGTATATACCTTTGCTCCCTTCTCCGGCCAGCCGGATTTTCTCAAAATCCTGCATTTGTGGCAACACCGCTGTCACAAAATCCGCCTGTCCTACTGCCGCCGAAAAGCGTCTGCCTGCCGCTATCTTCCCGCACAGCAGATGGCGCAGCCAACCCCTTTCCGGTGTCAGCCGGGAGCAAAGGTATAACACACTAGACTTTCCGAGGAAAGTCGTGTGCCACGAAACCGCCGGTTTCTTTGGATTCTTCCGGTCAAAGGGGAGCACCATCCCCTCTGAACACCCCAAGCAAAGGTGAACGCTGTTCCCCTTTGAATCCCCTTGCCAACAGGGATGCTGCTCGCCCCTATTGGATGACCCAGAGCCAAGGGGATTGCTCCCCTTGGGATACCCCATCATTTTTTCGCATTTCATTGCCACGCCACTGCGACAAGGACGGCAATGCATCAAAATGATGCATTGAATGAAAATGGCGCACTCAAAGATTAATGTCGTTAAGTTAAGCTTTTTATGTACCGTAATATATTGCAATCGGGTGTACAACGAACAAG
>DVLJ01000011.1 GCA_018715565.1 Candidatus Ventrimonas merdavium
CCCATCTGGTATATTCAATTCTCTAGGCGGCTGGATCTCGGATCCGGTGATGTATGTGCGCGTATCAACCGTTGTACCATCCACTGCTGAACTTGGCCACGAAATACCATTATTACCAAGTATAAATTCGATTTTGTTAGTAGTGAAGAACAAGTCAAGATGATACTTCACACTCTGATCCATAAAACCATAGTGCGCATTTCCACTAGCTGCAGGATTGTCATGCCAGCGAAACAGTGCTGTGTGTTGAGAACCCCATGTGTAGTTAATATCCCCTTGCGCTTGATCCAGGTAATCTCCCACATGATTGCCTCTATTCACCGAATAATCCTTTTTACCAGAACTATTTGCACCAGGATAATTCCAGCTTCTTTGGTCTGCCAATGTAGAGGTGTTCATTTCTCCCAACGCATCGAGTAGTATTGTCCAGTCATCCTCGTTGTTAATTAAAGGCCGACCAGCAGTATTGACATCATAACTTAATTTTCCTTGGAAGTAACTGGGGCTCAGAGTAATCTCGCCTGCTGGGAAATAACCGTTGCCATCCAATGTATTATTATCAATTCCAAGAAGATCGAGACATTCATTCGATAATCCTGTTCCTGCTACATATACATAGACCTTAACAGGATCATTGCTAAGTTCTGATGGTTTATAAATTAAATACACGCTTTTCGTATTCGCTAATTCAGTGCCCCGGTTATCATAATTATTCTTACGGTAATACCACTTTCTGTTATTATAACGAATGCCCGTTATCGACTCTGTCTCCCCACGCACTTCATCATCCGTAGCATCACGGTCTGCAACGACCGCCCTTTGGAAGCTATAACCATGGAGTCCTACAATATCTTCCAGAGTGATCCAATTAGCATTTCCAGTTTTTTCATACGTTACCTCTGATCCTATATCACTGCCATCTGTGGCGATTGTTTTTAGCACCAACTGCGGGGTGCTACTTGTATTCCACGTAATCGTAAACGTTGAAAAACTTTCTACCGTGAACTCCGCAACTGCAACCGGAACCTCATCCACTTCATCCAAAATCACGGTTCCCGCTGTACCAGAAGTCATATCCGCTACGTTCTCAACTTTCACAATTTCCTGATTCTCATCCTCAACTAGATGATGTACTGCCACAGTATCCAGATCAATCTCTGGAAGGACTTCGGTATTCAAATTAATAGATACCTTAACTTCCTCACCGAAGTTCGGTTCCACCTCCACTTCATTTCCACCCGCATCCCTTGTCCAAAAACCGATGTCCAGGGCCAGCATATCAGTATACTCAGGGGTGTCAGCATCTGCATTCAGAGCATCCTTTGCCGCCTGAAGTGTTTCCTGTTCCTCCTTGTCTCCATCTTCCTTCAGCCACTTCACCCGGAACTCCGCCTTATCATCAATCACTCCCGGCTTTGCGGTAGCGGTCACGCTTACGATCACGCCGTCGTCGCCCTTCACCTCAGCGGTATAGCTTTTCAGTCTATGTACCAGATCTGCATCATCCAGCCCCATCTCCTCCGCCAAGATCAGCAGCCCGGTCGCCGCCCCATCCTCAGTAATCACAGCGTCATACAGCTCCACATCCAACAGATCCTTATCCTCTGCATCCGACGGAGTCGCAGTTTCCGCTTCTTCAGTTTCTTCGTCGTCGTTTTCCACTTCCTCCGCATTAGACGGAGTCGCCATCACCCAAGCGGCTTCATGGCGGGAAATAGCTGCGATCGAGATTTCCTCGTCGTCATTATTTTCTTCTTCAACGTCCTCGGATTTTTCCGTTGTGGCGTTTTCGACCACTACATCCTTAGACTCTTCTTCGCCGGTCATCTCATCCGCAGCTGCGGTGGTTTCCTTCTCCGAATCGTCGCTGTCACCGGTGGAGATCACAATCTCGTCATCTCCTACCACAGCCACATCCGGCATATCTCCTTCCGGAGAATCGGAAGAAATACAAGAATCAGAGCTTTCCTTGCTCTCCTCCGTCGGAGCATCCGCCTCTTCCTTGCTGTCCCCTGTCTCGATCACGATTTCGGATCCCTCAAAGTCATCGGACTTCACGGTGGCTTCCGTTACCAGCTTCACCACGCCGGTGTGTTTATCTTCTACGAAGATCTCCGCCTTCTGCTCCTGATCGGACTTATTGGTCAGCAGGAACAGGAACTGTTCGTCGCCGTTTACCATGTACTCGCTGTCCAGCTCAATCTCGTCCTCTACCAGGGCGTAGATCTCCAGGCTGACTTTCCGGTCGCTGCCTTTGATGTCCGGCTTCAGCTGATATACATTGCCGTACTCCTCAAAGAAGCTGTCGTAGTCGCCCGCATAATCACCGTATGCTTCCAGGGGGGCTGCCTGCCAGTCGTTGGCGATGGACTCCTGCAGCGCGTCGTACAGCACCTGACGAGTCAGCTCGAACTCGTAGACTCCGTTTTCCTTAGACACTGTCGCGTCGCTGGGAGTGGCGTCGCTGGCCGTGGCCATGCTCCCGTTGTTATTTTTCTCAACGGCTGCCGCAGAAACGACGCTGCTTCCGATATTATTCAGAACCAGCGTTGTACACAAGGCCGCCGCGCACAAGCCCTTTCCTTTGCTCCTCAGTGTGCTTGTGAAGTTCGATAGCTTATTGCCGCTCCTTTTTTTCATGATCTCCATCGTCCTCCCTCTCTATCTTCTTTCTGTTACCTTCCATTTCCCGCTGGGAACTGTTTCTCCGGCTCTTCCTCTTCCTCCGTCAGATCCAGCGCCCCATCGATCAGCTTCAATAACTCCAAGGCGCTCCGGAAGCTCTGCTTCTGGTTCCGCTCGGCCCAGATGACCTCGCCCTGCCAGGTGGAATTCTGCCGGTATTTTACCTGCACAATGAACGTTCCTCTGTTTCCGTGTTTGTTATGTATCCGATTTACATCCATCTTTGCTCTGGCCCCCTTCTTTTGTTTTGGCTCCTTGGTGCTTCCTGTTTCGATAAACGAATGGCTTTTCGTGGAACTTTGGGGAAAATTCCATTCATCATACAACTCCTCCATGATCCGGAGCATATCCACAGCGTCCCGAAATGGGATCGGGTCGTCTGCGTATTGGTGCCAGATCCGTCCGGCGTACTCATTCTTTTTGCATCCATCCATTCCGATACAAATTAAATTGGGGGCAAATAATTTCCAGCGTGGTTCTTCCATGGCCGTTACCTCAACCTCATGTTCAGACTTTACCAAAACAGGTATCATAAAAACTCTTAAAAAATTTCCAAATTTTCATTTTTCTTCATAAAATCTTAAAAAATCAGATCTCCGCCAGCGACAGCAGGGAATACGCCACCTGCGCCCGGGTGCCCAACCGCTCCTTCAGCCTGCGGTTGATCCGCTGGCACACAATGCCGCAGTTCTCCTGATTGGTCCCCGACAGCAGGAGCAGATACTGAGATTGATTGTATTTCGTATAAACGTCCCCTTTTCTAAGACTGTCGCTTAAGACCTCCCGCAGGACCTCAGACCGTTCCTTCAGCTTGTCTTCATTCTGGATGACCTTTCCCTCATAATCGATCAGCGTGCACAGCATCAGGAACAGGGAATACCCGGTCCGCTCCATGTTCCTCCGCGCCATGTGGCAGATATCCATAAATCCCCGGTAGGAGCAATGATACGCCCCCGTCTCCTCCTCGCCTGGGAATTCCTTTAGCTCCTCCTTGATATCCCCGATCTCCCCGGAAACCCCGTGGACCTTTTCAAACAGGCGCTCGTAGCAGTCGATCATCTCCTGGGTAGGCGGCAGGCCGATCTCCTCCGAATACTTATCCGCCATTTCCTTGTAGGCCTCATAAGCCTTCTTATACTCGCCCTTCTCCACCAGCACGTCAATCTGGCCGATCTGCCAGCCGTCATAAGGATAGAGATAGACCGCCTTCTCATAGTATGCCCCCATAGCGGCATAATCCGAACGCTTCTTCGCGTCCTCCGCCAGCCACTGGACACACTCCTCGAACCGGTTCTTGAGGCGCAGTCCCTCTGTCAGCACCCACAGCTCCGTACAGATCATCGGCAGCAGCTCCCCCTGATAGAGCTCCAGGGCCTTCTCATAGCAGCTCCGTGTTTCCTCCGCCGTGCCCGCCTGGCCGCCCGCATCCAGCAGCGCCTCAAACTGATGCACATCCACCTCCACCGGGAATTCCGGATTCGCCCGGTAAATGCCATCTTCCCGCAGGATATACTCCCCCTTCGGAAGCCCCGCGGCCGCCATCTGCCTGCGGATCTGGTACATCAGGTTGTTTACGCTGTTGTTGGAATCCGATACGTCCGCCCGGTCGTACAGGTATTTGACCAGCTGCTCCTTATGGATCCCCTTCTCCCCGTGATACCAGACCAGCTGGAGCATCTGAATGAATTTCAAGGTGCTCTTCCTTCCCAGTATGATCTCCCGGTCCCCGTAGAACACAGAGAATCCTCCAAGCATGCGAACATAAAGACGGTCGTTTCCCTTCTCTTTCATCACGCACTCTCCCCACAGGGCTGTAAACAACAGAATCTCTCTTTTGTTGTAAATGGGAAGTTGATCATGATAAGGTTTCTGAACGACCTGCTGATCTGCCAGGAACCTGCTGCGCCGGAATATCTTTTGGGCATCAAAAGGAAGGCCGATATGACTGAGGGACAGACCGGCTTTTATTTCTAACACCTATTTTTATCTTAAATATTCTCACAAAATCGAATGTATTAGTTGAAATTTCAGAAATTATAGATTTCAAAATTTTTCTATAGTATAATGACCTCAAAATTCAGCTGGCGTAAACAACAAAAGAGAGATTCCGTTGTTCTCCTCTGCCAGCAGCCCCATCCTCTCCAGCTGCCGGATATGCGTTCCCCCGCTTTCCATCGTATAGACCCGCGTCGTATTGATGCTGCTGTGTCCCAGGATATCCGCCAGCCTCAGCAGATCCTTCTCCATGCTGTAATACACCCGCGCGAACAGATGCCGCAGGTTGTGGGGAAATACCTTTTCCGCCGCCACCCCGGCCAGCTCCGCCAGCTTCTTCATTTCCCGCCAGATATTGCTCCGGTCCATGGCCCGTCCCGTGCGGGTGACGAACACCGGGCCGTTTGCGATCCCCCGCTTCTTCATGTACGCCCTGAGGATCCGCCGCAGGCCGGACGTCAGATAGATCCGCCGCACCTTTCCCTTACAATCCACCTCCGCGCAGCCCCGCTCCACCGCCTCCGCCGTGATGAACGGCAGCTCCGAGATGCGGATGCCCGTAGAGCACACCGTCTGCAGCAGCAGCTCCATCCGCTCATCCCGGTTCTCCCGCGCTGCCCATACCAGCCGCTGGTACTCCCCCTTGGAAAGCTCCGTCTCCTCCGTGCCGAAGATCCGCCGGCGGATCTTGATCAGGCGCACCACGCAGGAGTCCCAGCCCAGGAACCGGAACAGCCCGTTCACCGCCGCCAGGGCTCCGTTCACCGTCGAAGGCGCCAGCCTCTCCCGCAGCTTCTGCTTCCAGGTGATCACCAGATCCTTCTCCACCTCCTGCTCCCCTGCCGCCTTCCGGAATTCCTCCAGATAATATTGATACTTGGCGATCGTCCCCGCGCTTTTCTCATTTTCATACAGCCACAACGCATATGCGTCCACCATTTCCCGTGTCAGTCTCCGCTCTCCCATCTTCCGTACCGCTCCTTTCCGCCGGGAGGACAGATCATAAAGTCCCCTTCCCGGCGTTTTCTTTTTATTGTAATTCATAGGCTATCCCGGAAAATGACTCTTTTGGAGGAAATTAGAGAGATTGGAAGGATATAAGAAAATGAATGGGGATACTAACAGAGCTTTCGGTGAAAAATTCTGATGAACACAAAAAAGCCACTGTACAGGATCTCCCTATACAGCAGCCTTCTTCTGATTCCTAGATTCTTAGATTCTTGATCCGTATCTGCTCTACCCGCTGTGAAATGTGTACGTCATAAATCATATCCCATAATCCTTACGGATATCAGAAAAAACCGACCCTACCGACTTTGTACGTCCTGCCTTGATATCCGCATATCCCTTCTCCAGCTCTGCATCAAACTTGGCATCCGAAAGGGTGCGGATATCTGCGGGTCTGGCGGATGGAATCTTTACCTCAATGCCCTCCCGGCTTCCGGTCAAACAGCTCATGCTCCGCCCCCAGATCCGCATAGATCAGCTGATACAGCACCACTCCCAGCGGGATCAAGGTGAGCCACACCGCCTGCCTGGGGAAGAACCGGCACAGCACGGTCATCGCCGTCCCCCCGAGCAAAAATCCCACCAGCATCCGAAGATGCACCGATCCCCGGCTCCGCGCCGCCATATCTCCTTTGCGGACGATCTTAGCCAGGGCGATCCCCACCTGACGGACATGATTGGTACAGAAGGTAGTCGCCATAGGCGTTCCCTCCGCCTGGCGGAACGTATTATACTGCATGGAAGCGATAAAATTCACCGATACCTGGACGATCTGATGAGGCAGGCTTAGGGGAAGGAATCCGATCGCCAGTAGCACCAGCATCTCAAAGGCGATCAGATACGTATCCCACCGCAGCAGCCCGCGCCGCTTGACCGGAGAAGGCAGCGCCTCGGACACAAACGCTCCCAGACAATACGCCGAGATCGGGATCAGATAGTAAAGCCCTGCCCTCCATTCACTGTTCCCCAAGGCCACCGCCATCATAACAATGTTGGCCGTCTGCGCGTTGCAGAATACCCCGCCCCTGACATTGTACGTATACGCTCCCATCATGCCGCCTGCGATCATAAGGAGCAGATAGATGATCCTGCTCTCACAGGCCAGATACTTCGGCCCCTGGAGCTGGGCCGCCGGCGATTCCTTTTGATCCATGATCCTTCCTCCTCGTATGCATCATAACCACACTTTGTTTTGAATTAAAAAATGTGGGAAGGCTAAGCTTCCCACTCATTCATGTTCATCTCTTTCCGGATTGATCACCGAAGGTTAATGGAGACCTCTCTTCTTATAATATGACAAGCAGCAGACTGTGTCAACTGCATATTCCATATTCTCTTAAAAAACCAGTGCGGCCAGATAGCCCCTCTTCCCAGCCATCTGCCGCACTGATCCTTATCACATCATTCTCTTATTTCCCATAGTAAGCCTTTAAGTACATCTCCTTGATCTCACTCATCAGCGGGTATCTCGGGTTTGCGCCGGTGCACTGATCGTCGAAGGCCTGCTCTACCATCTCATCCAGGGTATCCAGGAAGTATTTCTCGTCTACGCCGTACTCAGCGATGGTCTTCTTCACGCCTACCGCTGCCTTCAGCTCCTCGATCTTCTCGATCAGCTTCTTCACTGCTTCCTCATCGTTAGCAGCCTGGATGCCTACGAAGCGTGCGCACTCTGCGTATCTTGCACGGGTGTGCGGATACTGATACTGGGAGAAGGTTCCCATCTTGCGCGGGCACTCTGCGGAGTTGAACTCTACTACCAGAGAGATCAGCAGCGCGTTTGCGATACCGTGGGGCAGGTGATGGAACGCGCCCAGCTTGTGCGCCATGGAGTGGCATACGCCCAGGAATGCGTTGGCAAATGCCATACCAGCCATGCAGGAAGCGTCTGCCATCTTGCTTCTGGCCTCTACGTTGCTGCCGTCGTTGTAGCAGGTGGGCAGGTACTCAAATACGTTCTTCATTGCTTTCAGGGCCAGACCGTCGGTGTAATCGGTAGCCATCACGGAAGCATATGCCTCCAGAGCGTGGGTCAGAACGTCTACGCCGGAAGCGCTGGTCAAGCCCTTCGGCTGGCTCATCATGTTGTCGGTATCCACGATCGCCATGTTCGGCAGCAGCTGATAGTCAGCCAGCGGATACTTCACGCCGGTCTCCTGATCGGTGATAACCGCGAACGGAGTCACCTCGGAACCAGTACCGGAGGAAGTAGGAACAGCTACGAAGTAAGCCTTCTCACCCATCTTCGGGAAGGTGTAGACACGTTTCCGGATATCGATGAACCGCATCGCCATATCCTGGAAATCTACCTCCGGATGCTCGTACATTACCCACATGATCTTGCCTGCGTCCATTGCGGAACCGCCGCCCAGAGCGATGATCACATCCGGCTGGAACGCGGTCATAGCCTTGGCGCCTGCCTGGGCGTTTGCCAGGGTCGGATCCGGCTGTACATCGGAGAAGCACTGATATACAATGCCCATCTCATCCAGTTTGTCCGTGATCGGTTTGGTGTAACCGTTCATATATAAGAAGGAGTCGGTTACGATAAACGCTCTCTTCTTGTGCATAATGGTGCCCAGCTCATCCAGGGCTACCGGCAGACAGCCTTTCTTGAAGTACACCTTTTCCGGTGCGCGGAACCACAGCATATTCTCTCTCCTCTCAGCCACAGTCTTAATGTTCAGCAGATGCTTCACGCCTACGTTCTCCGATACGGAGTTGCCGCCCCAGGAGCCGCAGCCTAAGGTCAGGGACGGAGCCAGCTTGAAGTTGTACAGGTCGCCGATGCCGCCGTGGGAGGAAGGAGTGTTGATCAGGATACGGCAGGTCTTCATGGCCTCCGCATGCTTCATGATCTTCTCGTGCTCGTTGACATTCACATATAAGGAAGAGGTATGGCCGTAGCCGCCGTCTGCTACCAGACGCTCTGCCTTTGCCAGGGCCTCGTCAAAGTCTTTCGCCTTGTACATGGCCAGTACCGGAGACAGCTTCTCGTGAGCGAACTCCTCGCTGATGTCTACGGACTCTACCTCACCGATCAGGATCTTGGTGTCCTCCGGAACCTCAACGCCAGCCAGCTTCGCGATGGTGTAAGCCTTCTGGCCTACGATCTTCGCGTTCAGAGCGCCGTTGATGATGATGGTCTTTCTTACCTTGTTCAGCTCATCCTCGTTCAGGAAATAGCAGCCCCGGTAAGCAAATTCTTTCTTTACTTCGTCATAGATGGACTCCATCACGGTCACAGACTGCTCGGAAGCACAGATCATACCATTATCAAAGGTCTTGGAATGGATGATGGAGTTGACTGCCAGTTTGATATCCGCGGTATCGTCAATGATGACCGGGGTATTGCCTGCGCCTACGCCCAGAGCCGGTTTTCCGGAGGAGTAAGCTGCTTTTACCATGCCCGGGCCGCCGGTTGCCAGGATGATATCCGCATCCTTCATAACCGTGTTGGTCAGCTCCAGAGACGGAACATCGATCCATCCGATGATGCCTTCCGGTGCGCCGGCCTTCACCGCTGCTTCCAGAACGACCTTCGCTGCAGCAATGGTGCAGTTCTTTGCACGGGGATGGGGGGAAATGATGATCGCGTTGCGGGTCTTCAGACAGATCAGGGTCTTGAAGATCGCCGTGGAGGTCGGGTTGGTGGTCGGGATCACGGCCGCTACCAGACCGATCGGCTCTGCGATCTTCTTGATGCCGTATGCTTTATCTTCCTCTAATACCCCACAGGTCTTGGTGTTCTTGTATGCGTTGTAGATATACTCTGCCGCGTAGTTGTTCTTGATCACTTTATCTTCCACTACGCCCATGCCGGTCTCCGCCACGGCCATCTTTGCCAGTGGGATCCGCATCTTGTTGGCAGCAGACGCCGCCTCATAAAAGATCTTGTCTACCTGCTCCTGGGTAAACGTTGCAAATACCTTCTGCGCCTCGCGCATCGCCTGCATCTTGGCTTCCAGCGCTTCTACGTTGTCAATTACTTCGGGAACGTTCGTAACCTCTTTCTTTGCCATCGTTTTCTCTCCTTACATTCTTTCTTACTTCTTTTTACCTGTGGATGTCGTTCTTTTACTGATATTTTTTTAACAATGTTACTATCCTGTATTATAGACGCCTGTTAAATAATTGTCAATATCTTTACGGTGGAAATTATACAAGGTTTCAAGGGAAATTTTAGGCAATATTGCCAGAAGGTAAGAAATGAGATTTCTTTGCTCGATCGATCCGATCCACAAGGCCGGCAGCAGAAAAGCGGGCTGCAAATTTACAAGCCAAAAGAAGGTACGTATTCTGTACCTTTCTTCGGCCGTACTGTTCTTTTTTGCTTTCTGCTCTTTCTTTTTACTTCCTTCCTTTAATCATCCTGGTCCAATTTGTCAAAGATATCTGAATCATAAAATTCCCGGATCGTTACGCCCAGACCGTCTGCGATCTTATTGATATTCACGATCCCCGGGTTCTTGCTCTTGCCGTTCACAATACTCTTATATGTAGACGCCGGGATTCCGGCATTATATGTTACGGAATACCCGCTCATATTCTTCTGCTTACACAATTCCGTAATTCTGTAGCTGGTTGCCTCACATATTGTCATACAATCCCTCCTCTGTCATTAGTTTAGTAAAAAATTCGGAAAGGATAGGGCGATAAAATGTCCATAGGGCTACAGATTACCAGATATTTCCAATTTTTATCCTAATCCATAAATGGAGCAGGTATTTTTCCAGGCGCATGACCAAAAAGAGACCGGAAAGCCTGTTGTCCAGACTTTCCGGTCTCTTCCCTCTTCCGTTCATACGGATCCATTCTATGATCATGTTACAGTTCCTTTTCTACATATCCCAACGCCTGTTCCAGGGCCATCTTCTCTTCATTTCCCAGGGCGGTCTCTGTCTGGCCCCGGTCAACGTCCTTGATATACAGATAGCAGCCTTCCCGGCTGTGGACAGAGTTCAGCACGAACCCGGTGTTGGTATAATCCAAAAGGGCCAGGGCGAAGCTTAGGTTTCCTCCCATTCCCTTGAATGCGTTGTACCGCACGATCCCCAGCTTCTGGAAGGCGGCGCGGCTGTTCCGGTTGGCCGTGCGGATGGAATCCTTGTTGGCCCGGTCCTGGGACTTCAGCTCGATGATCTCCGTCATCTGGTTGATGATCATCTCTTCCATGGATTCCGCGTCTTTTCCCCGCATGAAGAGATCATACCGCCGGTATAGCTGGCGGATCTTGACAATGCAGACCACCACGACGATGGCTAATATCAAGATCAGGATCATCTGCGCGATCATCAGATATATTATATTGGGACTATTCATAAGCGTTCCTTCCATCCTGTTTCACTCCCGTCTTCTCGTCTTATGACCGAACCGATTCCAGCAGCTCGATGATCCGTTCCAACTCGGATTCGGAATAAT
>DVLJ01000012.1 GCA_018715565.1 Candidatus Ventrimonas merdavium
GAGGAGAGCAGGATGAAGAGCAAAAAGAAATTGATCGCACTGGCAGCCGTCCTGGGAATTACCGGAATCGGCGGGACGTTAGCTTACTTTACTCAGGAATTAGTGAGAGTGAACATTTTTGATACAGGACATTACGACTCGGAACTGGTTGAGGATTTCCATCCATCCGATGGGGAGAATTGGGAACCGGGAGCATTTGTGAACAAGGATGTGACGGTAAAGAATACCGGGGACGTGCCGATCCTGGCCAGAGTCAAGTTCCAGGAGAAATGGGTTCGGAAGGGCACCGGAGAGGTTATTTATGACGTGGATACGGCCAGAGATAAGGATATGCCCATGCTGGGCACGCCTTCCGATGCAGTTCCGAACAATAAGTTCGAGAACGTATGGCAGGGAGATCCTGGAGATGGCAAGACCGGTACAGACCAGGATGATTCCGTTGTATACAAACAGCTGCTCCTTGGGGATGACTGGGTCTACAATCCGTCGGACGGATACTACTATTACCGCCATCTGCTGATGCCGGAGGGAGAAGGAACGTCTGAGACATCCAAGCTGTTAGACGGCGTGGTGTTGGCGGAAAACATCGATATGGGCAAATACAAGGAGGCAAAGTTTTATACGCTTACAGAAGGAGAACCAGACGATGGAGACTGGATCGAGTTTGCTACAGACAGCAACGCCCAGTATCTCTCGACAGCGCAGATGAGGGATAAGCTGAAGGAAGAAGGCAAATTCATCACCCACATGAAAGCGGTGACCGACTATGAAGCAGCTGGGCTGGAAGGCTACAGCAAAGCAGATTATACACTGACTGTGACGGCACAGACGGTACAGGCAACGAAGCAGGCGGTGGAGACGGTGTTTGACAAAGTAGATTTTGTTTCTTTGGGATGCGATTGGGATCTGATCGATGAAACTGTCGAGGGGAACCGGAATCAAGAAACAGCAGAAGAAACGACCGCGGCAGAGATGGGAGCAGCCGGGACCACGGCTGGACAGGCGGCAGAATAGGATGCCGGATCAAAAAGATTGTATTAAACAATACATATAAAAAATCAGGAGGGAAATCACATGAAAAGCAAGAAAGTATTAGCCGGTATGGGACTTGGAGCTATGGCTCTGGTAGGAGGAACCTTTGCGTACTTTAGTCAGACATTAACCTTGGATAACCCGCTGAGCACCGGCAGCTACAGCACCACCTTAAAGGAGGACTTCACCCCGCCGACAGAAGATTTAAAGCCCGGCGCTCATTGGGATAAAGAGGTAGGCGCTACGAACACAGGTGATTATCCAGTTCTTGTACGTATTAAAATGGATGAGAAATGGGTGAGAAAAGGCGAGTCTGATGCATACGTAGAGCGCAGCAGCCGTACAACTGCGGGACAGTCAAGCACAATTTTTAATTCAGCTCAACTGCAGGATGATGGATCATACGATGCAACTCAGGTTAATGATAATGATGGCTTGACTCCGAATGATAATTCTGGAGAACATTCCGTTATCTTTAAAAAACTGGAACTGTCTGGTGATGGCAGTGACAGTCAATGGGTTGACGGCGGAGACGGATATTGGTATTGGAATGGCGTACTGGAAAAGGGCAATACAACAACGAACCTCTTGACAGGTCTGGAAGTTGCTACGGATATTGACTTAGGTAAGTATCTGGAAAAAGAATACTATCAGATCAGTGATGAAGAGCCAGACTATGCAGATACTGAAGCTGGGATGGCAGAAAAGGGCTGGACAGCAATCAACACCCTTACTGATTTGAATGGAGACGGTAAAGTAGATATCTATGATCTTGTCAAAAAACTGGAGGATGATGATACTCTGATTGAAGACGGAGAAAGCGTGTATCGGGCACATCTGTCCTACCTTGACGCAGATGCTAAAGGCTATGCAGATTCCAACTATACCTTAACAGTTACCGCTGAATTTGTTCAGGCAACGAAGGATGCAGTATCTGAGACATGGGAGATTAACGTTGATAAGTATCTGACCAACTGTTTAACTAATATTAAGGCCGATGCGGTTGCTAACGGAAGCAGCACGATCAACCTGATCAACAAATAGGCCACAGAACCTGTAGAGCCTTAATCGGATACAGGAAGCAGCGAGTGATTGGAACATTATCAACCATCCCAATGAAAGGCTGATCAACCCACATGAAGTACATAAAAACCCTATTCAGCATTCTTTCATGGCCTGTGTACCTTGTGATCATTGCCTACCTGCTGATAGCCGCGCCGATGGCGCTCGGCTATCGGCCGGTGGTGGTCTTAAGCGGAAGTATGGAGCCCACCTTTCCCGTAGGCAGTATCATCTATTACAAAGCGGCCCCCTTTGATTCCATCGAGGTGGGGGACGCGATCACGTTTCATGCCGGGGACGGAGGCTCCCTGGTCACCCACCGGGTGGTGGAGAAGCAGGAAATTTCCCAGAATTTCGTGACCAAGGGCGACGCCAATGAGACGGCGGACCCCAATCCCGTGGCTTATGGCGACGTGGCCGGAAAGACCTGGAGCCTGTGCATCCCCTACGCCGGATATTTCGTCACTTATGGAAAACAGCCTCCCGTGATCGGCGTGATGGCGGCGATCCTCATCCTGGGGATCCTGCTGGATAACGTGAAGACCAAGGGCAGGCCGGAGAACGATGAGGAACCCAAGTAAGTGTGCGGCAACCCGCTCAGACAGGAGATAGGAACATGAAGAAAGGCAAACTGATCATATTTGGCCTGGCAGTATTGTCAGTGGCATCCGTCGGTGCGACCTGGGCCGCCTGGAGCGACCATGAGCAGGCCCGCAACGAATACCGGATTCCGGAATATAAGACGAAGCTGGAAGAGACCTTCGAGCCGCCGGAAGACTGGCAGCCAGGCATGGAGACCGAAAAGGCAGTATGGGTCTCCAATCTTACGGAAGAAGGAAACGGCGTTCCGGTGATCGCGAAGGTGGTCATGGAGCAGCGCTGGGAATCCAGAGAGACCGGGCAGGCGAAAGATCTGATCTTTCAGGGACCGTCCTTAGAGGATCCTGACGGAGCCCAGTTCTCTCAGTACGCAGCCATCCCCCAATTCACAGAGGATGTGTACCTGCTGGCTTCCGGGGCGATCCCGGAGGGGACGGAGGACAGCGGCCTCCGCCTGGGACTCCCCGTGGTCCAGGAGGAAGCTCTGGTGGACCTGACGGACCCGGATAACCCGAAGATCAATGAGGCATACTATGACAAATGGATCCTGGTGGATGAGGACCCGGATATCACGGGACGCTACACTCTGTACTATCTGGGCGTGATCCAGCCGGGCAGCGCGTCGGTGCCGTTTTTGGAGAGCGTGAAGATGAACCCGGTATTGGAGCCGGAGCTGGTGAAGAAGCTGGCTTCCTATGAGGAGCTGCCGGACGGTGGCTATAAGGAAGTATATGTGGAGGTCCCCAGCGCGCTGTCCCAGAATTATGAGGATTGCCGCTATACCATGGAGATCACGGCTACCACGGTGCAGGCGACGAAGGACGCGGTGAGCGAGGTGTTGTTCCAGGGACGTTCCGATGCGGATGTCAATGAGACGGTAAAGGATTACCTGATCGCCATCGGCGATGATAATGTCTACGACGCGGCTCTGGTTTCGGAGAAACGTCTGAAGATCGAAGGCAGCGGGACCCGGAAGCATCTGGTCTATACGCCGTACCGCACCGAGGGCGGAGAGACTGGCAACTGGTTCATGAGCTTTACGGATATGCTGCCAGGAGGGACCTATTATGACACCCTGCTGGTGGAGAACGATACGAACATCGCGCTGACCGTATTTGGCCAGATCCTGCCCATGGATTCCTCCAAGAGTGAGCTGCCGCCGGTGGATCAGAGCCAGCTGGCAGACGAGCTTCTGGATATGATCCATATGCGGGTGTGGAACATGGGAGCGGACGAGACGGACGTATCCAATGGGACCCTGATCTATGAAGGCACGGCGACAGGGATGAAGGCTATGACAGACGGCGGCGATCTGGCGTCGAACCTGGTATCCTTCTGCCGGGTGCCGGCCAGGACGACCATGAAGGTGCGGGTAGAGCTGAAGCTGGATCCGGGCATTGTCCTGGATGAGACGGTCACAGATCCCAATACTGGGGAGACGGTCGCCCAGCTGACAGGAAAGACCTACCGGTACGCGGACGTCCTGTCCAAGATCGACTGGCATTTCTGGATCCAGGGCGGCGGCGACAGCCCTGGCGGCGGTACGACTCCCGGCGGTGGAGGCGGGACCCCGCCTACGCCCACGACCTATATCGGGGACGACATGCCGCCTCTGACTGCATTTATTCCCGACGAGGAAGTGCCGCTGATCGGCCTGCTTCCGGAAACCGGAGATGAAACTCCCATCTACCTGCTGGGCGTGCTGTCTCTGCTGTGTCTGGCAGCGCTGGCAGCAGCGGGAGCGGCGTACCGGAGAGCCGGGAGATCAGAGAAAGACGTATAGAGCATCGGATCGGGAGCATCCGAGATCAGACGGAAGCGGACGGCTGGAAAGCTGTTCGCTTTCGTTTGCAAAGGAGGTTGTCCATGAGACAGGGAACAGGCGGGAACGGAAAAGGAAAACGGAATCGGAAAACGGCGCTGGCGGTTATCATGATCGCGGCGCTGGTGGGGTTCCTGACGGCAGGAGGAGGGTTCCTGTACTATTATTGGGAATATCAGAGGAGCAGGCAGGAGTATACGGAGATCGCCCGGATCGGGACCGCCCCCTCCCAGCGGACGGATCTGTACGGCCCGGAAGAAGGCGGGGAGGGTACGGGACAGGAGTATGTGCTGCTGGAGGTGGATTTTGCCGCGCTCCAGGCGGTGAATCCCCAGGTGACGGCCTGGCTGGATATCCCCGGCACGGGCATCAGCTATCCGGTCGTGCAGGGGACGGACAATTCCTATTATCTGCACCACACGGTAAAAAAGACGTACAATTTCGCAGGGACCATTTTCATGGACGCGGGCTGCGCGCCCTGTCCCACGGCAGACGGGAATCTGGTTCTGTACGGCCACAATATGAAAAATGGGACGATGTTCGGCCTGCTGAAGCGTTATCGGGACCGGGCGTATTATGAGGAGCATCCTGTATTTTATCTGTATCTGGCGGACGGTTCCGTCTACCGGTGCCCCATCACCGGCGGATTTGACATCCCGGCCGTGACCCAGTCCCTGCCTCTGACCTTTGCCGCCCCGGAAGAAAAGGAGGCCTATCTGCAGAAGACACAGGATATGCTGTGGTATGCGGCCGGAGAGTCGCCTGGCCCGGACGACCCGCTGATCACGCTGGTCACCTGCGTGGGGAATCGGCGGGAGATGCGGCTGGCCCTCCAGGGACGGGCGGAGCTGGTAGAAGCCGGGGAATGAAGCAGGGCGCGGGAGAGCGGGACCAGGTTGGGACCAGAACGTGGAAGCGGGGCTTGCGCTGCGGGGAAGAACATGGTAGAATCGAGGCAGTTATGCTGATCGAATACGTCTATGTCTGTACGCAGCTGGATAGGAAGCCATAGGCGAGGATAGGAGTGAAGACAGATACCATGAGGAAGGGTAAGATCGGAAGGCTGCATCGGCTTGGGCTGGTGATCGCCCTGGCGGCGGCGTTCCATGGGCTGACCGGAGTGAGCTATGGGACCAGCCCGGTGATCACGGCCGGCAGCGCACCCCAGGTCCAGCGCGGCTGGAATGTGACCCAGGAGGGCACGTATTATCGAGACGCGAACGGTCAGAGGCTGACCGGGGAGCAGGTGGTGGACGGCAAAGCCTATACCTTCAGCCCGGATGGATGGCTGGTGCGGGAAGGGATCCACCGGGATGGTCTGGAGGACGACATCCTCTCTCAGGCGTTGGTGCTGACGGTGGAGAACTGGGAGGAGACCCAGCACATGATCGCTCTGATCAACGAGGAGCGGCAGAAGGTGGGACTGGCTTTGGTGGTCCCTGATTTTTCCATGTCGGTGGCAGCCACCTACCGCTGCATCCATATGGACCGCTATCAGTATCTTGGCCACGATTATAACGGCGTGTCCCAGGGGAACGCCGTGGGCGCCGCTTATCTGGGGCGGGCGTGCGGCTGGGGCGAGAACTATTACTATTTCGGCGACGTGACCCGGGAAAGCAAGGGACTTCTTGACGAGCTTCCCCTCCCGGCGTTTACTGTCCAGGCTCACGCCTGGCTGTGCCAGTCTCCGACCCACTATGAGAATATCACGTTCCGAGGCGTTACCAAGGTAGGCGCCGGGTTCTATTATAACCCTGACAGGACGATGGGGTATACGATGAACCTGTTCGGGCTGTGAAGATGAGAGGGCTGCGGCCCTCTTTTTTTGTGTCTCAAAAGACCATGCGTGGGGGGGGAAACTTCGTGGCGGGGATGGGGCATCCG
>DVLJ01000188.1 GCA_018715565.1 Candidatus Ventrimonas merdavium
ATGCGACCCTGCTGGTAAGAAAGTTTGAAGGCTGATTTGATAAAGGAGAGAATGCCATGACGATTGATGAGATTGTAACCCTGATCCAGGCGGTTTCGGATAATGGTTTGACCAGTTTTGAATATGAGGAAGGGAACCAGAAGCTGGTCCTGAAAAAGAAGAAAAAGAAAAACGTGGCTCCCGCCCCGGCTCCGGTAGCTCCGGTGGTGATCTCCCAGCCTGCGGCTCCTATGGTAGGACCGGTGGCAGTCCCGGTAGCAGCTCCGGCAGAGCTGGCAGCCCAGAGCGTGGCAGCAGGCCCCGCGGCAGGACAGGCAGAGGCAGCCGCTCCTCAGAGCGACGCGGCGGAGATCGGCTCCGAGAACGTAGTGACCTCTCCCCTGGTAGGTACCTTCTACAGCGCTTCCTCCCCGGACGCAGAGCCGTTCGTGAAGGTTGGCGACACGGTGAAGAAGGGCCAGGTACTGGGCATCATCGAGGCCATGAAGCTGATGAACGAGATCGAGAGCGAATTTGACGGCATCGTAGAGGCCGTTCTGGTAAACAACGAGGACGTAGTAGAGTTCGGACAGCCGTTGTTCCGCATCCGCTGAGAATAGGAGACGCATCATGAGATTGGGTATTAAAGAAATTCAGGAGATTATCCCTCACCGTCATCCGTTCCTGCTGATCGATTATATCGATGAGCTGGAGCCGGGGGTGCGGGCCGTAGGTTATAAATCCATTACCTTCAATGAGCCGCAGTTCAACGGCCATTTTCCGGGACAGCCGGTGATGCCGGGCGTCCTGATGATCGAGGCGCTGGCTCAGGTAGGCGCCGTGGCCATCTTAAGCGTGGAGGAGAACAAGGGCAAGACCGCGTTCTTCGGCTCCATCAACAACGCTAAGTTCAAACAGATGGTGCTTCCCGGCGACCGTCTGAAGCTGGAGTGCGAGATCATCAAGCGCAAGGGCCCGATCGGCGTAGGCAAGGCGACCGCCACCAACGCGGAGGGCAAGGTTGCCGTGACCGCGGAGCTGACCTTTGCGGTGCAGTGATCCAGGAAAGGAATAACGAAGGTAGAGGTGCAGTCATGTTTGAGAAAATCTTAATCGCCAATCGTGGCGAAATTGCAGTGAGGATCATCAGAGCGTGCCGTGAGATGGGGATCAAGACCGTGGCCGTGTATTCGGAAGCGGACCGGGACAGCCTGCACACTCTGCTGGCAGATGAAGCCATCTGTATCGGTCCGGCTCCGTCCACTCAGAGCTATCTGAACATGGAGCGGATCCTGGCGGCCACCGTCGCCATGAAGGCCCAGGCGATCCATCCGGGCTTCGGCTTTCTGTCTGAGAACGCCCGGTTCGCCGAGCTGTGCGAAAAGTGCGGCATTACCTTTATCGGCCCGTCTGCGGAGATCATCAACAAGATGGGCAACAAATCCGAAGCCAGAAAGACCATGATCGAGGCCGGCGTTCCGGTGGTACCCGGCGGAAAAGAGCCGGTGCACACTGTGGAGGAAGCCCTGGCTATGGCTAAGGAGATCGGCTTCCCGGTGATGATCAAGGCATCCTCCGGCGGCGGCGGAAAGGGCATGCGGGTGTCCTACGGCCCCGAGGATTTTGAGGCCAACTTCCAGAACGCTCAGATGGAGTCCATCAAGGGCTTCTCTGACGACACCATGTACTTAGAGCGGTATGTGGAAAAACCAAGACACATCGAGTTCCAGATCATGGCCGACAAGTACGGCAACGTGGTCCACTTAGGAGAGCGTGACTGCTCCATCCAGCGGCGGCACCAGAAGGTGCTGGAGGAATCTCCCTCTGTGGCGATCTCTGACGAGCTGCGCAAGGAGATGGGCGAGACCGCAGTGCGGGCGGCCAAGGCCGTAGGCTATGAGAATGCTGGGACTATCGAATTTTTGCTGGATAAGCATAAAAACTTCTACTTCATGGAGATGAACACCCGGATCCAGGTAGAGCATCCGGTGACGGAGTTTGTCAGCGGCCTGGACCTGATCAAGGAGCAGATCCGGGTAGCGGCAGGGGAGCATCTGAGCGTGTCTCAGGAGGATATCCATATCCAGGGCCATGCCATCGAGTGCCGCATCAACGCGGAGAACCCGGCCAAGAACTTTATGCCCTGTCCGGGACGGATCAGCAACGTCCATTTTCCCGGCGGCAACGGCGTGCGGGTGGACAGCCATATCTATGTGGATTACAAGGTTCCGGCCAACTACGATTCCATGCTGATGAAGCTGATCGTCCACGGCAAGGACCGGCAGGAGGCCATTGCCAAGATGCGCAGCGCCTTAGGCGAGCTGGTGATCGAGGGCATCGAGACCAACTTAGACTTCCAGTATGAGATCTTAAGCAATGAGGTATTTGAGGACGGACATGAGGTGGCGACGGACTTTATCCCCACCTATTTCCCGGACTATTGTAAATAAAGGCGACGGATACAGGCAGGCGGCCAGGACTGGCGCTGTAAGTAAGGAGAAAGATTATGCTGAAAGATATGTTTAAGAAAACATATACGGTCATCGACAGCCACAGGGCTGCCAGAAAGGCCGCCTCGGAAGAACCCAGCATTCCTCAGGGCTTGTGGAGAAAGTGCAACAAGTGCGGGCAGCCGATCTACGTGGAGGACGTGAAGAACAATTATTACGTCTGCCCCAAGTGCGGCGGCTATTTCCGGGTCCATGCGTACCGGCGGATCGAGATGCTGATCGACGAGGGTACGTTCGAGGAATGGGATAAGGAGATGGAGTTCTCCAATCCCCTGGACTTCCCGGGCTATGAGAAAAAGGTCCAGGCGACCAGAGAGAAGACGAAACTGAACGAGGCGGTGGTGACCGGTAAGGGTGCCATCTACGGCTATGAGGCGGCGGTAGGCGTCTGTGACGCCCGGTTCATCATGAGCAGCATGGGCCATGTGGTGGGCGAGAAGATCACCCGCATGGTGGAGCGTGCTACGGAGGAAAAGCTGCCGGTGATCATCTTTGCCTGCTCCGGCGGCGCCCGGATGCAGGAGGGCATCGTTTCCCTGATGCAGATGGCCAAGACCTCGGCGGCGTTAAAGCGGCATCACGAGGCGGGACAGCTGTTTATCAGTGTGTTCACAGATCCCACGACGGGAGGCGTGACCGCCAGCTTTGCCATGTTAGGCGATATCATCCTGGCGGAGCCCAACGCCCTGATCGGCTTTGCAGGCCCCCGGGTGATCCAGCAGACCATCGGACAGAAGCTGCCGGAGGGCTTCCAGCGGGCAGAATTCCTGCTGGACCACGGCTTTGTGGATAAGATCGTTCCCAGAAGCGAGCAGAAGCAGGTGATCGCAGATATCCTGCGGATGCATCAGAAGCCGTCTCAGGAGGATGTAAAGAAGGCTCTGAACGAGGCCCTGGCAGGCGGAGCGCCAGCAGAGGCCGCTGTGTCTGAAAAGGCCGCGGACGGTAAGCAGGACGGGGCTTCGGAGGACGGCGGCAGAAAGAGATCCCGCCGCAAAGAGAAAGACAAAGAGGCCGGAGAAAAGAGCGCCTGGGATACGGTGCAGCTTTCCAGAAATGCGGCCCGTCCGGTAGCGACGGATTATATCAATGCCATTTTCGACGACTTTATGGAATTCCACGGGGACCGGTATTTTAAGGACGACGGGGCGATCGTAGGCGGCATCGCTACCTTCCACGGGATCCCGGTGACGGTGATCGGCCAGCAGAAGGGCAAGACCACCAAGGAGAATCTGAAGCGCAACTTTGGTATGCCGTCTCCCGACGGATACCGCAAGGCTCTGCGGCTGATGAAGCAGGCAGAGGCCTTTGGCCGTCCGGTCATCTGCTTTGTAGATACTCCCGGTGCGTTCTGCGGGCTGGAGGCCGAGGAGCGGGGACAGGGCGAGGCCATCGCCCGGAACCTGTTTGAGATGGCGGCCCTGACGGTGCCGGTGGTTTCTCTGGTGATCGGAGAAGGCGGCAGCGGTGGCGCTCTGGCTATGGCGGTCTCCAACGAGGTATGGATGATGGAGAATGCCATTTACTCCATCCTTTCTCCGGAAGGCTTTGCTTCCATCCTGTGGAAGGACAGCAAGAAGGCCCCGGAGGCGGCGCGGGTGATGAAGATCACGGCGGCGGATCTGTACCAGTTAGGCATGATCGAGCAGATCATCCCGGAGGACGAGCCGGCTACGGTAGAAACGATGCCGGAGATCGCAGGGGCGATCAGCGAGAAGCTGGCTGATTTCCTGAACGTATACGGGAAGATGAGCGGACAGGAGCTGGAGCAGCAGAGATACGAGCGGTTCCGCCGTATGTAAGAGGAATTTCAAAAACGGGAGAATGGGGATGAATACTTTTAAGCCATTGATCATAGGTGATCTGACAGCAAAATACCCGATCATCCAGGGCGGCATGGGGGTTGGCATCAGCCTGTCCTCCCTGGCAGGCGCGGTAGCGAAGGCAGGAGGGATCGGCCTGATCTCTACGGCTCAGATCGGGTTCCGGGATCCGGATTTTCTAAAGGCGCCCTTGGAAGCCAACTTAAAGGCGATCGGGACGGAGTTTGAAAAGGCCCGGAAGATCGCGCCGAAGGGGATCATCGGATTTAATATCATGGTCGCCACGAAGAATTACGCTCTGTATGTGAAGGAAGCGGTGAAGGCCGGAGCGGATATCATCATTTCCGGCGCGGGGCTTCCGATCACGCTGCCGGAGCTGGTAGAGGGAGCCAAGACGAAGATCGCTCCGATCGTGTCTACGGCCAAGTCCGCGTCGGTGATCTGCCGGATGTGGGACCGGAAGTTCCATCGGGTCCCGGATCTGGTGGTGATCGAGGGGCCTCTGGCAGGCGGGCACCTGGGCTTTTCCAGGGAGCAGCTGCATGAGTACGGAGCGGACACGGAGCAGGTTTCCGCTTCCTATGACCAGGCGGCCTATGACGAGGAGATCCGTGGGATCCTCAAGGTGGTAAAGGAATATGCGGAGAAATACAAGACCCGCATCCCGGTGGCGATCGCCGGAGGGATCTTTACCCGGGAGGATGCAGAGCACGCCATGGAGCTGGGCGCAGATGCGGTGCAGGTGGCGACCCGGTTCGTGACCACGGAGGAATGCGACGCGCCCATGTGTTATAAGCAGGCGTATATCAACGCCGCAGAGGAAGATATCGTGATCACCCAGAGTCCGGTGGGAATGCCGGGACGGGCGATCCGCAATCCGTTTTTGAAAGCGATCGAGGAGCGGAAGGCAAGCGGGGAGAAAGCAAAGATCGAGCACTGCTATCAGTGTCTGGAGCATTGCGATCCCAAGAACATCCCCTACTGCATCACCAACGCCTTATCCAAGGCGGCGGAGGGAGATCTGGACAAGGCGCTGCTGTTCTGCGGCAGCAATGCTTACCGCTGTCACAAGATCGAGACGGTCGACGAAGTGATCCAGGAGCTGGTTGGAGAAGCATAAAGCCGGGGACGATGGTCCTGGCATATTCCGCGGGATCTGTCCATAGAATGGAACAAAGGACAGGCGGGGCGGAACCATGCTGAACTATCTTTGGAGCTTTTTGATTCTGGCAGGCATGCTCTGGGGTGCGGGAAACGGAACGTTACAGGAAGTGACCCAGGGACTGCTGGATTCTGCAAAAGAGGCGGTGACCCTGGGCATTACCATGCTTGGGCTGATGTCGTTCTGGTGCGGGATCTTAAACGTAGGGACCCGGGCCGGTCTGATCGACTGGCTGACCGGGAAGCTGGGATCGGTCCTGGATTTTCTGTTCCCGGAGCTGGGGCGGGATCATCCTGCCCGCAGGCCGCTGGCAGTGAACATGGCGGCGAACATGCTGGGAGTGGGGATGGCGGCCACGCCAGCAGGGCTGGAGGCGATGAAAGCTCTGGCAAAGGATGCAGACGGCAAGGACCGGGCCACCAACTCCATGTGTACCTTTTTGATCTTAAATATCTCGTCCCTGCAGCTGATCCCGGTGACCATGGTGGCTTACCGAAGCCAGTACGGCTCCGCGGATCCGGCGGCGGTCCTGGGACCGGCCCTTCTGGCTACCGGCTGTTCTACTCTGGCGGCGGTGGTGTTCTGCAAGGCGGCGGACCTGGTCACCGGGCGGAAGGGGAGGAGGGGCCTATGATCCTCTGGCTTTCTCAGGTGCTGATCCCTTTGGTGGTGACCTATATCGTAGCCTTTGGGCTGATATCCAGGCGGCCGGTGTTTGAGGACTTCCTGGAGGGAGCACAGGACGGGCTGCGGACGGTGGCGGAGATCCTGCCGACCCTGATCGGCCTGATGACCGCGGTAGGCGTGCTGCGGGCGTCCGGACTTTTGGAGGCGGTGGGGGAGTGGCTGCGGGTCCCTGCCGGCTGGGTGGGACTGGATCCGGAGCTGGTGCCTCTCACGCTGGTCCGGCTGGTGTCCAATTCGGCGGCCACAGGACTGGTGCTGGATATCTTTGAACGGTTCGGCCCGGATTCGCCTCTGGGTATGTGCGCCTCAGTGATGATGAGCTGTACGGAGACGGTATTTTATTGTCTCAGTATTTATTTTGGATCTGTTTCCGTGAAAAAGACCCGCTACGCCCTGCCAGGGGCGCTGCTTGCCACGGCGGCTGGCATCGCTGCCAGCATCTGGCTGACCCGGTAGGCGGCGGGATTTTCACAGCCTAGACACAGTTTTGTAAGAATTTCCTAATAAAATGCAGGTTGTCGAACCTGGGGAAATCATGTATAATCATGGATAGACTTTCGTCTTCCTGTGCAGTAAGGAGAGCAAGTGGATACCTACGCGACACTGAACGACGTCCTGGTGAACCTGTTCCACGACGTGGTTGCGCTGGAGAATCAGGCAGTCACCACCGGTGAATATCAGGACATTACGAACAATGATATGCACGTGATCGAAGCGATCGGGATCGGAGAGCCGAAGAATATGAGCACCATCGCCAAGGAGCTTTCGGTGACGGTGGGCACGCTCACGATCGCCATGAACAGTCTGGTGAAGAAGGGCTATGTGCTCCGGGAACGGGGCCGTGAGGACCGGCGTGTGGTATATATCTCGCTGTCGGAAAAGGGCCGGAGCGTTTATCGGAGCCACGAGACGTTCCACCGCCAGATGATCGACGCGATGTTAAAGGATTTGACGCAGGATGAGACGGAGAGTCTGGTGACGGCCCTGGCGAAGCTGAAGCAGTGGTTTCGCAAGGGTGAGGAGATTAGTTAAGAGGAGGCAGATTCAATTATGAAAAAGGCAGTCATGGGTTTGATCGGAGCCATGATGGTTTTCTCATTAGCAGCTTGCACCCCTACCACGGAGAAGAACAAGACCGGAGAAGTGAAGCAGCTGGAGACTGGTTCTGTGACCAGCACCCAGGGCCCCGGCGTGGTGACGGACCGGAACGGCGATCCCAATGAGCCGGAGCTGGAGATCATCTCGGTATACACGGTGAGCGAGGACGGTTCTAAGGTAGAAGGCACGATGGATTCGGTGGAGACGCTGGAGCCTCAGGTGCTGGCGGATGTGCTGGCCGGGTACGGCGTGCTGGAGGAAGGGACCAAGGTGGTCAGCTTTGAGGCGGAGGGCGAGCCTTCCAGCCAGGAGGTCGGCCCCGGCGTTGCGGCGATCCCCGGCGTGGAGCAGGAGAACAACCTGCGGGAGTACGGCACCCTGGTGCTGGACAAGTTCCCGGAGGACCAGCGGGAGATGAAGCTCCAGGCGACGGCCAATACCTTCATTGAGAATATGAACGTGGTGTATCTGACCATTGAAGTAGATGGTGAGACCCTGGCGGAGAACTTGAAGTTCGTGGAGGCTGGGAAGTAAGAGCGGAGAGATGACCGCTTGAAACGGATAAGAACGTATAAAAACGTATAGAAACGTAAAAAGGGCAGCTGTGAGACCGCTGATGACGGCGGATCTTGCAGCTGCCTTTTTCTAGTATATACCTGCTCAGCCCATTTTTTTGACCTTGTCGGCAAGGGCTTCTTGAAGGACTTTTGATACGTTTAAGTTTAAGCGTTCAGCTTCTAAATTCAGCCAATTCGGCAAGGTGACATTTCGTCTGACCATTCGGTTATCCAGTCTTCTTCTGTACTCGGAGAAGTCTACATCAACCATCGTCAGCATTCCTTGTGTATAATCGAAGTCATCTGCATCTTCCCTGGCTTTCTGATATGCAGCTTCATAACTTGATGGTTGGGGAATTGTTTTTTTATATTATAC
>DVLJ01000189.1 GCA_018715565.1 Candidatus Ventrimonas merdavium
TATATCTGGCTGAGTGATTTTTTGTATAACATCCACCGCGCACCCGCATAGCGGGTGGTTTCTATTTCGCACGTTTCCGTTTCTCTGTTGAGAAACTCCAACGTACTCAACTGGGTCTATCCGACCCATAAAAAGAGGGCATCGCAGGATCATCGGTTTTGATGATCTTGCGATGCCCTCGGTCCCTGATCCATTCCAGGGATCTAAGTCTTTTCAGAACGTATGAGCCGCATTATTTTTCATACAGATATTTCTCCGGCAGCGTCACATGGAAATCTCTGGCCAGGTTCCGGAAATCCTCCGGCTGGATGGTCTGGAGCTTATCCGGACGCATGGACAGCATCTTTACCAGGATCTCGGCGGATTTCTCCACGGTGTGCATCAGGCCGAAGGTACTGTCAAAGTCCTCTCCGGAGCAGAACATGCCGTGATGGGCCCAGATGGCCACGTCATGGTCCTCCATCAGCTTGCTGGTGGCTACGGCGATGTCCCGTCCGCCGGGCACCATCCACTCCACCACGCCGATACCGGACGGGAATACCACCGGACATTCGGTCGCCATCTCCCACAGCTCCCGGGTGAACACTTCTTCCTTTAAGGGAAGGACAAAGGTCAGGGCGATCACATTGGTGGTGTGGGCGTGATAGATCACCCGGTGCGCCCCTTTGGTCACCCGCTTTTTCACCTCATGGTTCATCAGGTGGCTGGGCAGCTCGCTGGTGGGGCGTCCGCCGCCGGTGAGGCCCCAGAGGATGCGGTATTTTTCCCCGGTCTCGTCCACTTCGATCACGCAGATGTTATGCTCCGGGTCCAGGGGCACGTTGCGCATATACCTTCCGCTGCCGGTCACCATAAAATATTCTCCTGCCAGGTCCGGCACGGAAGTCCCGATCGCCTGCCATTCTCCCGGCTCCTGGAAAAATCCTCTTGCCTCCTCTACTTCCTCCGGCTTCATCCGATAGGATAGATTGCCGCCGTTCCGCTCGTGCCAGCCCTGGTCCCAGCCGTCGCCGCACATGCGGATAAATCCTTCTGCAAATGTCAGATCTGTAAGCTTCATGGTCTTCCTCCTTCGCTTTCCTGCGATGTATTTATTCTTTTATCCTTACGCCGGCTCCCGTTACGCCAGCTCCCGTTTGCTCAGCACCTCGTCCTCGTACTGCTTCACCGCGGGGAACAGGCCGAGGTCGTCTGTGATCCCCTGTTTCTCGCAGTAATAATTCCACACATCTCCCAGGGGGAGCAGCTTCACCGCCTCCTGCATCGTCATCAGCTCGGTGAAGCGGGCCTCGTCCTGCAGAGTCTTCAGCGTCTGGTGGGGCATGCACAGGGCCCCTAACAGCGCCTTCTGCATGGTCCGCATCCCTACGGCCCAGGCCGCCACCCGGTTGATGCTGGCGTCAAAATAATCCAGGGCGATGTACACCCGGTCCAGGGCATTGCAGCGGACGATCTCTTTTGCGATCTCTCTCGTCTCATCGTCCAGCAGCAGCACATGGTCGGAATCCCAGCGGACGCCCCGGGTCACATGGAGAGCGATCTCCGGATAGAAGCACAGCATGGCCGGGATCTTGTCGGAGACTACCTCCGTGGGATGATAGTGGCCGTTGTCCATCAGGGGCAGACAGCCGTTTTTCGCGGCCATGGACAGGGCGAATTCTGCGCTTCCAGCGGTAAAGGATTCCACGCCGATACCAAAGACCTTGGACTCCACGCAGGGCTTTACCAGGTTCCGGTCATACGGCTCGGATAAGATCTCCTCAATGGCCTCCTTATAACGCATCCGGGGGCCCATCCGGTCGGCAGGCACGTCCTTGAAGCCGTCTCCGGTCCAGATGTTCATAACGCAGGGCACGCCGGTCTCCTCTGCGAAATACTGGGAAATGCGGATGCACGCCTTTCCATGGCGGATCCAGAAATCCCGCACTTCTTTATCCGGGCTGGATAAGGTCTGGCCGTCCTTCACCATGGGGTGGGAGAAAAAGGTGGGATTAAAATCCAGTCCCATGTTCCGCTCCTTTGCAAATTCCACCCATTTCCGGAAATGCTTCGGCTCTAAGCTGTCCCGGTCCGCGAACTCGCCTTTTTCAAAAATGGCGTAGCTGGCATGGACGTTGATCTTTTTCTTGCCGGGGATCAGGGATATCGCCTTGTCCATATCAGCCAGCAGCTCCTCCGGGGTCCGGGCCTTTCCCGGATAATTGCCGGTGGTCTGGATGCCGCCGGTCAGCGGTCCGTCGTGGTCGAAGCCGATCACGTCGTCCCCCTGCCAGCAGTGCATGGATACGGGCACCTGGGCCAGCACCTCCATGGCCCGGTCAGTGTCGATGCCGAGAGAAGCGTAGATCTCTCTGGCGGATTCGTAGCGTTCTTTGATGGTCATGATATTGCCTCCTTTGGGTCTATTGGGGTTGTGTTTTGATTCTGTTCTGGTTGAGTTTTGCTTGTGTTTTGATCGTATTTCGGCTGCATTGCAGTTCTGTTTCCGTCCGGTTGGACTGCTGCTTGGTTCTTTACGCCTCCGGCTCATACCTCTTGACTGCGAAGGACTCTGCCACGCAGTCCCGGGCCTCCTTCAGGCTCTGGAACACTCCGGTCTTCAGCATCTGGGCCAGCAGATTGCCGATGGCCGTCGCCTCTCCCGGGCCGGCCCATACGGTCTTTCCTGTGGCGTTGGCAGTCAGCTGGTTGAGATACCCGGCATTGGAGCCGCCGCCGATGACACAGATCTCCGGGTAAGTCCGGCCGGTGGCCGCCTCGATCTCCCGGACCGTCTCTCCATAGCAGGCAGCCAGGCTCTGATAGATCACCGCCGCCAGCTCTCCCGGGCTCTCCGGCACCGGCTGTCCGGTCCTCCGGCAGAATCCCTGGATCGCTTCCGTCATGCTGTCCGGCGCCAGAAAGGCCGGATCGTTGACTTCCACTCTTGACGGGAACGTCCGGGCTTCCTCCGCCAGGCTGCACAGCTGGGCAAAGGAATAGTCCTGCTCTGCTTTCTGGTTCAGCTCCCGGCGCACAGACTGGATCATCCACAGTCCCATGATATTTTTCAGATACCGGAAGCGGTGCTCATAGCCGCCTTCGTTGGTGAAATTGGCCTTCCGGCTGGCCTCCCCGCAAAGGGCCTCCTTACTCTCCACTCCCATCAGGGACCAGGTTCCGGAGCTGATGTATACACTCCCCTCCCGGGGCATAGCCATCACGGCGGAGGCGGTATCGTGGCTGGCACAGCTGATCACCTCAGTGTCAAAGCCTACCTCTGCCTGGATCTCCGGCCGCAGCCGTCCCGCCGGTGTTCCCGGCTGTACCAGCGGCAGGAAGATGTCCTTCGGATACCCCAGGAGGCGGATCAATCCCTTATCCCACTGCCCCGTGGCCGGGCTGACCAGCTGGGTGCTGGTGGCGTTGGTATACTCCGACTGCTTGTTCCCGGTCAGCAGAAACTGGAAATAATCCGGGAGCATCAGAAACGTCCGGGCCTGGGAGAGCACCTCCGGCTCCTGCAGCTTCTGCGCCATCAGCTGGTAGATCGTGTTGAACATCTGTTTCTGGATGCCGGTCCGCTCATAAAGCGCTTCCGGTAAGATCCATCGGGACACCTTTTCGTCCATTCCCTCCGTCCGGCTGTCCCGGTAGCTGTAGGTGTCCCCCACCACCTGATCCTGACCATCCAGGAGCACGTAATCCACTGCCCAGGTGTCGATCGCCATGGAAACGGGGATCTTGCCGATGCGGCTGCACTGCTTCATCCCGTTTAAGATCTCGGCAAACAGACGGCCGGTGTCCCACAGCTTCTTCCCATCCAGCTCTGCATATCCATTTTCAAAACGGTAGATCTCCTCCAGCTTGAGGACTCCGTCCTCCTGCCAGCCCAGGATGTGCCGGCCGCTGGATGCGCCGATATCCACCGCCAGATAGTATTGCTCCATCGTCCGTTCCTCCTAATCCAGATGGAAGACCAGCTTCAGATCCTGGCTCACCGGGCTGTTGTCTGGGTTGGTCTCCATGATATCCGCCATATAGTCCCACCATTTGCGGTTGATCGCCGTGTCCGCGCTCTCGTCCCACCGCGCCGGATCCTCGATCTCGATATAGCCGTACAGGACCAGGGTCTCCGGATCCAGAAAAATAGAATAGTTCTTTCCGCCGTACTGATGGATCATCTCCTTCATCTCCGGCCAGAGCAGGTTGTGCCTCCGCTCATACTCCGCCTCCTGACCTGGATAAAGTTTCATCTTGAAGCCTTTGTACATGATCGGTCCTCCTTCTTTTCGTGTGCCGTCCGCAGAACGTCTGCGGCAGCTGCCGGGTGCTGGGTGCTAGGTGGCACCCACTGCCGCCAGATATCGCAGCCAGCCGCGTTCTGCATCCTGTTTCTGAGTACACTATATCAGTTTGGGATGGGGAAGTTCAGATTCTGTTTTGACGGAAAAAGTGTCCTTATTTTCCAATCATTGTCGTTTCACATTGTGTTGACATTTGTATCACAAATGGATATACTGATAGATAAGAAGGAGGTGAGCATTGTGATAAAAACTGCCAATATCAACATCCGGATCGACCCAGTGACGAAAGCAGCCGCAGAAAAGCTGTTTTCCAGCTTCGGGATCACCCTCACAGATGCCGTCAATATCTTTCTTCGGAAATCGATCATGGAAGGCGGCCTTCCTTTTGAGATGAAGCAGCCCTGTTACAACGAGGAGACGGAAGCAGCATTAAAAGAAGCCCGGGAAATCCTAAGCGGTCAGATCCCCGCCAAACGCTACGCCTCTGCCCGTGCTCTGTTTGATGAACTGGACAAGGAAAAGGATGGTGAAGGTTCCAGATGACCAGCCTTTTTTACAAAACAATCCCCGGACCTGACACTGCTTTCTGTGATATGCTCCCTTCTAGGTAGACAGTTGAAATAATAAAACT
>DVLJ01000190.1 GCA_018715565.1 Candidatus Ventrimonas merdavium
GATCTACACCTCCGAGGGGAACTACGCGCCCTCCTCCCCGTCCGCCTTTTATGATAAGGAAGCGGCCAGCATCCTGACCCACCCGGAATCCCACCCGTACCTTACCCCGATCCGGCGGCAGCTGAAAGGGAACGACGTGTATTCCTTCCTGTTCTTCGAGTACCACAACGCGGCCTCCAGCTCCCTGCTGGTGAATGTGGACGCAGACTGGTACAACGCCCACCTGCTGGGCCTTGCCGGGAACAGCAACTACATGGTCATCGACGCCGACGGCACCGTGATCGCCGCCGCCGACCATTCCCTGGACCTTTTTCTGGAGGAATCCTGGCCAGACATCCGGACCACCCTGGCGGAGAATCCCACGGAAGGCTTCCTGATGCCCTCCATCTTTTCCTCTGCTCCGGGCTGGATGTACCACCGGGTCGTCAACTCCAGCTGGTATTACCTGCGGCCCATCGACCTGGATACGGCGGTCCCGGGCCTGATGTTCATCCGCAACCTGCTTTTTACGCTCTTCCTGATCATGAGCAGCATCCTGGCGGTGCTGGCCGCATATCTGCTGAAGCTGTATCTGCCACTCCACAGCATCCGGGACGCCCAGAGGCTGAACCGTCTCTACGAGGGCAATCTCCCTGCCGGGTTCGCCTTCCCCGTCCTGCTGCTCCATACCGGCGCGGAATCGGCGCCGGACTTAAAATCTGTGCTGAAGCCCATCCGGACGCCGATCCTGGCCGCGCTGCTGGGAGACCGGGCCGAGGCGGCGGTCTCCTGCTGCTCTGAGGCAGAACGGAAGGCCTTATCAGACGCCATCTCCCAGATCCCAGGCGGCCGGTTTTACATCGGGGAGCTCTGCCATTCCCCAGAAGATATCAAAAAAAGCCGTTCCGCCCTGTTGGAGCTGGAGCAGCTGCACATGCTGTACCCGGACCGCCCGGTCCTGGAGGAAGCCCTGCTGGCATCCTGCAATCCGGTCAGCAGCCTGAACACCCGGGATGTGACCGCCCTGACCGCCGCCCTCCAGGCTGGCCAGATCGACGCCGCCCAGAGCCAGTGGAACCAGATCTTTTCCCGTATCCGCAACGACCGCTACTGGGATTTCTGCTTTTCCATCCAGTACATCGGGAACCAGATCAACCACCTGATCGACGAATTCCAGCTGGGAGACCACTGGGACGCCAGCCAGTTCTTAAACCAGCTGACCGACATCCAGGACCTGCACACGGAAATGGGATCCCTATGCCAGCGGATCACCTCGGCCGCGATCCAGAAAAAGAAGGCCCACTTATCCGATCTTGCCCAGCAGATCAACGATTATATCGAACAGAATTACGCGGACCCGGAGCTGTCCCAGCAGCAGATCGCCGCCCATTTCCAGATGAACGCCGCCTACTTGAGCCGGCAGTATCAAAAGAGCGCCGAGCTGTCCTTAAGCGACGCGATCCACCGCTTCCGCGTGCGCCAGGCCTGCGTCCTGTTGGCCGATACGGAAGAATCCGTGGAATTCATCGCCCAGAAGGTGGGCTACAACAACATCAAATACTTTTTTGTCCTATTCAAAAAATGGACCGGTACCACGCCTAAGCAGTACCGGCTCCATTCCCAGTGATCCTGAGCTCCCGCAGCGGTCCTCACCCGCCGGGAGCTTCTCTTTTGGATCGCGTTATTCCATTAATCTCTCAGGTCCAGACGCACCAGCGCCCGCTTTAAGGCCATCTCTGCCCGCAGCACATCCAGGTCTGCAGTGGGAGACGCCAGGCGGCGCTCCGCCCGGGCCCGGGCTTCCTCCGCCCGGTTATAATCGATCTCATCCGGCCACTCCACCACCTCGGCTAAGATGGTCACTTCCTCCGGCAGGATGGTGATAAATCCCGACATCAGCGCGGCTTCCTTCACCTCGCCGCCCTCGTGGATCTTCAGCACGCCGGGAGCCACCACCGCCGTCAGCGGGATGTGGTCCGGATAAATGCCGATGTTCCCCTCCGTGGTGGTCAGCTCTACCATGGTCACCGGACCGTCGTAGAACCGCTCCTGGGGGGTCACGATCTGCAGTTTCATCTCATCAGCCATAGACGTACCCCCTATTTCACACGGGCCAGCACATCGTCAATACTTCCTGCGTTCAGGAAATACTGCTCCGGAATGTCGTCATGCTTGCCTTCCAGGATCTCCTTAAAGCCCTGGATCGTCTCCGCCAGCGGCACGTAACGGCCCTCTAAGCCGGTAAACTGGCCTGCCACGAAGAACGGCTGGGATAAGAATCTCTGGATCTTTCTGGCCCGGGATACGGTCAGCTTATCCTCCTCAGACAGCTCGTCCATACCCAGCATGGCGATGATATCCTGCAGCTCCTTGTACTTCTGCAGCACCTCCTGCACGCCCCGGGCTACCTGATAGTGCTCCTCGCCTACGATCCGGGGATCCAGGATCCGGGAGGTAGACTCTAAGGGGTCAACCGCCGGATAGATACCCAGCTCTACGATGGAACGGCTCAGTACGGTGGTCGCATCCAGGTGAGCGAAGGTGTTGGCCGGAGCCGGGTCCGTCAAGTCGTCCGCCGGCACGTATACGGCCTGCACGGAGGTGATGGAACCGCTCTTGGTGGAGGTGATGCGCTCCTGCAGGGCGCCCATCTCCGTCTGCAGGGTGGGCTGATAGCCTACTGCGGAGGGCATGCGGCCCAGCAGCGCGGATACCTCAGAACCAGCCTGGGTAAAACGGAAGATGTTGTCGATGAACAGCAGCACGTCCTTGCCGCCATGGTCACGGAAATACTCCGCCATGGTCAGGCCGGTCAGGCCCACACGCATACGGGCTCCCGGCGGCTCGTTCATCTGGCCGAATACCATGGTCGTCTTGTTGATAACGCCGGACTCGGTCATCTCATAGTATAAGTCGTTGCCCTCACGGGTACGCTCGCCTACGCCGGTAAATACGGAGTAGCCGCCGTGCTCGGTGGCAATGTTGCGGATCAGTTCCTGGATCAGTACGGTCTTGCCTACGCCCGCACCGCCGAACAGACCGATCTTACCGCCCTTCTGGTAGGGGCACAAAAGGTCTACGACCTTGATGCCGGTCTCTAAGATCTCCGTCTCCGTGGACTGCTCCTCAAAGGTGGGAGCCTTCCGGTGGATCGGGAGATAGGTCTCTGCCTCCGGCTTCTCCTTGTTGTCGATCGGCTCGCCCAGAACATTGAAAATGCGGCCCAGGGTATTCTCGCCCACGGGCACCGTGATCGGTGCGCCGGTGGCAATGGCCTCCATACCCCGTCTCAGTCCATCGGTGCTTCCCATGGCGATGCATCTTACCGTATCGTCGCCCAGATCCTGGGCCACCTCCACCACCAGCTCCCCGCCGGTCTCCAGCGGGATCCGGATGGCTTCGTTGATCTCCGGGATCTTGCCCTGGGAGAACTTGATGTCCATAACCGCACCGATAATCTGTGTGATATTACCAGTATTTTGTCCTGCCATCTTGCTTCTCCTTAATTTCTATAATTCGTCTCAAATTCCTTAATCGATCGCATTGGCGCCTGCAATGATCTCGGTCAGCTCCTGGGTGATGGCACCCTGGCGCGCCCGGTTGTACTGCAGTTCCAGCTTGGCCAGCATTTCCTCTGCGTTGTTGGTGGCCGAATCCATGGCCGTCATCCGGGCTCCGTTCTCACTGGCTACCGCCTCCTGAAGGGCCCCGAAGATCAGACTGCTCATGTATTTGGGGATGATCAGATCCAGCACCGTCTCCTCGTTGGGCTCGTAGTTCATCAGAGCCTGGGCCTTCAGCGCTTCCTCCTCCCCGCTCTCCTCCATGGAGAACGGCAGGAGCTTTAAGAGCTTCGGGATATGCACCACCGTGTTCTTAAACGAGGTGTAAGCCAGATAGATCTCTCCGATCCCGCCCTTTTCAAACTCCTCCAAAAGGACCTTCGTCAGATCCGCCGCGTCCTGATAGAACGGCTCGTTGATGACCTCGGAGAAATCTCCCCGGATCTCATAGCCCTTCTTGCTCAAGCTGTCCCGGCCCTTCCGGCCGATGGCGTAGACGCAGGTATCCTCCGGCTTCAGCGCCGGATCCCCAGTGATCAGCTTCACAATGTTATTGTTGTAGCCGCCTGCCAGGCCCCGGTTGGACGTCACGGCGATCACCGCCTTCTTCCCCGACACGCCTGCGTGCAGGTACTTGTGGTCGATATTGCCGGACTTTTTCAGCATGGAGGAAATGGTGGCGTACATCAGGTCAAAGTAGGGCTTGGAGCTCTCCGCCTTCTGCCGGGATTTCTGCAGCTTTACCGTAGAAACCAGCTTCATGGCTTTGGTGATCTGACCGGTGCTCTGGATACTCGCCTTTCTGCGTTTAATATCTCTCATGGATGCCATGATACATTACCTCGCTTATCTCTGCGCCTTGCACTCTTTGATCGCCTTTGCTAAGAGCTCCTCGGTCTCCTCCGTCAGCACCTTCGTGTCGCGGATGGACGCCGGGATCTCCGGATATTTGGTGTCAATGTATTTGAACAGATCCTTCTCAAACGGCAGCACATCCTCTACAGCGATGTCCAGCAGGTACTTCCTGGTGGCCGCGTAGATGATGATCACCTGGTACTCTACCGGCATGGGCTGGTACTGGGGCTGCTTTAATACCTCGCGGATCCGCTCGCCCTGGGCCAGCTGCTCGGTAGTAGCCGCATCCAGCTCGGAACCGAACTGGGCGAAGCTGGCCAGCTCCCGGTACTGGGCAAGCTCCACACGGATGGGAGCCGCGATCTTCTTGATCGCCTTGATCTGAGCCGCGCCGCCTACCCGGGATACGGACAGACCGGCGTTGATGGCCGGACGGAAACCGGAATTGAACATCTCGGTCTCCAGGTAGATCTGGCCGTCGGTGATGGAGATCACGTTGGTCGGGATGTACGCGGAAACGTCACCTGCCTGGGTCTCGATGATCGGCAGAGCCGTCAGGGAGCCGCCGCCCAGATCATCGGACAGGCGGGAAGCCCGCTCTAACAGTCTGGAGTGCAGGTAGAATACGTCGCCCGGGTACGCCTCACGTCCCGGCGGACGCTTTAACAGCAGGGACAGGGTACGGTAAGCGGCCGCGTGCTTGGTCAGGTCGTCGTAGACCACCAGCACGTCCTCTCCGTTCTCCATCCACTCCTCGCCCATGGCGCATCCGGCATAGGGTGCGATATACTGTAAGGGAGCTAAGTCGGAAGCCGTAGATACCACGATGGTGGTGTAGTCCATCGCCCCGAACTCCTCTAAGGTCCTTACGATATTGGCTACGGTGGAAGCCTTCTGGCCGATAGCCACGTAGATGCAGTGGACTCCCTGGCCCTTCTGGTTGATGATGGTATCGATGGCGATCGCCGTCTTACCGGTCTGGCGGTCGCCGATGATCAGCTCACGCTGTCCCCGTCCGATGGGGATCATGGAGTCGATCGCCTTGATGCCCGTCTGCAGGGGGGTATCTACGGATTTTCTCTCAATTACGCCGTGAGCTACCCGCTCTACCCGGCGGAACCGGTCGGTCTCGATGGGGCCCTTGCCGTCGATGGGCTGGCCCAGGGCGTTCACCACGCGGCCGGTCAGGGCGTCGCCTACCGGAACCTCTACCACGCGGCCGGTGGTCTTTACCAGATCACCCTCGCTGATATTGCTGGTATCGCCCAGGAGCACAACGCCTACGTTGTCCTCCTCCAGGTTCTGGACCATGCCGTAGATCTCGCCGGGGAACTCTAACAGCTCGCCCTGCATGGCTTTTTCCAGCCCATGGACCCGGGCGATCCCGTCTGCCACCGTGATGACCGTGCCTACATCCGAGACTTCCAGTTTAGTAGAATATTTCTGGATCTGTTCTTTGATCACAGAACTGATCTCTTCTGGTCTCAAATTCATTTTGCAGTTTCCTTTCTGACTCGTTATGCCAACTGAAGGGCGGAAAGCTCCTTCTTCAGTTCATAAAGCCGTGTTTTGATGCTGCTGTCCACTACGTGGTCGCCGATGCGGATCACCAGGCCTCCGAGCAGCGACGGGTCGGTGTCGTAGTGCATCTCAAACTCCACATAGGGCGTCGTCTCCAGCAGCTTTTTCTCCAGACTCGCCTTCTGCCCGCCAGTCAGCTCCACCGCGCTGGTCACATAAGCGGAGCCGATCTTCTTATATTCCTTTACCCGCTGGATAAAATACTCGAAGATCGGGAGCATGTCGCGCTGTCTGCCTTTCTCGACAATGATTGCCAAAAAGCCCATCAGCTCTTCCGCCACCCGGCGGTCGAACACCTGATGAATGATCTGGGACTTTTCCTCCTTGACGATCTGAGGATTGCCAAGCAGTTCCAAAAGCTCCGGATGCTCTTTTAAAATGGGCACCAGGGCCAGGGCTTCCTCGTAGAGGGCGTCGATCTTATCTCCCTCCAGAGCCGTTTCAAACAACGCATCGCCGTATACCTTTGACACTAGCTTTGCCATGTGCTCTCACCCATCTCTTTCAATGTCTCATTGATCAAAGCGTCCTGGATCTGGCGGTCCATGGCGCTGCCGACCACCTTCTCCGCCATCAGAGCCGCGATGGAAACAACCTCCTGCTTCATGTCGTCCACCGCCTTCTTCTTCTCCAGCTCGATCTCCCGGTTGGCCCGTTCGATGATCCTGGCCGCTTCCTGTCTGGCTTCTTCCAGCATTTCCTCCTCACGGGCTTTGGCTTTTCTCCGTGCGGTCTCCAGGATGTTCTCTGCTTCTTTGTTGACGTCCCGCAGCTTGGCCTCGTATTCTGCCTTCATGGCCGCAGCAGACGTCTGGTCCGCCTCCGCCTGAGCCAGCTCGCCGGCAATCTTTTTCCGTCTCTTCTCCAGCACCTCCCGGGCCGGGTTAAAGAGCAGGTAGGACAACGCAAAGAACAAAATGAAGATATTGATGCCCGTCAGCACCGCGTCGTGCAGGAACTGCGGGTCAAATCCTATCAGCCTGTCCAAGTCCTATGCCTCCTTCCGTTTTCATGAAACCATGGATCGCTTGACGCGCTTATGCGCCGAACGGTTTCACGAACATCAGGATAATGGCAACGACCAGGCCGTACAGACCGGTGGTCTCGGCAACCGCCTGACCTAACAGCATGGTGGAAGTGATGTCAGCTTTTGCCCCCGGATTGCGTCCTACTGCCGCAGCGCCGTGACCTGCCGCGATACCCTGTCCGATACCAGGTCCGATACCGGCGATCATAGCCAGACCCGCGCCGATCGCGGAACAACCAAAGATAAAGTCCTGTCCTGAAATATTCATAAATTGATTCCTCCTGTAAGGTTTTTTGATTTGCTTTACAATTTGTCATTGATATACACCATCGTAAGCATACAGAATACATACGTCTGGATACATCCGGAAAATACGTCGCAGTAAATGTGAAGCGCCGCCGGGATACCGATGTTTACAAAGATCGGCATCATGCCGTACCATAGTCCCATGATGATCACGCCTGAGAGCAGGTTTGCAAACAGACGCAGGGAAATGGATAACGGGTTTGCCAGTTCGCCGATCAGGTTGATCGGGAACAGTACCGGCGTCGGCTCAAACAGCGACGTAAAATGCCCGGCGCCGTGGTTCTTGATGCCCTGATAGTTCACGATAAAGAACGTGACCATACCGAGCAGGAACGTGACGCCATAGTCGGCCGTCGGCGCCCTCAGTCCTAAAAGGCCGCTGAGGTTGCAGAACAGGATGAACAAAAATATCGTGCCGATATAGTTGATGAACCGTCTTGCATTGCCGCCCAGGATGCCGCCCGCCATATTGGAAAGGGCCTCGTATCCCATCTCCAGCGCATTCTGAAAGACTCCCGGCACGTCCGTCGCCTTTTTCAGCGTCCGGTTGGCCAGAAATGCGATGATCAGAATGAGGATAGAGACGATCCACATTCCAATGGTCGTCGTTGTGATCCAAAAATCCTGACCGAACAGCTGATACTGGAGTACGCCATGTATCATAAAGTCAGGTTCATTGGAGATCAGCATTCCCATACACCGTCCTCCTTTCTTCTAGGATGATTCCGTGTCCGGGCTACTGCCCGGAGTCCGATCCATCGGGACATTCCTTCCCGGAAATCGCTTCTTCCGAAGGCTGCTGTCCGGAAACCGGCCCTTCTCCGGCATCCCCGCCGGAAATCCTGCGGACCAGCGGCTGCAGAAACGCACCCGCCTTCATACCCATCGCTCCAAATACAGTCGCCAGCAGATCCACCTTCAGCACCCGCCAGCAGAAAAACAGAGCGGCGAGGAACACCACCTTCCGCAGAAGGCTGTGAGCCAACGTCAGCTTGTTGGCGTAGGTCTCATCCTGGCTGTCCAGGGCCCGCTCCGTCATGACCGCCATATGGACCAGCATACAGATCGCCCCGGCCGCTCCCGCCAAGAGCCCCAGGAGCACCGGCTGCACCGGATACTGGAACCTGGGCAGGAACAGGACCGCCAGGACTGCCAATACCGCGTCAAACAGGACTGTTCCAAAGGAAATCTCCAAAAGCAGCCGCTTCGTAGTCTTACTCAGCCATGCCATGGTCGTTCTCTTCCTCCTTCTGTCCGTCCTCCGCCCTCCGCAGATCCTCCGTCCGGATCCGGCTCGGCTGTTTTGGTCTGGTGACCCCGGTCCTTGGCTGGGTTCTCCGGGCCTCCTGTCTCAGACGGGCGTCCTCCTTTTGGTCTTCTTCTAAGACTCGGACCGCCATCTGCCAGGCGCACCGCGCACCCCCAAGCACTCCTAGGATCACCATCGGGATCATCACCTTCCACCCAAAGCGGGCGTCCAGCTGATACCCGATAAAAATACAGAGAAATACGGGAGCCACCACGCACAGTCCCAGCTGCGACACCATCGCCAGGCTCCGGAATACGCTTTTCTTCCCCTGCACGGCGCCCACTCCTTCCTGCATTTTTACATGTACCTACTATTATACCGAATGTTTCTTAGTTTGTCCATTATAGATAAGAAAAATCACAAAAAATAGAGAACTTGCACAACTATGTAAAAATCGTCATTTTTTTGTCAAAATATTCCGGTTTTTCCCCATCTCATTTTGGTACATTGTCACAAAACCCATCCCTCGCCCTCCGCTTCTTAATCCATCGTTAATAACCCCTCCCCCTTTGTTAATCTTTCATAAAAAATCCATACAAATCCCGTTAAAATGCCCAAAATAATCTTTTCTTTCCCCGCTTCCCCAGCTAAAATAAGAGCAGATATTTTCATCACAACAGGAGGCGCTTCACCATGACTTACTTTATCATTCTGCTGTACGGGATCATCGGCGGTCTTTCCACACTGGCCCTGGTGATCGGGATCCCGGCTACTCTGATCTGGAAGATCTACCGGAAAGCAAAATTAGGCATTTCCATGTTCGACTGATGCCCGTCAGACGGACATGTCTGCGAGATGGACCCCCGTTTCGCGAAACGCAGATATATCATTCCCATCCCAGAACAGGGAGATGACGCCGCTCATCAGCCGCATCATCTCCCTGTTCTCCTGCGTTCTGTCTCTTATTCTTTTTGCAGATAGGCGGTCCTGCTTACAGCGCCTGGCGGATCTTCTCTGCGATCTCCTCGCACTGGGCCTCGTCGATCACCACTCTGCCCGGGTTCATCTCAAACGTACCGCCCCACTCGTACTCGCCTTCGTACTTGGGCACCAGATGCACGTGGAGGTGGCAGCCGGTATCGCCGTATGCGCCGTAGTTCACCTTCTTCGGCTGGAATACCTTGTGGATCGCCCGCGCCGCTTTGGCTACGTCGGCAAAGAACGCGTTGCGCTCCTCGTCGGTCAGCTCGATCATCTCACTGATGTGCTTGTCATGGGCCAGGATCAGACGGCCTGGATGGCTCTGCTCCTTAAACACATACAGAAATCCCGTATCCATCTTGCAGATCGGATATGCAAACTTCGCTACCAGTTCTCCCTGCATACAATATGCGCAATTCTCGTCTCTCATGATGATTAACCCCTTCCTTCTCGACATGATGATGGCATGTGCCATGGATAAGATTATTTTACCCTACAAAAGCGGCGCCTGCAATGACTTTTTGAAAAATCACTGCAGACGCCTATTTTCGCGCTATGCCGCGCTCTTAGCCTCCGGCTTGTCCCCGGCATGCTCTGCCTCCGGCTTCACCTTGGCCACTTTCTTCCAGGCATGCATCGCCAACGCCATGGCAATGATGCCGTAGGATACGAATACCCGGAAATACTCGCCGATCACCGCATCGCCGAACAGCTCTTTACCAGCCAGCGGCGATAAGATGAACAGGGTGTGGAACAGGATGATCCCCAGGATGGCCTGACGGTTGGTCGCCTTCCGGACGGAAGCGCCGCCTACCAGCAGAGCCGCGATAGCAAACTGTCCCACCTGCTGGTGCGCCCCATAGGTCTGGAACGTCCCCAGGTTCTGCAGATAGATCAGCTGGCCCCAGCTTCCCAGTACCGTGGAAAGGATCATGGCAATGATACGGGTCTTATCCACGTTGATGCCGGCCGCATTGGCCACCACCCGGCTCTGGCCTACGGTCCTCATGTTCTGGCCCAGACGGGTCCGCAGCAGGATGCTGTTGAATCCGCACAGAGCGGCGATGCATAAGTAGGTCATCACCGGCAGGCGGGCCATCATCATCGCGTCATAGACCGCCGGGATATAGGTAATGGCATAGGCCACAGCCGCCGCCAGGATATAGCCCACAGCCTTCCGCACGTCCACAGCCGGCTCCGCGCCTTCCTCATCCTTCTTCGGCCGGAGCTTTGCCCAGATCAGGCGCAGCACCTGCCAGATCACCGTGCCGAAGCAGACGATCTCCACCGCCGACAGCAGCAGGAGCCGGTCCGCAGCCAGGAACTGCTCGATCGGTCCGATATAGCTTAAAGCGTAGATCACGACACCCGCCGCAAAGGTCAGGACGGTCTTTTTCCAGTCAATGGCCTGCTTCTTCACCAGCTTGACGATCACGGAGATGACCATCACGGCCGCGAATCCATAAAAGCCCACCTCCAGGATCGTCAGCATGGGGACATTGTCCAGGGAGTATTTAACCGTATCCACCAGGTCCAGCGTATTCTTTACGCCGATGCCCGTGGGCACCATTAAGTCCTTCCGGGCGATCGGGATGATCCCGCCTAAGACGAACAGGAAGATGAACTGATAGATACCGTCTGCAAAATATCCCAGCACCAGGCCGCCGATCATCTCGCTGCCCTTCATATGGTTGAACAGGCTTCCTACCAGATAACCGAACAGGGTGGCGATCGGAGTCGCCAGGACCACGGTGATCAGGAACCCGCTGATGCCGGTCAGCCCCAAGCATGTGGTGGCAAACAAGGCGATCTGAGCCGCCATGGCTCCTACGACGATACCAAAGTTCAGGCCCAGACCGGCGATGACCGGGATGATCAGGGACAGCACCATGAAGGAGTTTCTGGCGATCCTGGTGAACAGCTCCGGGATCACGAAGGTCAGGGACTGTCCGGATACGATCATGGCGCATACGCACAGGACCGCGAACAGCAGCACTACCTTATTCTCAAATAAAAATTCTTTTGCCTTTTTATTCACGGCCGTCACCTCCTTTGGTCTGCGCCAGGGCGTACAGGATAATGCCGTTGGAAATGATCATACGCATAACCTCGGATAAGTTGCCCTCCGGGATCACCTGGTTCACCACCGGGAGTCCCAGCGTCATGATGCCCTGGAACAGGAACGTACCAATCAGCACATGGATGATCACCGCCCGCTTCGGGGTCGCACCTCCGATCAGCACTGCCGCCACAGAGGTAAAGCCCATCATCATGGGGCCGTTGTACAGCTGCAGGAAACCGAAGCCCTGGGCATACACCAGGATGCCCACCGCCGCCAGTACCGTGGAAAGGGTGGTACCGATCAGGCGCATCCGGTTTACATTGATGCCCGCCGCCTTGGCGAACATCGGGTTCGCTCCCGCCGCGGTCATGGCCATGCCGGTCCGGGACCGCATGAACAGCCACACCAGGAAGCACATCAGGAAGAAGAACAACAAAAGGCCCGTGGGGAGCACAAAGCTTCCGATCTCCACCGCCAGAGTGTTGTTCATGACCTCACTGTAGGAGGAGGCCAGGGAAATGGTATTGCGCATGCCCTTTCCAGCGTTGGGCCAGATCAGCTCGCCGTTGTCAAAGGGGAGCAGCATCCACACCATGTTCATGAACGCGATGATGGAGAAGCCCACATAGGTCGTTACCGTCATCTCCGAGCCCTTTACCCGGTTTAGCAGAAGTCCGTACAGATAGCCGATTCCGGTAGCCAGTACCACGCCGATCAGGATCGCCGCCATCACCGCCACCCAGGAGGCGAACATGGGATGCACCGCCACCAGCGCCGGGATCTGAGCGATATTCAGCTGGATCACGATGATACCGCCCAGCAGGCCGCCGACGATACCCATGGAAATACCAAAGTTTAAGCCAATGCCGCACTGCACCGCCGGCACCATGGCCAGGGACAGGATGCCGTACATGCCCCACCGGCGCAGGATGTCACCGAAAAACTGAGGCATGTTCATCTGAAATCCCGCAGCCGCAAAGATCAGCACCAGGAAGAACCCGGCGATGATGATGCGGGGCAGGCCGAATTTGTTCACAAAGCCTTTCATTCCTCATGCCCTCCTTTCCGCGCACTGCCGGACATCGCCAGACCGAAGTCCGCGTCTGAAGCATCCGGATCTAAGATCGCCGACAGCTTTCCGTCGGAGATGATGGCGATCCGGTCGGAGATCGAACGGAGCTCCACTAATTCGGAGGAGACGATCACCACCGTGACCCCCTGCTCCCGGTTCAGCTTCGCCAGGTATTCCAGCACCAGCTTCTTGGCGCCGATATCGATGCCCCGGGTCGGCTCGGACACGAACAGCACGTCCGGCTCTAAGGTCAGGGCCCGCGCCAGGCAGACCTTCTGCTGGTTGCCGCCGGAAAGCCTTCCCACCGGCTGCCGGATGCCCGTGCAGCGGATATCCAGGGTCTTCACCATCTCTTCCGCATGGGCCTTGGCCGCCGCGCTGTCAAACAGATGTACCCAGGCAAACTTTTTCAAGAATTTGCCCTTGGTATACATGGCGGAGAAAATGATGTTCTGCTCGATGCTCTCGTCCAGCAAAAGCCCTACGCCCCGCCGGTCCTCGGATACGAAGGCCGCCTTGTGCGCCAGAGCGTCCCCCAGCTTCTCCAGGTCCAGGGTCTCGCCGTTGATCTTCACCTCTCCGGTGGCCTTGTAAAGGCCCATGATGCCGTTAGGGATGCCCAGCTTTCCCTGGCCCGCCAGGCCGCCGATCCCGAAGATCTCGCCCTTGCGGATATCTAAGTCAATGCCTTTCACCGCCTCGCCGGGCATATCTACATGATAATCCCGCAGGCTTACGGCAATGTTGTCGTCCCGAATCTGACGGTCGTCCGGCTGGCCGCTTTCGTCCACCAGCTTCTCTACCTTACGTCCGATCATCAGCTCTGCAATCTCCACCACATTGGTGTCCTTGATCTCTTTTCTGGCCACAAACTCGCCGTCCCGCAGGATGGTCATGCTGTTGGCCACTGCCATTACCTCATCCAGACGGTGGGTAATGAAAATGATCGCAATGCCCTGGGCAGCGATCGCTCTCATCGCCGCCAGCAGGCGGTCCGCCTCCGACTCCGTAAGTACGGCCGTAGGCTCGTCAAATACCAGGATCCGGATCCCAGTCTTGTCCAGCTCCCGGGCAATCTCGATAAACTGCATGTAGCCGACCGGAAGCCCGGCTACCTTCACATAATCCTCGATCTGCAGGCCGATGCGCTTTAACGCCTTCCTCGCGTCCTTGCGCATGGCTTTATAGTCCAAAGTCTCCATGGACTTTCCGAACAGCCGGCTGGGCAGGTTGGGGGTACTGATCTCCCGGCCGATCTTGATGTTCTCTGTCACCGTAAAGCCAGGGATCAGCATAAACTCCTGGTGCACCATGCCGATGCCCAGCTCCATGGCCTTTAACGGCGTGTCAATGTTCGCTTCCTTCCCATCGATCTGGATGGTGCCTTCAAATCCTCCGGTGTTATGGATCACCGGCATGCCGAACAGGATATTCATCAGCGTGGATTTCCCTGCGCCGTTCTCGCCCATCAGCGCGTGGATCTCGCCGGGACGGATATGCAGATCCACCCCTTTCAGCACACGGTTGCCGGAATATTCCTTGGCAATATTGTCCATTTTCAGGACGTAGGTATCATTCGCGCTCTTCAAACTCCTACCTCACTCTAACTTTTATTCACAGACAGCAGCAACCCGCTTGCACGGGAAAAGGTTCCGCCAACGTTCGCCGGAAAGCGTCGGTTGGCGAAACCTTTTTTATTTTATCTCTTATCCCTTACGTTCTTCGATCTCCGCCGGAATTATTCAAAGGTCACGAAATCGGACATAACCAGGAAATGGTTCTCCTTGGCGGTACCGTTGTCGTCTACATAGTAGTCGATGGTCATCTGAGCGTCCGGGCTGTACTGCTCTGCGCACTCCTGGATGGTCGCACGGAGCACTTCCTCGTCCAGAACGCCGCTGGTCTGGCCTTCCAGGACCTTCTTCGCGTACTCTACGCCTGCGTTTACGAACAGCATGTTGCAGGGAACGCCCCAGGTGGATACGCGGCCGTTCATGCCGTACTCGTCAACCTTGGCCTGCAGCTGCTCCATCATGTACTCTACGTCTGCCTCATGACCGCCCATGTCGATGTTCAAGGCCGCCGGGAATGCGTGGAACGGAGACGGACAGCACTGTAAGGTGTAGATGCCGTGGTTCTCAAATACGGAACGGATCAGCGGCTCCTGCATGCCGCAGTTGGTGGTGAAGAATACGGTATCCTCGCCGTACTTCTCGATCTGGCGCGGAACGTCTTCCAGGATGAACTGCTGAGCACCGGTCACGCCGGAGTCACCGGTCGGGTCGGGAGCGGTCACGTCTACTAACTCGATGCCGTTCTCTGCGCAGTACTGCTTCAGGTTCTCATGACGGGCTACGATCAGCGCGTAGCTCATGTGACGCGGGAAGGAGTAGTGGATCATGGTCTTCGCGCCCTGCTTCTTCGCCTGAGGCGGGATCACGATGCCGCATCCGGGCTCGTCTACCTGCAGTACGATGTCTGCCTTCGGATTGATCACGCCCGGGTCCTCGCCGGGAGTACCTGCGATAAAGATCATATCCGGACGGGTCTCGCGCACCTTGTCAATAGCAGCCGCGGTTCCCGGAACTGCCTGGCACCATACGATCGCCTTAACTTCCGGATCAGAAGCCATCGCCACAGCGTTGGAGATCAGGGTCTCGGTCTCGGTGGTGAAGTTGTCCGGATACGTCGCGGTCACGATCATATCCCCGTACTTCTCTTTCATCTTGTTGGCCTGGGTGATCTCCTCGTCGCCCTGGGACGCCGTACCGGTGATGATACCGATTTTAAACGGCTCCACCTCTGCGGTCTCGCCGCTGTCAGCGCTCTCCGCGCTGTCGCCGCTGTCTGCTGCTTCAGTCGCAGCCTCAGTAGCGGCTTCGGTCGCTGCGGTGGTCGCTGCCGGCTCCGCGCCGCGGCAGCCTGCTAAGGACAATGCCATCATCGCGGCCATCGTCAGGCTCAGAAAACGTTTCTTCATGTTGTTCCTCCTATTTTCCTCTTTAATTTATTTCCAGTACCCCAAGTACAGGTACAGAGAAATCCATTCCACATCTTACAAGATCAGGTCTCTGGGACGCAGTATCCCCATAAAACAAAAACTGTGAGAGATTTTTCCCGGCCGGATTGCCGTTAAAAATTTCTCACAGTATACCATACACAGCTGTCCTTTGTCCAGAAACATCTGTTTCTTACAGGCGAATTCTTTGTTCTTTTTTTCGTACAATCATCTGCCCCGCTTCTTCTCTACCACCTTGACCGACGCCCAGATCAGAAGGGCTGCGGCGGCGATCTGCAGGGCCAGGCTCACCCCCACCCAGTTCCGGATCACCAGACTGTCGCCATGGCTCCCGAACCAGCTGGATACGTTGACCGACGCCTCCGCCCTGCCGGTCATCCGCCCGATCACCATCAGGAAGGTGGACGCCGGGTTGGCCAGCAGAAGATAGAGGAACCCGCCGGAGCTGGCCTGTCCCGCCCCCTGGCCGATGGAGGCCAGATAGCTGTCCACCCGCATGCCGCTCATATAGTGGACGAACTGGTTCAGTCCGTAGGAGCCGAACAGGACGGCGCCGAGGATGCCGTAGGCGATGACCGTCGCCGTGGTGGTGCGGCGGCACAGGGCGGAGCTGAACAGCCCCAGGCTCCCTACGAACAGGGCCGCGGCCACATAGGATAAGAGCAGCACCCCCACATCCCGCATGGTCACGCCGCCGTAGACGAACACCATGGCCAGGATGGGGAAGCTGGAGACAATGAGCAGTCCCATGGTACTGAACGCCGCCGCCAGCTTGCCTATAACGATCTCCCATGGCTCCATCCGGGACGCCAGCATCAGATCCAGGGTCTGCCGTTCCCGCTCCCCGCTGATGCTCCCCGCCGTGATCGCCGGCATGATGACTAAGAGCAGAGCAAATTCCAGCACAGCCACGAACAGGTACAGATCCAGGGAGCTGGTGTACTGCACCTCCGCCGTCAGCCTCACCTGAGCCAGGGTCGAATACATGTTCAAAAGGGCGACCAGCGCCAGGCTCCCGTTGAACAGGAGGAGGACCACCGCCAGCCGCACGCTCCTGGAGCTGACCCGCATCTCCCGCTTATAGACCGGATTCATCTTCATAGGATAACACCACCCTTTCGTCCTCGTGACTGGTGATCTGCATGAACACCGCTTCTAAGCTGCCCGGCTCCCGCATGAAGCCCCGTACCAGGATCCCGGCCTCGATCAGCTGGCGGAGGAGCTCCCCCTCCTGCCGGGCGTCTCCCTGGAATCCGGCCATGATCTCCCGGTCCTTCACCGTGATCGTCCGCACCAGGGGGTGCTCCTTTAACAGCTTCAGGGCCGCGGGCATGTTCTCCTGCACCGTGATGATCACCGGCTTGGAGGTATGGATCCGGTCCTGGATCTCATCCATGCTCCCGGTGAGGATCATCTTCCCGCTTTCGATGATGCCGATATCGCTGCAGAGCTCAGACAGATCCGCCAGCAGATGCGAGCTGATCAGGATCGTCTTGCCCTGCTCGTTCAGCTCCCGCACCGTCTCCCGGAATTCCAGGCGGGTGCGGGGATCCAGGCCGATGGTCGGCTCGTCCATGATCAGCAGAGAAGGATCGTGGATCAGGGCGCGGGCCAGCCCCAGCCGCTGCTTCATGCCCCGGGACAGGCTTTCCACAAACGCGTCCTGCTTTTCATCCAGGCCCACCTGCTCCAGCAGCGTCCGGCAGCGCCGTCTGGCGGTCAGACCTTCCATCCCGTAGCAGGCCGCAAAAAATTCCATGTATTCGGATACGGTCAGATTGTCATAGACCCCAAAGTGGTCCGGCACATAGCCGATCCGTTCCTTCAATACCCTGGGGCGCTTCATCGCGTCCAGGCCGTCGATCTCCACCGTGCCGCTGTCCGCGTTTAAAAGGCCGGTCATGATCTTGATGGTCGTGGTCTTCCCGGCGCCGTTGGGGCCCACAAAGCCATAGAGGGCCCCCTCCCGGATGTCCATGTCTAGGCCGTTTAAGGCATGGTAGCTTCCGTAGGTTTTCTGCAGATCTCGGATCTTTAACATCATCGTTCCCTCCCTGCGACCATCGGCATCGGCAGCTGGATCGCGTTGTAGCCGCCGGTCCCGCCGTACACGTACCGGACGGTCAGCGTATTGCCCGGCGATAAGTAAGGCCGGAGCTGATCCACATTCATCGTCTTGCCCTCCAGATCCATCTGGTCGTAGTTGCCGGTCCCATAGTTGTAGAAATAGATATTGCCCTCAAACAGTTCGCTGAAGCCGCCGGACTCCACAAAAAGGGCGTTGACTGTCTCAAAGGTCAGGCTCTCCACGTCGATGTCCATCCCCAGCTGGTATTCCAGGGTCAGGGGCTCTAAGCCGCTCATGGAGTTGCTGCTCTCGTCATAGGAGCCGCTGATCACCTCCGGCGTCTTCATGAGCACGGAGCGGTACAGAGACCGGTCCCGGGAAGCGTTCACCTCCATGGCCGCGGTCAGCAGGGTCATGCCGGAGCTGTCGGGAGAATGCTCTTTTAAGAACTGGTCCTCCTCCTCCGCTCCCCGGAAGGCTACCACCCGGGCGTCGGCCATATAACCGGTCATATAGTTATCCAGGTAGAACTTCAGCAGATTGGACCGCTCCATGGCCAGCAGATAGTCCTTGTCGTCGATATCCGTCGCATGGTACCGGCTTCCCCCGGATACCTGCTCCGCCACGACGAACGAATTCCCCAGGGGGAACCGGAGCAGCTCATACTCTTCCAGCCGCTTCGTCTCTCCCGGCTCCATCCGGCCCAGCTGCACCATGTTGCCGTACAGCAGGACCGTGGTGTTCTCAATGGGGAACGGGAACTGGTTCGTCAGGCTTCCGCTGATCTTCCCCTCAAAGTAATCGATCTCCCCCGCGATGCCTTCCTGTCCCGTATTCTCAGACTTCCGGTCCAGGCGGAAATAGCGGGGCGTGAAGGGGGCGATATTCTGGCTCCTGATCACCACCGCGTCCTCCCTGCGGGCTACGCACACCTGATACTCTGCGTCCGGGCCGGTCAGGGCGCTGTCCCGGTCCCGCCCACCGGTCCCGCCAGACGTGATCGGCAGCACCGCATACTCTGGGTTGAGCTCCACCTCATAGCCCCGGTCATAGGGGCTGCGGATATTCAAGTAAGTAGTATCAGTGATAAAATCATCGTTCACATCCAGGATCGTGGCATAGGTATAGAACGTGGAACGGAAACGGGTGCTCCCGCCCATCAGGTATACGATCCCGGCAAAGACCAGGGACAGACAGAACACGCCTCTCCGGTAATACAGCTGCAGCCCCCGCCGCTTGAGGAACAGGTACAGCCCGGGGCCCAAAAGCCCCAGGTACACGCCGGTCACCGCCGTATACCAGAACAGGTTGGGCAGCTTATCCACGTCGCCGGTGTTGATCAGGGTCTGCACCGACCAGAACCGGCTGGAATTGCCGCTGTAAGCCTCGGCTGCAAGACGGCTGATCCGGCGCTCTCCCAGAAGGCTGGTGAACAGATGATCCAGATAGCCTGGGTTATCCTGGCAGAAGACACCGATATCCGCCATGTCAAACGCCGCCACCGCGATCACGCCCTGTTCCTTGGCCGCCGCGGTCAAAAGCGCCAGGCCGCCGCTGGATAAGATCACGTTGCCGCCGTGCAGGGGGATGTCCACACAGGAGATCGCCAGCATCCCGGCCCCCGGCTCATCCAGCTCATAATCCTCTCCCAGGTTGATCATCCGGATCCCCGGCGTACCGTAGGAATCATCCAATAGCTCCGGCGCGAACCGGCCCAGGGTGTCGTCCACCCGGTCCCCGGTGCCCAGGATCAGCACGCCGCCGCTGTGCACCCAGTCCATGATGGCCGCCGTCTGTTCCTCGGACAGCGTCCGCAGCTTGTAGTTGTTCACCACCAGCACATCCAGCAGATCTAGGCTCACCTGGTCCTCAGAAAAATCCATCTCGTCCAGGTCGAACGTCCGGGTCCGCAGCGTGCTGTAGCTGATCCCCACACCGTTCAGATAATCCAGCTCGTCCGGCTCGTCGGAAAGGATCCCGATGAACAGCTCCGGCACGTCCCGGCTGATATTCAGGCGCACGACCCGCTCTGCCGCGGCAGTCCCATCCTCCCCGGCCACCGTCACCCGCAGCTGGCGGGCCGAGGTCCCCAGGGGGATGTAGTAGCGTACCTCCGTCTCCGACTCCGCTCCCACCTGGATCGGATGATCGTAGCGGTAAAGGGTGCCGTCTGACTCCTCTGACATGATCTGCACCGTGCCGGAAAAATCCTCCCCGCCGCTGTTGGATACCGTCACATCCACCGGCAGGCGGCGGCCCCCCTTGGCCGTATTGTCATAGCCGTACCGCAGGTCCAGCCCGATGCTCCCGGACTCCACCGAAGCCGCCAGAGCCGCTCCCCCGTCCGAGCCGGTGGCCATGCCCCCTGCCGGGCGGCCAGGCGCTGAGAGCCCGTCCCCTCCCCGGCTGGTCCCAGAGAGCTCATTCCCTGTTCGGCCGGACGCCGAGAGCCCGTCCCCTGCTCGGCCGGCCCCAGAGAGACTGTCTCCTGCTCGGCCGGCAGCAGAAAGGCTGCCCTCCGGCCCGCCCGGCGCAGGTGCTCCCCCGCCGCGCGGCTCCGCCGCAAACGCACAAAAAGCCAGACCGCTGAGGATCAGAAGCGCCGCCGTGATCCCGGCGGCCGTCTTACCCAGTGGTCTGACCAGACAGGTATGGGTCTTTTTTAAATCCATATGGGCCTCACCCCAACTTTCCAAATTGTTCTTTATTAATGTCAAAATCCGTCTGCAGGGTCACCGTGAACACGGTGCCGTCCATATCGCTCTTCACGGTGATGGTCCCGCCGTGCATCTCCACGATGCTCTTCACGATAGCCAGCCCCAGGCCCGTGCCTCCGGTGTGGGTGGACCGGGACTGCTCCACCCGGTAGAACTTATCGAAGATCAAAGGCAGCTCCTCCGCCGGGATCACATAACCGTAATTGATCACGGATACCTGCACCGTATCCCGCTCCCCGTGGACCTTCACCAGCACCCGTTTGCCGTCGGCACCGTACTTGATCGCGTTGTTGATCAGGTTGTCGAACAGCCGGGCCAGCAGGTTCCCGTCGGCAGTGATCACCTTGGCGGGCACGTTGCTCTGCAGCTCGTAGGATAAGTTCTTATCCGCAAAATTGGGATAAGACTCCTCCAGCAGCTGGCTTAACAGCTTGATGATATCCACCCGCCCCACGTGCATGGACAGCTTGCCATAATTCATCTTGGTGAAGCCGAACAGGTCCTCGATCAGCTTTTCCAGGCGCTTGGCCTTGCTGTAGGCGATATCAATGTACTTCTTCTGCATCTCCGGCGGCAGGGTCACCTTGCCGGAAAGCAGCTCCAGGTAGCCGATGATGGACGTCAGGGGCGTGCGCAGGTCATGGGCCACGTTGGTGATCAGCTCGTTCTTCGTCCGCTCCGACTCCCGCTCCTTGTCCATGAGCTTCCGGATATCGTCCACCATCTTGTTC
>DVLJ01000191.1 GCA_018715565.1 Candidatus Ventrimonas merdavium
GCACCGCCTCGTCGGCGCCCGCTTCCTTTAAGAAGCGCAGACCGTCGGCATTCGCCTTCTGCACCTTCAGGATCGCCTCAGCCTCGCCTTCCGCTTCCTTGATCCGCTTCTCCTTCTCCGCCTCCGCGTGGAGGATGGCGGCCTGCTTATCTGCCTCTGCGTCCAGGATCGCGGACTCCTTCTTTCCTTCCGCCACCAGGATCGTAGACTTCTTCTCGCCTTCCGCCTTCAGGATCGCTTCCCGGCGTTCCCGCTCTGCCTTCATCTGCTTTTCCATCGCATCCTGGATCGCGGCCGGCGGGATGATATTCTTTAACTCTACCCGGTTCACCTTGATGCCCCACGGATCCGTGGCTACGTCCAGGGACGCCCGCATCTTGGTGTTGATCGTCTCTCTGGAGGTCAGGGTCTGATCCAGCTCCAGATCGCCGATGATGTTCCGCAGGGTCGTAGCGGTCAGGTTCTCGATCGCCATGATCGGGTTCTCCACGCCGTAGGCGTACAGCTTCGGATCCGTGATCTGGAAAAAGACCACCGTGTCGATCCGCATCGTCACGTTATCCTTGGTGATCACCGGCTGGGGATCAAAATCCACCACCTGCTCCTTTAGTACCACCCGCTTCGCCACCCGGTCCACAAAGGGGACCAGGAAATGCACGCCTACGGACCAGGTATCCAGGTACGCGCCCAGACGCTCCACCACCATGGCCTGCGCCTGGGGTACGATCCGCACGCAGGATACCAGGAGCAGCAGGATCACAAACAGCAGCACCAAAACAATGATCGTTCCCGTAATGCCTGCGGCCAAACTATTCATACCCATCATGCTCAATGTTCCTCCTTTACTTTGCTTACGATCAGTTTCACGCCCTGGATCTCCTTGATCCGGACCTGGGCGCCGGACGGGATGGTCTCCCCGTCCTGAGCGCTGCGGGCCGTCCACTCCTGGCCGTCGATGACGGCGGAGCCGGTCCCCAGCTCATTGCAGATCTCCGCGGTCACCCGGGCGTCCCGGCCGATCAGGCTCTCCGCATTGGTCCTCACTGTATTGCCGTTGATGTACTTGGACGCCACCGGCCTGGTCAGGAACAGCAGCAGGAAGGACATCACCACAAACGCCGCCAGCTGGATCTCCGTGGACACCCCGAACAGGGCCAGCAAAAACGCCACGAACGCTCCGCCCGCGAACCAGATGGTGGTCAGCGCCATGGTAGCCACCTCGATCCCCACCAGTATTACAAACGCAATCAGCCAATAGATGGAACTCATTCCATGAACCTCCTTTTTTCTTAGGTACATCATACAATATCCCGCGGCACATCACAACTCCGATCCTGCATCTCTCTGCTTAAGATTTTCTAAACAGAGCGTAAACATTCGGTAAAGTGCGGCCGCGCCGGCCGGATCTGGGAAGTGCCGGCAGCCCGGACCGACTTTCCCCGGCCAATGGCTCATCTCCGCCGCTGCCTGGCCGCCTCGAACATCAGCACTGCCGAGGCTACCGCCGCGTTCAACGACTCCACCGCTCCCTCCATGGGGATCCGGATGTAGGTGTCCGCCAGGCGGGCCGTCCCATCGGAAAGGCCGTTGGCCTCATTGCCGATCAAAAAGGCGGTGTCGCCGGTGTAATCCTCCTGATCGTAGGAGCGCTTCCCTTCCAGATGGGCCGCGAACAGGGTCACCCCCTTCTCCTTTAAGGCGGCAAGATCCCGGTGCAGATCCTCGGTGTAGCAGAAAGGCACCCGAAGGATGGAGCCCATGGTAGAGCGGATCACCTTGGGATTGTAGATATCCGCAGTCTCCCGGTCCATCAGGACGCCGGTCACCCCCGCGCCCTCTCCCGCCCGCAGGATGGTTCCCAGGTTCCCAGGATCCTGGAGCCGCTCCAGCACCATGATGAGCGCCGGCCCCCCTCCGTCCCGGGAGGTCCTTGCCGCGTCCTCCAGGGTGTAATGGTACTGGCGCACCAGAGCCAGGATGCCCTGGGGCGACTGGGTGTCGGAAAGGGCTCTGAACACCTCGTCCGACACCACCTCCACCCGGGAGGTCCGGCCTGCCAGCTCCCGGCCCTCCGGCGTCCTGGAAACGCTCTCAGAAAGGTACAAGGCCGCCAGCCGCTCCGGCGGGATCTCCTGGCACATCCGGAGCCCCTCCGCCACGAACAGATCCTCTTCCCGGCGGGCCCTGGCCTTTTTCACCAGGCTGCTTACGTATTTTACCTGCTTGTTCGTCGTGCTTGTTATCATGGTATCTTTCTCTCCGTCATCTTCCTATCGTTCCCGGAGCCCCGGCCTGGCGCACCCGGGCCAGATCCTCCAGCCAGATCCGCCGGGAGGCGTCGCTGGGCATCCGCAGATCTCCTCTGGGGGAAACGGCTACGCTTCCCACCTTGGGTCCGTCCGGCAGACAGGAACGCTTAAACTGCTGGGCAAAGAACCGGCGGTAGAACACCTCCAGCCACCGGCCGATAGTCTCCGGATCATACTCCCCGGCAAAGGCTCTTACCGCCAGCCGGTAGATCTTGGACGGCAGATAGCCGAACCGGAGCACATAATATAAGAAAAAGTCGTGGAGCTCGTAGGGTCCCACCAGATCCTCGGTCTTCTGAGCGATCTTCCCGTCCTCCGGCGGCAGAAGCTCCGGGCTCACCGGCGTATCCAGCACATCAAAGAGCACATCCTGGAGCTCTCCTTCCCCGCAGGTATCCGCATAGTAACGCACCAGATGGCGCACCAGGGTCTTGGGCACGGAAGCGTTCACCCCGTACATGGACATATGGTCCCCGTTATAGGTGGCCCAGCCTAGCGCCAGCTCTGACATATCTCCTGTACCGATCACCAGGCCGTTCACCTGATTGGCGATATCCATCAGCACCTGGGTCCGCTCTCTGGCCTGGCCGTTCTCATAGGTCACGTCATGGTTGTCCAGGCTCTGGCCGATATCTGCAAAATGCTGGATCACCGACGCCCGGATATCCACCTCCTGCAGGCTGGCTCCCAGCCGCCTGGTCAGGGTGCAGGCGTTCTGATAGGTCCGGTCCGTGGTGCCGAAGCAGGGCATGGTCACCGCATGGATCTGATCTCTGGGAAGGCCCAACAAGTCAAAGGCCCGGGCCGTCACCAGCAGGGCCAGGGTAGAATCCAGTCCCCCGGAGATCCCCAGCACGGCATGGGTGATGCCGGTGTGCTCCAGCCGCTTCTTCAGTCCCATAGCCTGGATCGTAAAGATCTCCTCACAGCGGCGGCTCCGCATAGCGTCGTTAGCCGGTACAAAGGGCCGGCTGTCGATGATCCGGTACAGCCGCTCCTCCTGGCAGGCTTCCATCGCCGCCGTATCCAGGAAAAACTCCCGCACCAGATATCCGGTGGTATCCGCCGCCGGATGGGTGGTGGTCTTCCGCCGCTCAAAGGCCAGCTTCTCCAGGTCCAGATCCCCATACACGATGCCTGGGGCAAACCGCCGGGACTCCGCCAGCATCACCCCGTTCTCCGCGATCAGGTCATGGCCGCCGAACACCAGATCCTGGGTAGACTCCCCCTCCCCGGCATTGGCATACACATATCCGCAGATCAGGCGGGCCGACTGTCCGCCGATCAGCTCCCGGCGGTAGCTGTCCTTGCCCACTACCTCGTCGCTGGCGGAACAGTTCACTACTACCGTCGCCCCGGCCAGCACGTGGCCGATGCTGGGGGGCGCAGGCACCCACACATCCTCGCAGATCTCCGCGCCTACGATCAGGGACGGGATCTCTCTGCAGGCAAACAGGATCCGGCTGCCCATGGGCACCGGCTCTCCCTCCCATTCCGTCATCACCGGGACCTCCGGTCCCACCGCAAAATACCGCTGCTCGTAAAATTCTCCATAATTCGGCAGGTTCCGCTTCGGGATCAGGCCCAAAAGCCGCCCGCCGCAGATGGCCGCCGCACAGTTGAACAGCCGCCCGCCGTGCTCCCAGGGAAGTCCCACGAACACCAGGACCTCCTTGTCCCTGGTGCAGGCAAGGATCTCCTTTAATTCCTCCTTCGTCTGCTGGATCAGGGCCTGCTGCAGAAACAGATCATTGCAGGTGTAGGCCGTCAGGCACAGCTCCGGGAATACCATCAGCCCCGCTCCGTTCCTGACGCCCTCCTCGATCTGCCTGCAGATCTCTGTTCTATTATAAGCCGGGTCCGCCACATTTACTCTGGGCGTCGCCGCCGCTGCACGGAAAAATCCGTCCTTCATCGCATTTCCTCCTGCTCTCTCCTTACCGGGTTTTTGTTCGGCATACGCCTGTCGGCAGTTTTTGCCAATCAGGCCTTCTGATACCGGACCGCTATGCGCTGCCCGCTCCCGCGATCCACATCATGGAGAGATTATAGCACGACCGGCGGAAAAAATAAAGGACAGCTTCTGGTTTACATTTTCCGTATTTTTTTGTAAAATAGCTTTTGCTGATACAAAAATTACGCGCTTGCTTTAAGAAAGGGTGCATACCGATATGAAGATTTCTACGAAAGGACGCTACGCGCTGCGCATGATGATCGAGTTCGGGCTGAATCCGGACTCGTGCACGAAGATCAGCCAGGTAGCGGCGCGCCAGGGGATCTCGGATAAATATCTGGAACAGATCGTCACGCTCCTTCACCGGGCCGGATATGTCCGCAGCGTCCGGGGGGCCCAGGGCGGCTATATGCTGACCCGTCCGCCGGAGGAATACACCGTGGGCATGATCCTGCGGCAGACCGAAGGGAGCTTAGCCCCCGTCCCCTGTGTGGACGAGGACGCCGCGCCCTGCGACCGGGCGGGGCAATGCGTGACCCTGAACGTATGGAAGCAGTTAAAGGACGCCATCGATCAGGTGGTGGACAGCGTGACCCTGGCGGACCTGGTGGAGGAACAGCGCCGCCAGCCCGACGCCAACCTGATGTAAGGAAGGAGCGGACGGAAACTATGAACGAATTTTCCAGAACCGAACGGCTGATCGGGACCGACGCCTTAGCGCGGCTCGCCCAGGCCTCCGTCCTGGTCTTTGGGGTGGGCGGCGTAGGCTCCCACTGTATCGAGGCCCTGGCCCGGTGCGGGGTGGGGCGGCTCATCCTGGTGGACAACGACACCGTGGCCCTGACCAACCTAAACCGCCAGAGCATCGCCTACCACAGCACCATCGGCCAGTATAAGACCCAGGTGATGAAGGCCCGCATCGCGGATATCAATCCCCAGGCCCGGACCGAGACCCGGGAGACGTTCGTCCTGCCCGAGAACCTGCCCGCCCTCTTTGATGAGCTGGGAGCCGTGGATTACGTGATCGACGCCATCGATACCGTGGCCGCCAAGCTGGCCATCGCCCAGTATGCCTATGAGCATGGGATCCCGCTCATCGCCTCCATGGGCACAGGGAACAAGCTCCACGGGGAGCTGTTTGAGATCGCCGACATCTACGACACCTCCGTCTGCCCCCTCTGCCGGGTGATGCGGCGGGAGCTGAAGCGGCGGGGCGTCCCCCGGCTGAAGGTACTATATTCCAGGGAGGAACCCCTGACTCCGGCCGCAGATCCAGAGGAGGCCAGCAACAAGCGGGCCGTGCCCGGCAGCATCTCCTTTGTGCCGCCGGTGGCGGGACTTTTGATCGCAGGAGAGGTGATCCGGGATCTGATCTGTTAAACCGCATGGGTGGCGAGGCGCATGATCGCCCCGCCGCCCATGAGAAAGGCAGAAATTTTTCAAATTCCGTTACGACATGCCACTTTATAATCCCCTCATCATTTTCTGGTGTAACGATACAGTATTCCTCTGGAAACTGTATATGGAAATACATGGCTTCATAATTCGAGATCACTTTCTCTGTATGATGGATAATCTGAAAATC
>DVLJ01000192.1 GCA_018715565.1 Candidatus Ventrimonas merdavium
GTCATATATTCATGCCTCCACTTCTATCTCTTCCTAATATTTCTCAGAAATGGTATCTTGGCCGAATCCTCAGCTTTTTCTTCTGCATGATCTAAAACCTTTGTTCTTCATAGCTTTATGTTACCATATAACGGCTGCCGGTTCAAGGCTGTCTCACCGCTTCCATCCGAGTTTCTATTCTTGCCTATCATTTTTTCTGGAGTTGTAGGACATGGTCGATGTCCTCAAGAATGTCTTTCAGGGAATGGGCTGCATGCTCTTTTTTTATTTTCATTCGGTACCTCGACTTTCTGCTTCCAATTATATAGCAGAAATTAGGAAAAACGGCATAAAAAGGGGACCTGGAAATCCAACCTCTGGCTTTCCAGGTCCCGGCAAAACTTGCTCTTTCTTAAATTATCCATGCACTGCTGCTTTCAGTTCTTCCAGCATCAGCGGCACAATCTCAAATAAATCTCCACAGATCCCGTAATCTGCATCTTCAAATATCGGCGCGCTGTCGTTTTTATCGATAGCGACGATCCGTTCCGAATCCTGCATTCCTGCTTTATGCTGGATCGCACCGGATACGCCCAGTCCGATGTAAAGCCTGGGGCGCACGGTCTTCCCCGTCTGTCCGATCTGGTGATCCGCAGTAAGCCAGCCCGCATCAATGACAGCCCGAGATCCTCCTACTACTCCGCCTAAGGCATCTGCCAGCTCTTCTGCCAGGCGGATCCCCCGTTCCACATCCTGTCGGATCCCCCGCCCTACGCAGACTACTACCTCCGCGCCGGTCAGATCCGCCATTTTTCTAGTTTCCCGGACCACCTCCACAACTTTTGTCCTAAGATCCTGCTCTGTTAAGTCTGCCTGACAATATTCCACCACGCAACGGTCCGCCCATTCCTGGCTGTAGGTTCCTTTCTTCATTACTCCTGGCCGTACCGTAGACATGCAAGGACGGAACCTTGGGCAGATGATCGTTGCCATCAGGTGACCGCCGAAGGCCGGACGGGTCATTTTCAGGTTCGTGTCCTCCATATTAAATTTCACCGCGTCCACATCCATAGAGGAGGAGGTCCGCAGAAATTCCCGGTACCGTTCCATATCAATATCAAGATGAGTGCAGTCTGCAGTCAGCCCAGTGTGGAGCCTGGCTGCGCACCTCGGCCCCAGATCCCGTCCGATATGGGACGCCCCGATCAGAAGCACCTCCGGTTTCCGCTCCATGACCAAGTCGCAGAGGACCTTTGTATAAGCATCTGTAGTATACTCTTTCAGCAGGGGATGGCTGCAGAGCAGGACCCGGTCCGCCCCATATCCACCTAATTGAACAGCCTCTTCTTCCCCGCAGTCTCCCAGCACCACCGCTGCCAGCATTGCTCCTCTCTCATCCGCCAGCTTTCTTCCCTCACTGACCAGTTCAAAATCCGTTTCCGACAGAGTTCCTTCTCTCTGCTCACAAAACACCCATATATCGTGAAATTCTCCAATCGCGGCGCTGTTAAAAGCCATACTGTCTCTCCTTTCTCCGTTGCCCTTTCGCGGGCCTTTTTCTGCCTTTATCCGATCACATGGCTGGCAGTCAGCTCGCTGATCAGCTCTCGCACGGCTTCCCTGCCGCTTCCGCTCAGCATTCTCCCTTGCTCTTTCCTGGGAGGAGTAAACGACCGGAAAATGTTTGTGGGAGATCCTTTCAGCCCAATGGTATCCGGATCGATCAGCGGTTCTTCCTTCAGTGCATTGTAATCCAGGACTTGGATTGGTTTCTCATAGCTTTTCAGGATTCCCTTTACTGTCAGATAACGGGGAGTATTCATTTCCTTTACACAGGTTACGAGACAGGGCAATTCTGCCTCAATGGTCATATAGCCATCCTCCAGCAGCCGCTTCCCCCTCACCGTCTTGCCCAGAAGCTCCAGCTGTTCTCCATAGGTGATCTGCGGGATATCCAGCTTTTCCGCGATCTGCGGTCCGACCTGAGCCGTGTCTCCGTCAATGGCCTGACGTCCGCAGAGGATCAGATCATCCTCTCCGATCCCCAGATGATGAAGGGCGCCCGCAATGATCTGAGACGTTGCGTAAGTGTCCGAACCGCCGAATTCTCTGCTGGAGATCAGCACGCTGTCGTCCGCTCCCATGGCCATTAGTTCTCTCAGCATACTTTCCGCCTGGGGCGGCCCCATCGTGACCGCTGTCACCTGGCACCCGGTCTTATCTTTAATCTGAAGAGCCTGTTCCATGGCGCTCATGTCGTCGGGATTGATGATCGTCATCATGGACGCCCGGTTTAAGGTACCATCCTCGTTTACCGCTACCTTCCCGGACGTATCCGGAACCTGCTTTACACATACATAGATCCTCATTCTGGCTTCCCTCCTACTTTAACAGATTTCCGGCGATGACCATCTGCTGTACCTGTGTCGTTCCCTCATAAAGCGTGGTGATCCTGGCGTCCCGGTACATGCGCTCCACTTTGTAATCCTTGATGTATCCGTATCCTCCGTGGATCTGTACTGCCTTATAGGCCACCCGGTTTGCCATCTCCGAAGCAAAGTATTTGCACATAGAACATTTCATGGGCGCGTCCTTTGCTCCAGCATCCTTTGCCACTGCCGTATTGTAGATCAACTCCCTGGCCGCCTCGATCTCCGTTGCCATTTCCGCCAGCATAAAGCTGATCCCCTGATTTTTCGCGATGGGCCTGCCGAACTGCTTTCTTTCCTTAGCGTACTTTACCGATTCCTCCAGACAGCACTGAGCGATTCCCAGGGCCTGAGCCGCCACGCCCAGCCGCCCTCCGTCCAGGGTCTTTAATGCAGTAGAAAATCCCCGGTCCAGCGGTCCTAACAGCTGGCTTTTATGTACCCTGACATCTTCCAAGATAATATCGCTGGTAGGATATCCGCTGATCCCCATTTTGGACTCCGGCTTTCCCACGGATACTCCCGGAAGCTTCATGTCCACAATGAACATGGAAATCCCTTTGCTGCCTTTGAGTTCGCGGTTTGTTTTGGCGTACACGACTGCGTAATCTGCTACGGGAGCTCCGGAAATAAAGCATTTCCGGCCATTTAAGATATAAAAGTCCCCATCCGCATCCGCCGTAGTCAGCGTTCCTCCTGCATCGGAGCCGGCCCCGGGCTCGGTCAGCGCAAAGACCAGCTTCTTTTCCCCGGACGCGATCAACGGGATATAGGTTTTCTTCTGTTCTTCGGTCCCGCAGGTCAGCAGCGGTCCGCTTCCCAGAGAATTCGGCGTATTGGCATAGATCGCAAGGACCGGACATACTCTTGCAAATTCCTCTACCATCAAAACATAGGCCAGCGTATCGCCGCCCTGTCCGCCGTATTCCTCCGGCAGCTTTACCCCCATAAATCCATAATCCGCCATTTTATGATGAAGATCCCAGTTAAACCCTCCTTCCCGGTCCAGCTGTTCCTGGATTTCCGTTGTAAATTCCGTCTCTGCAAAATTCCGGAAATTCCGTCTCATCAGTTGATATTTTTCCGAAAGAATCATCCTTCTCCTCCAATCTTTCTGGTATTCTGCTTTACAGCCGTTTTCGGGAGACCGGACCAGCCGGTCTCCCGGAAGCATTACAAAAGCTCTGCCAGGGTTTCGATCCTGGTCCTCGCCTGATCGTATCCAGCCGGCTGCTGGTCAATATCAAGAGACAGGACCTGATAGCCCTTCTCTCTTAATTCCCGGTTGTAGGCCACAAATTCATATTCCTCCGGGTCGCAGAATTTCATCAGGCATACGATCACTGCCTTGGCGTCATTTTCCTTCAGGAGGGACTCCAGGATATCCGTCCGGCGCAGCTCGTCGTCATGAGCCATAGGATCGATCCGGTCTCTCCACTGAGCTGCCAGACGGTAGATCCCATGTCCCCCTTCCGGAATATCCGTACGGTACTGACGCATCTCCTGAGCCAGGTCGTCTCCCACCACAGCCAGCCCGTGGTCTTCCAGGATCTGTAAAAGCCCATCCGGCTCCGCCGTGATCCCCGTCAGGATCACCCGTTTTCCAGAATATGCAAAGGGTTCTCTAGCTTCCAGCTCCTGATTTAACCGTATCATCAGCTCTAAATGCTCTGCTTTTGTCATAAACCAGGCGCTTTTGAACACATGATGCCGTACCGTCGGCGTGATCACATCCAGATGCTGATTAGCCAGACTGGCAAAGCGGCGCATTTCACGGTTATGGGCGTTGTACCGTTCAATGCTTTCGTCTATGGCTTCCTCCGTGATATTTACTCCGTAAAGCTCCTCAATACGTTCTTTTACATACGTGTATTCCGCGATCAGATACTCCATGGCCGCCGGAAGCTTACGGTTCTGGGTCAGGGTATAAGGGATACAGGCGATCCCTTCCACGCCCAGTTTAAAATCCTGCGTAACACAGCGCAGCGTATCGCACATGGAGGGGATCATCACCGCCTTCACCCCTTCGTAGCCTCCGGTCAGCGCCAGCTCCATGCAGGACTGCATGATGGGACAAGCAAAGGGGACTAGATATTTCTTGGACCGGACCACCTCCATCTGTGCGCCCCACATGCCCATGGGAACGATCCCTGCCGCGTCCGCCAGGACCTCCGGCGTATACACAGGAAAGCATCCGATCACTTGCTTCCCCGCCTCCAGATACTGCTTTAACTGATTTTTGGGATTCTCCGATACTTTCTTAAAATAATCCAGACATTCCTGTAAATTAGCCATTCTCACATTCCTCCCTATGCTTTCTCATCAACTCTGCAAACGCCTCGATCCGGGTCTCAAACTGGGCTTCGCTGAAGTTCCGGTAATCCGCCTGGTCTCCGTCAAAAGCCATGTAGGGAAGATTTCCGCAGGCTTCCGATACTCTGCGCATCAGTTCCTGCTGCTGGCATACCATTACCTTGCAGGCCAGGTTGACATGATAGATGCTCCCGTCAATGGAGAACTTTTTATTCCACTCTGTCCGCCTGCGCACACTTTCCTCCAGGAGGATATTGTTGGAGCTGGTAAAGGAGTAAGCCCTAGCCAGGCTTTCCAGATCTCCCGGCGTATAATCCAGAGACCAGGCTCTGGCATATGCAGTGGCGCACACATTGATCCCGTATTTTTTCAGGGTCTTCAGATTGTGGGAGAGATACGGCCAGCAGGCGATCCCCTCCCAGAACACACGGAATTCTTCTTTGGCAGGATAGGTAGAGGTCCCATTTTTAATATGTTCTTCGATCTCAGAGATCAGTTGGCGCATCACGTCTCCGGTCTCCTCCCGGCCTCTGGTGAATACCATGGGCCCCATATAGTTAAACAGGTCGAATCCGCTTAACGGACTTGGCTTTAATGCCAGATAATCCGCCACCTGCTCCCAAAGCCCTCGGTTGACCGTGGAGATGCGCATGATCTCCGCAAACCGTTCCTGATCCCAGGCTTTTCCCGTAAACGCGGACAGATCCTCGATCACCTTTTCGATCTGTGCTTTAATATACTGCACTCTGGATTCTGTTACGTAGGGCATATGGTTGTAGGTCATATCGATCATAAAGATCGGGATCTGATACTTCCGGCTGATCAGTTCAAACCATTTGGTGATCTCGTTACAGCCGTTGTTGGCTACCAGCAGGAAATCTGGTTTTGCCATATTACTGGCCGGGCTGCAGTCTAAGATATCTGCATAAGCCAGGTCGATCTTTGCATAGGAACACAGATCGTTGTTGCAGTCATGGGCCTCGGCATACTGGAGGAACGGATCTGCCAGCTTCTTGGCTGCGATAGCTGCTCCGTGATTCTCCGGATAAACGATATGCAGTCCCAGGGTTTCCGCGATCTCCTGGGGGAACAAGGATGTAGCCCAGCCGATCTTCTCCCCTCTTGCTTTTGCCTCGATGGTATCGTTATATGCTTTGTCCAGCAATGCTGCTGCCATTAACTGTGACTTGGATTTCTGTCTCTTTGGTTTCGCCGCGACAGTCTCCTGCTGATTCATATTCTCATTCATACACGCTCTCTCCTTTTATTTATTAAATCTCCATAGGCATACAGGGCCGCTCCCAGAGCTCCTGCCAGCTGGCAGCAGTCAGGGACCTGCACCGGGCAGCCTAACTCTCGTTCCATTGCTTTTACTACGCCGTGGTTTCTGGCTACGCCTCCACTCATTGCCACCTTCGGCTGGTATCCCATCCGGATTGCCAGACCGCTTACTTTTTTGGCCACGGCCCCATGGATCCCCGCCAGGATATCTGGGATCGCCTCGCCTCCCGCCAATCTGGATATGACTTCGGACTCTGCAAACACGGCGCAGGTGCTGCTGATGGACACGGGATTCTGAGACTGCTCCGCGATCTCTCCCATGTCTTCGATCCGGATATCCAGGACGCGGGCCATCGCCTCCAAGAACCGCCCCGTTCCGGCGGCGCATTTATCGTTCATCAGGAAATGGCTCAGATTTCCCCGCTCGTCCAGCAGCAGGGTTTTCGCGTCCTGGCCTCCGATATCGATCACCGTTCTTACGTCCGGCAGAAGGAAATGCATTCCCCGTCCATGGCAGCTGACCTCGCTCAACTCCCGGTCTGCCTTTTGAAAATTCATCCTTCCATATCCGGTAGCTACGATCCTGCTGATCTCCGTCTCCTTTACTCCGGCCTGATCCAACACTTCCGCATATACCTGGGACGGTCCTCTGGTGCCGGTCCCGGCGGATACCACGGTCCCTGCCACGATCCGTACGCCGTCCTCCAGGATCACGGCCTTGGAAGCAGCGGAACCGATATCAATCCCCATTGTCAGCATCTTGACTCCTCCTGACCTTCTATTTCGCCGCCCCGGATTCTATCAGCTCTGCGATCTCCTCCTTGCTGTATCCGGCCTGTTCCAGCACGCTCCTGGTATCCCTTCCCACGGTTCCTCCGTGGCGGAACGGCATTTTCCCTACGGAAGCAAAGCTTACCGGCGTACTGGAAAAAACGGTCTTCTCTCCATTGGGATAGGTATATTCCTGTAAGAAATCATTGGCCCAGGCCTGCTCGTCCTTCAGCACGTCCGTAAAATGAGCCAGCTTTTCGTGGGCAATGTCATTCGCCTCCATTTTTTCGATCCAGTAGGCACTGTCATGCTGAGCAAAGATCTCGTCGCATACAGCCACCGCTTCCCCGATTCGCTTGTTGGTCTCCGCAATGCAGTAAAAACGGGGATCCTCCGCCAGATCCGGCCGGTCGAAAATATCCCGGCAGATCCGGGGCCACATTTTATCGTACTCCGGCATGGACAGGTAGATCCATTCTCCATCTTTACACCGGTAGCAGGTCAGGAGCGGGCTGTTGCAATCAAAATGCGTCCGGGGATACTCCCTTCCATATTCCGCGCAGAGCAAGCCATTGCTAAGGATGAAGATCGCAGCCTGATACAGTGATACGCTGACCCGGTCCCCTTCCCCAGTCTGCTTCGCCCGCACCAAAGCTCCGCAGATACCGGCCGCCAGGGTAATGGCTGTCACATGATCCCCGAATCCGGCGACCGTGTTCATAACCGGTCCTCCTTTGGAGCTGAGGTCTGCCATCAGTCCGCTTCTGGAGAAAAAGGCCGTATAATCATATCCCGGTCTGTCCTTCAGCGGTCCCTTAGCTCCATATCCCAGAACCTCCGCATAGACGATATGGGGGCATCGCGCATGGACCTCCTCGTAGGTCAGACCCATCTTTTTCAGCGCGTTCGGGCGATTATTGGTCAAAAAGACGTCGCACTGGGAAAGCAGCCGGAACACAGCCTCCCTGCCCTGATCTGTTTTGGTATCCAGGCAAACAAAGGCTTTATTGGAATTTTCCAGGTCAAAGCTGGGGCAGCCTTCTTCAAACTGCGGCGTTCTCTGTCCTCTGTAGGCGGAACGATAGGGATCCCCCTTAGGTCCCTCCACTTTAATGACTTCCGCTCCCCAGTCTGCCAAGATCCTTCCGCATGCCGGAGCAGCAAAATAAGTCGTCAGCTCCAGTACCTTGATTCCCTCTAATGGTTTCATAAACGGTGTACTCCTTTCTTATTGTCCCTGCGCATAGAAGCAGATCAAAAGGGTGGTGGACGATTCTGCTCTGTCAGGGATCTTTGCAAAAATATAAAGCAATTTCCGTGCCAAAAAAACCATTCAAAGGTTTGGCAGCAGACATATCGTCTAGTAAAAAACATCTAACAAAAAGAGCGTACGCCGAAACGCACACTCTTCTGATGGTTTATCTTATTTCAACCCATACTTTTTTATTTTGTACTGTAAATTTCTCCTGGAAATATTCAGGTACTTAGCCGTCATTTCCCGATGGCCGTTATTGATCTCCAATGCTCTGCGGATCCGCTCTTTTTCGTCCTCATTCTTTTCTGCTCTGGCAAACCCTCCTTCAATGAACATGCTCTCCGGAATCTCATTGATCGTCAGCGTGGAAACCGTGCTCATGATCACCATCCGCTCTACGATATTCTTTAATTCTCTGACGTTTCCAGGCCAGCTGTAGGCTTCAAACGTCTTATATACCCTTCTGGAAAACTTTTTTCTCAAAGAATACCTCTCACAGAATTTTTCTAAGAAAAAATCGGTCAGAACACCAATATCTTCTTTGCGTTCCCGTAAAGGGGGAAGCGTTAGTGGGATCACATTCAGCCGGTAGTACAGATCCAAACGGAACGTCTTGTTGTTCACGCATTCCAGCAGATTCTGGTTGGTAGCCGCAATCAGGCGAAAATCCACGTGGACCGGCTTTGTTGAACCAAGCCTGGTGATCGTATGGCTCTCTAGGACCCGCAGCAGCTTTGCCTGGAGTCCCAAGGGCATCGAGTTGATCTCGTCCAAAAACAGCGTTCCTTTGTCAGCAGCCTCGATCAGGCCCATTTTACCAGAACTGAGGGCTCCGGTAAAAGCGCCTTTTGCATAGCCGAACAGTTCTGATTCCAACAAGGATTCCGGCATAGAGGCACAGTTTATTTCGATCATGCTCCCGTGCTTGTAATCACTGTTTTCATGGATGAAATGGGCCAGCACATCCTTTCCCGTCCCAGATTCTCCCTGAAGCAAGATCACACTGGCCACAGAAGCCGCTCTCTCCGCATCTTCCACAATCCGCTTCATTCCCTCACTTTTGTAGATCAGTTCTCGCTTGGCAGAGGTAACCTTCATCCGGGTAGATACCCCCTGTTTTCGCTCCTGTTCCGCCAGATTATTATATTCCTTCAGTTGTCGCACTCTCATCCGGTCTGCTACCACAAATTTGATATTGCCATTTCCATCAAAGATCGGAGTGGCCGTTACGATATATTCTTCTAGTTTCCCATTTTCTGAATAGGAATTCTGCAGATGCGTTACTGCTTTCTTCTGCTGAAATACCTGGGAACACACCGGCACATCTAAAATCCCCATGGATTGAAAATCATATACGGATTTTCCCTCATAGAATCTCCTTGGCCTTCCGCTGCATTTTAACACATAGCGATTTACCCAGAGAAAATTTCCGTTCTCATCAAAAATACTGATCCCCCATTCCAGACTATCCAGAAGCGTAAATAAATCCGGCAAAAACAATTCTTTCTTTTCCATAGGAATTCCTCCATTCCGAACTTCTGTTCATTTCTGGTTCACTTTCCGAGACATGCCGATCTCACGTTTATAGTTATATCCAATTACTAAGATTTTGTCAA
>DVLJ01000193.1 GCA_018715565.1 Candidatus Ventrimonas merdavium
GTTTGAGGGCATCCCTCCTTTATCATAACTGTCTTTTCATTCGCCACAAATGAGCCGCCAGTCATGATGTAATGTTTTTTGGTGTAATCCACCCTCTATACATTACATCATGTAAAGAAAATGTGAATATACTATAATGCCTTTGTAAACAACTGAACGAATGATGCAGAAAGCAGAATACACAAAAAAATGACCGAGATCGGGATCTGATTGGACTGGTTTCATAGGGATACGACAGCTAAGAGACAAGATTCTGCCGGATGCAGCAAGAAAAAACAGGAGAAGAAACGTTATGAAAAAACAAATCAATCGTATCTTGTTGGCGGGAGTTTTAGCGGCATCAATGATGGCGGCATGCGCATGCGGAAGCTCGAAGGAGACTGGAGCGGCCCCAGAGGGAGCAGCGGCAGAGGGAAGCAGCGCGGCTGCGGGGGAGCAGACCGCAGATGCGGGCGACATCGGTTTCCCCAAAGGGGAGACGATCACCCTGGTAGTCCCCGGTAAAGCGGGCGGCGGTTCTGATCTGGCGATCCGGTATTACAGCGAGGGCTTAAACCGGCTGTATGGATTAAAAACGACCGTGACCAACTATGACAGCAATACGGTAGGACATCAGACCGTAGCGTCTGCAAAGCCGGATGGAACGACCCTGACCCTGGCGACCTCTGCCCTGAATATCCAGTATATCACAGGAAATGCAGAAGTGGCTCCTCTGGAAGATTTTACCCTGATCGCTTGTCTCCAGGACAATGGCTTTTCCACGCTTGCCGTTCCGGCAGACGCGCCCTATGATGATTTTGCAGGTTTCGTAGAGTATGCCAAGGCCCATCCGGGAGAATTAAATGCGGGTATGCCGGCGGCCGGAGCGAATACCTTCCTGTTCGGGATGCTTAGCAAGGAAGCGGGCATCGAGCTGAATGCGGTAGAGTGTGCGTCCGAGTCTGACCGTCTGACGAACCTGGCCGGCGGTTTCATCGATATCGGCGTAGTGGGTGTCGGCAACGCACTGGAATATGAGAAGGCCGGCAAGCTGAAGGTGATCGGCACCGTTTCCTCCGACGGAACGACCATCTCTGCCTATCCGGAGGAGCTGCCGGATAACTACAAAACGCTGCAGGAGCAGGGCTTTGAAAGCTGCGTGCTGTCCGTATATCACTATCTGTTAGGACCGGCTGGGATGGACGAGACCATGGTGGCAGCCATGAACGAGGCTATGAAAGCCGTGGTAGAGGATCCGACCGTAAACGAGGGCATTGCCGCTATCGGAAATATCCCTGGCTGGCATGATCTGGAAGAATCCAAGGAGATCCGCGAAACCGAATATGCTCAGTTCGTGCAGATCGCGAAAGACCTGGATATGTACGTACAGGAATAGCCTGGGCTTTTCGGAAGGAACAAGATAGAATCATACATGGAACCATGTCCTGAGCAGAATCCGTTCTTCTCAGGACATTTTAAAAAAGAAGGAGAGTAAGGATTATGAAATTACGCAGAGATACCATTACCGGCATCGCAGGACTGGCGGGCTGCGCCTTTTTCCTGGTATCCAGCCAGATGATCAAACAGCCGGCGAAGCTCCTGGAGCCGGGGCCCAGGCTGCTGCCCTATGTGGCCATCCTCTTAGTTGCCATGAGCTCCATCGCTCTGATCATCAAGGGCGTGAAGGAACGGGCCGTGGAAGAGAAACCGTATTTTCCCAAGGGTGGGGTGAAAAAGATCACGAAGAGCTTTTTGATGCTGGTCATCTATGCGATCGCAATGAACTGGCTGGGCTTCTTGATCACCACGCCGTTCGCCACCCTGGCGTTCATCTACGACCTAAAAGGCAGCAGCAAGGTAAGGCTGGTATCAGCTGTGGTGATCTCTGTGCTTGTGACCGCAGCATTATATGCCTTGTTTGTGATCGGTTTCCAGATAAAACTGCCTGCGGGCATTCTGTTTGAGTAAGGGAGGGACATTATGAGTGGATACATAAGTGCGCTGCTGGTCTGCCTGCAGCCGATCAATCTTCTTTTGATCATCGCCATGGTTGCTCTTGGGATCGTGTTTGGTGCGATCCCGGGACTTTCCGCAACCCTGGGCATTGCCCTGCTGCTTCCGGTCACGTTCGGGCTTTCTACGGAGACCTCCTTTGTCCTGCTGCTTGCCATCTGGATCGGCGGCGTGTCCGGGACCTTTATTTCCGCTGTGCTGATTGGGATCCCCGGTTCCTCTTCCGCCATTGCGACCTGCTTTGACGGCTTCCCCATGACCCAGAGGGGACAGGCCGGGAAGGCGCTGGGCATCGGTATGACGGCTTCCTTTATCGGCACGGTGGGATCCGTGGCTCTGGCTACGGTTCTGTCCCCGGTGATCGCGGAATTTGCCCTCCATCTGGGACCATGGGAATATTTCTCTCTGTGTTTCTGTGCGATCACCCTGGTGGCGTCCCTGTCGAAGGGAAATATCTTCAAAGGGATCATGGCGGCCGGGATCGGCCTGATGATGGGCTGCATCGGTATGGATCCGATCAACGGGGCGACCCGGTTTACCTTTGGGAACGTATATCTGACCGCGGGGATCAGCACGGTGGCCCAGATGCTGGGC
>DVLJ01000194.1 GCA_018715565.1 Candidatus Ventrimonas merdavium
CCGAGCCCGCCCCCCTTCCATGGATCCCCAAAGGCCTCCTATCCGATCATCCCCCGGCCCTTCAGATAATCCAGGATCATATCCACCGTTCCTTCCGGCCCCAGCTTCGCCGTATTGATCATCAGATCGTAATTCTCCACATCCTCCCAGCTGCGCCCGGTATAGTACCGGTGATAATCCCGCCGCTCCTTGTCGATCCGGCGGATGTTCTTCTGCTCTTCCCCTTCCGGATAGTACTTCTTCTCCCGGATCCGCGCCACCCGGGCATCCATATCCGCGTACAGGAAGATCCGCACCAGCCCTTCCCAGTCCTCCAGCACATAGTCGGCGCACCGTCCGATGATCACGCAGGATTCCGCCGCCGCCAGCTTCCGGATCACCTCCGACTGGAACCGGAACAGGTTGTCCGCCGACACCAGGTCCGAACCAAAAGACGGAGCCCCCTGCTCCGGGATCAAAGAGCTGATGATCTTGTACAGCAGCTTATTCCCCGCCCGCTCGTCCGCCATATGGAAGTAGCTTTCCTTGAGCCCGCTCTCTCTGGAATCCATCCGCAGGATCTCCTTGTCATAGCATTGGATGCCAAGCCGCTCAGCCAGCCGCTTTCCGATCTCGCCGCCTCCGCTCCCATACTGTCTTCCGATGGTCACGATCAGTTTCTTTCCTTCCATAACACACCCTCCTTTCTCAGGCAGATCACGAACTAATCCTTCTGATCCCAGTATAGCACAGTCCGCCCCAAATAAAAACCGGGAGATTCCAAGTTTCTCCCGGTTTTTCCAAGATCCCCGGTGCCGCGGCAGAATCAATACCGTGCCGCCTCCCGCACCATCATGGTGGGATACCCGGCTGCCCGCAGCGTCCGCTCCATCCAGGCCGCATTGTCTACGTTTAAGTAAGCGCCCACCCGTACCAGGTAAAGACCGTCAGAAGCCACCAGGAATGCTGGATATCCTTCCCTCTGGAGCTGGCTCAGCAGCCGTTCCGCCTCATTCCGGTTCTCAAATGCCCCCACCTGGATCTGATAATACTCCGGTCCCGCCTCCTCTTGCCGCAGGGTCGTCAGCACCCCGTCGGCGATGGCCTGGGCCGTCCGCTCAAAATTCTGATCAAAGAACTGGTTATCTGCCTCATTATCGATAAAGCCGGCTTCCACCAGCACCGCCGGCATCTCCGTCTTGCGCAGCACGATCAGCCCCGGCCGCTCGATGATCCCCAGGTCGTTCCAGCCCATATCCACCAGGGCGTCGTTGATGTTCCGGGCCAGCTGCTCCGCTTCCCCGCCGGTCTCATAGATCAGGGACTGGATCCCGGAGGCAGTCCCCGGCACCGGCATGGCGTTGCGGTGAATCGACAGGAACAGATCCGCCCCCCACCGGTTCGCCATCTCAGCTTTTTCCATGGGGCTCTGGTAGATATCCGTGACCCGGGTAAAGGACACATCCACTCCATTTTCCCCCAGCAGCTGGCCCACCGCCAGCGCCAGGGCCAGGGTATCATCCTTTTCCATTCTTCCGTTATACACCGCCCCCGGTTCCTGTCCCCCGTGGCCGGCGTCGATCACGATCCGCTTTCTGTCTGCCATAAAAAATGCTCCTTTTCCACACTGCTTCTCTTACACAGTATGAAAAAAGAGCATGTCGCGTTCCGCTTTTATCCCTTGTTCACCGCCGCGCCCCGCGGTCCCACATGAGTGGAGAACACGATCTGGGTACTGGTCTTTCCAAACTGCTGGATCTGCCCGATAAACGCATCCAGCTCCATCGTGCTGGGGAACGCCACCTTCATCAGCATCGAATATTCCCCGGTCACACAGCTGCACTCCAGCACATTGGGCACGTTCTCCGCAAAGGCATAGAACTTGGGCTTGTCCTCCGGCATCACGTTCAGATTGATGAAGGCAATGATATGATACCCCAGCTTCACCGGATCCAGCTGGGCGTGATATCCGGCGATGACCCCCTCCTTTTCCAGCTTCTCGATCCGGGCCGATACCGCCGGAGACGACAGGTAGGTCTGCTCCGCGATCGTCTTTAGCGAGATCCTTGCGTTCTTCTGAAGCAAGGTCAGTATTTTTCTGTCAATGTCGTCCATGGTCTTTCCTCCCCTGTTCTTCCTGCCTCCGGAGACTTCCTCATCCCTTCAGCCATATTCGCCGTCCATCAGGCACAGGAGCATCCGGGCGGTCTCCGCCAGGCTGTTCCCGCTGTCCATGCTGGACTTCTGGATGTAGCGATGAGCCTCCTCCTCGGTCATGCCCTGCCGCTCCATCAAAAGGGCTTTCGCATCCCGGATGGCGTTCTGCTCCTCCTCGTTCCGCTGCCGCGGCTGCATCCGCCGCCGCCTCCGCTGCCGGTCCAGCTCCTGAGCCAGCTCCATCGCCGTATCGCACAGCTCCTGGGCCTTAAACGGCATCGAGATGCAGCGGACGCGCTCCGGGACGCGGGACACCAGCTTATCCGGCGACGCGATCAGCACCACGGCAAATTCCGAGGGCAGGTAATCGGCCAGCTCCGTAGACAGCATATCCGGGAGCCGGTATCCGCACACCAAAAGCCCGCTCCCAAAATCCTCCGCCTGGGCCAGCGCCTGGGCCCCGGAGGTGCAGACCGCGATCGCCGAAAAGCCGCAGCGGATCAGTATTCTCTTGATTTTTTTCCCATCTTCTGCTTTGGAAAATGCTACGACTACGTTTGCCAAACGCCCACCTCCGCATTCCTGCTCCCAGACATCTTATCCGCTCTGCCGCCTGCACATTCCACAGGACCGTCAGAATTTGTACAGATATTCCTGGACCTCCCAGTCCGTGACCTCCGCCCGGAATTTCTTCCACTCCGCCCGCTTGGCGGCCACATACTTCCCATAGAGATGCTCGCCCAGCAGGTTTTTCGCAAATTCACTCCCCTCAAAGGCATCCAGGGCCTCTCCCAGGGTCTCCGGCAGCTGCTCGATGCCGCGCTTTTTCAGCTCCTCGTCGCCCATGGCGAACAGGTTCGTCTCCACCCCTGCCGGCGGCTCCATCTGGTTCTTGATGCCGTCTAAGCCCGCTGCCAGGCAGGCTGCCAGAGCCAGATACGGGTTCATGGCAGAATCCGGGCAGCGCAGCTCGATCCGGGTGCTGCTGCCCCGGGCAGAGGGAATGCGGATCAGGGCGCTCCGGTTCGAGGTGGCTGACCAGCTCACATACACCGGCGCATCATAGCCGGGCACCAGCCGCTTGTAAGAATTCACCAGAGGATTGGTCAGGATCGTGATCTCCCGCATATGGGCCAGGATCCCCGCCATGAACTGGTAAGCCTCCCGGCTCAGTCCCAGCTCATCGGAATCGTCTACGAACAGGTTCTTCCCCTCCCGGTCGGTCAGGGACATGTTGATATGCATCCCGGAGCCGTTCACCCCTGCCTTGGGCTTCGGCATAAAGGTGGCGTGGAGGCCGTGGGTCTTGGCGATCGCCTTCACCGCCATCTTAAATGTCACGATATTGTCCGCCGCCGTCAGTCCGTCCATGTGGCCCAGATCGATCTCATGCTGGGCCGGGGCGATCTCATGGTGGGAGGCTTCCACCTCAAATCCCATCTCTTCCAGATTGATGACGATATCCCGGCGCACATTTTCCCCCAGGTCGATGGGCGCCACGTCAAAATAGCCGCCCATCTCGTGGGTCTCCGTAGTCGGCCGTCCCTCCTCATCGGTGTGGAACAGGAAGAACTCACACTCCGGCCCCACCTCAAAGAGGTATCCCATCTCCTCCGCCTCTTTCAGCGTCTTCTTCAGCACATACCGGGGATCTCCCACAAACGGCTCCCCGCCGGGGCGGCACACGTCGCAGAGCATCCGGGCCACCTTGCCGTGCTGCGGCCTCCACGGGATGATCTCAAACGTATCCAGATCCGGATACAGATACATATCCGATTCCTCGATCCGCACAAATCCCTCGATGGCGGAACCGTCGAACATACAGCGGTTATCCAGCGCCCGTTCCAGCTGGCTCACCGTGATCGCCACATTCTTCAGGATCCCGAAGATATCCGTAAACTGCAGGCGGATAAATTCCACATCCTCCTCCCTGGCGATCCGCATAATGTCTTCCTTACTATATCTGCTCATGCTTCGTCTCCCTTCGTGATAAAAACATCCCGGTGTGATCTTCACTTAACTAAAAAAGTTTGCGCCAGCAGCCATATCCCTTTACACAGAGTGCGCATCCTGGCAGCTCCCTTTGAAACAGAAAATGAGGGCGACAGAACAGCCGGCTCTCCCGGCTCTCTCTGCAACACCCTCGTTCCATGTTTTGATAATAGCAGTTCCCTGCCGGTTTGTCAATGCCAATTTCCCCAGACCTGGATCTTGGTCCGGACCTTGCCCTGGATCTTGACCTGGAACTTGCCCTAGATCTGCATCCCCTTCCGCGACCGCCGCAGAGCGCTGAAGAACAGGTAATAGATCGTAAACAGCACCGTGGTGATCACCCAGGTCAGAGGATAGCTGAACATGATCGTAAAGATATCCCGCTTCCTGGGCACCACGATCAGCACCCAGGTGACACGCAGGACGCAGACGCCCACGCAGCACAGCATCATGGGGATCCAGCAATCTCCCACGCCTCTGAGGGCTCCGGACAGGATCTCGATCGCCACATAGGTCACGTACACCGGCGCTAAGTACCGCATCATCTCGATGCCGATGCGGATCACCTCCGCATCCGTAGTAAACAGCTGATAGCCGTACACGCCCCAGTTGTAGATCAGCACCGCCATGATCACGGAAGCCGCCACGGTCATCCGCATACAGTTCCCCACGCCCTTGCGGACCCGGTCCAGCTTACCCGCGCCGTAGTTCTGACCCACGAAGGTGGTGATCGCGATGCCGAAGGAGTTCACCATCATCCAGAACACCGCGTCGATCTTGCTGTAAGCCGCCCAGGCCGCCACCGTATCGGTGCCCAGGGAGTTAAAGCCCGCCTGGATGATCACGTTGGAAAATCCATACATCACCGACTGCAGTCCCGCCGGAAATCCGATCCGGATGATCCGCTTCAGCATCCGCCCGTCCAGGCCGACCTGCCGCCAGCTTAAGCGGTACATATCCTTTGTGCGCATCAGGCACACCGCCACCAGCACCGCGCTCAGCAGCTGAGAACAGATCGTAGCGATCGCCGCGCCGGCTACTCCCAATCCTAACACCACCACAAGGAGCAGGTCCAGCACGATGTTGAACAGACAGCTGGCCATCAGAAAATACAGGGGCCGCCGGGAATCTCCCACCGCCCGCAGGATCGCCGCGCCCGTATTGTATATCAGGTTTGCCACCATGCCCAGGAAATAGATCCGCAGGTACTGGATGGACAGATCCATCACATCCTCCGGCGTCCCCATGGCCGACAGCATGAACGGCGTCAGAAGGATCCCCAGGATCATCATCGCCACCCCGGAGAGGATGCTGAACGCCACCGCCGTATGTACCGCATATCCCACCATCTCCGGCCGCTTCGCCCCGTAATACTGGGAGATGATCACCGACGCGCCAGAAGACAGCCCCACGAAAAATCCCACGATCATCTGGGTCAGCATCCCGGTGGAGCCGCCCACCGCAGACAGGGCCTCCTTGCCCACGAACCGGCCCACGATCATGGCGTCCGCCGCATTATAGAGCTGCTGGAAAAAAGTACCGAACAGGATCGGGAAAAGAACAGCAGCAGCTGCTTCCATATCACGCCTTCAATGATCTGATTCCTGGTAGATTCTCTCGCTTCCATCGCCCTTCTTCCTTTCCTAGACTAGTGTTACTATAGCCCATTTCTCCATGGCGGTCAAGCGTTCCCAGGCGGATTTTTCCCAACCCCGGACCTTTTTTCAATCTGTAACCAAAAATTAAATCTTTCTTAAAACATTCCGCCTCCCATGCTGATATAATACTTCAAAATGGAGGTTTTCTATGAAAAAGCGATATCTGTTCCCGCTCGTTGCCGTACTGGCTATCCTGACCGGCGGATGCTCCGTATCCGGCCCGGCCCCCTCTGTCAGTACGGAAGAAGCGGTCCTTCCAAATACATCGGTCCCCAACCCAGCCCTTCCCCAGACGGTCTATTTAAACGGTGCCTGCCTGACCTCTGCCGGCCGTCCGGCGGTCCTGGACCGCGGAACCGGCGGGGAAGATGGCTCTGCCCCAGACGGATTTTTAAGCGCCCAGGTCCCTGCCGGGGAGCTGCCGTCCACAGAGGGGGAGGCGAACTTTGCCTGTGAGGACGCGCCCTACGTGCTCCTTGCAGACGGCGCCGCCGCGGTCTGGATCGACGGGACCTACCAGCTGTTCCTATCCGATGATGTAGTGGAATATGCAGGGATCTATAAGCAAAAAAAAGACGTATCCGAGGATACGCTGCAATGGCTGGATTTCTATTATTCCCTTCCCGAGTCTGACCGGCTCGCCCTGTCCATGGTGCCCAGCGAGTTCAGCCAGGAGCTGCGCTCCGCCGTCTCCGTCCAGGAAACCTCCCGGGAGACCGGAGACCAGCCGGCCGTCTCTTATCTGGACGCCCTCACCGAATCCGAGCTTTCTGAGACGGAAGCCCTGGCTATGCACTATTTTACCGAGGTGGATCCCTCCTTTGAAGGCGTGGATCAGATCTACCCGGTGGACGCTGAGGACGGCAACTATCAGAACGCCGGCTTAGAAAGCGAATATCCCCCGGGCAACATCATCATCTATAAAGTGCTGACGGTCAAGGACCGGCGGGACGGCAGTCCCTTCCGATCCATCAGCATCGGACGCAACTCCAAGTCCGATCCCTGGAAGGTGATCAACAGTACCTATTAAATCACTCGATCATCCGGTATCCCACTCCGATCTCTGTGAAGATGTAGTAGGGCTCTGCCGGATTTTTTTCCAGCTTGCGCCGGATATTGGCCATGTTCACCCGCAGGATCTGATTATCCGTATCCGCGTAGGGTCCCCAGATCTCCTTCAGGATGTAGTCATAGGTCAGCACCTTGCCCGCGTTGCGGGCCAGCAGGGACACCAGCTTGTATTCGATCTGGGTCAGGTGCACGTACTCGCCCTGAAGGGTCACCACCCGCTTGTCAAAATCGATCTCCAGACCATCCCGGGAATACTTCTGCTCCTGGGGCGCGGCGCTGGCCGCCCGCTCGCTGTGGCGCAGCGCCGTGCGCATCCGTGCCAGCAGCTCCTCTGAACCGAACGGCTTGGTGATATAATCATCGGCCCCCTGGTCCAGCGCGTCCACCTTCTCCCGCTCCTGCGTCCGGGCGGAGATGACGATCACCGGGACATTGGAGAATCCCCGGATCCGCTGGAGCACTTCCATCCCGTCGATATCCGGGAGTCCCAGATCCAGCAGGATCAGATCCGGCCGGTGGGAGGTGCAGAGCGATAATCCGGACATGCCGTTGGACGCCCGCAGGGCCTTGTAGTGATTCGAGATCACGATCGTTTCGATAAAATTGCCGATATTCTTCTCATCCTCAATGATCAGGACGGTCTGTTTGTTCGTCATGCCTTTTTCTCCTCAAGTGGTAATGTAAACATAAATTCTGCGCCCTTCTCACGGTTCCTGGCTTCGATCGTGCCATGGTGGGCATTGATGATGGTCTTGCAGATGCTGAGGCCGATCCCCATGCCTTTATGGGAATCGCCGCTTACGTTGGAATCCGTGCCTCCCCCGTCAAAAATCGTGCCCAGCCGGTCCGGATCGATCCCCCGGCCGCTGTCCCGAACGAAAAAGGCGACCTCATGCGGCCAGCGCTCCACAGAAAGCTCGATCGGCTCCTGGCTGCCGGAATGATAAGCGGCGTTCTCCAGCAGATTGATGATCACCTGCTCGATCAGCGTAGCGTCCATAGGCACCACAAGGACCTCCTCCGGCACCTGCACCCGCACGCTGGCATGGGGGAGCCGCTTTTTGAAGCGGAGCACCGCCTCAGACACCACTTCCTCCAAAAGCTCCGGAGTCGTGGTTACCTTCGCGTCTCCCACCCGGATCCGGGTGACCGCCAGCAGGTTCTCCACCATGTTCAGCAGCCAGTTGGCATCCTCCTGGATGCTGGCCACCATCTCCGCCTTCTCCTCCTCCGGCAGGGTATCGGCCCCGTCCAGATAAGCCTTGGACATGCCGATGATCCCGGTGAGCGGCGTCCGCAGATCGTGGGACACTGCCCGCAGCAGATTCGCCCGCATGGTCTCCTTCTCCGCTTCTACCAGGAGTTTCTCTTGTTCATTGATCAGCTGGCTCTGCTTTTTAAACCGGGTAGTCAGGGTACTGGTAATGATCGATACGATCAGCATACCGGAGAATGTTACCGGATATCCGTCAATAGATAGACTGAAATTCATATACGGATACGTATACACATAATTGACAAAAAATACGCCGAATACTGACGCCACGATCCCCGGGATGTACCCGGTACAGTAGCGGGCTACCAGCATCACGGCCAGGACATAGATGATCGCCACGCTGGTGGAGTTCCTGCTGTAATGAAAAAAGAACTGCGCCGCAAGCGTAAACAGCCCCATGATCAGCACTGTTATGATCACATTGGTCCACAGAACCCGCTTCGTCATATCATCGCTCCTTACTCATCCGTCCCAGGCGCAGCCGCTTCCGACCAAATCGCTGCGATTTTATTATTTTACTATAGTTTTGTCAACATGTATATAGACGTCAGGAAATATTTGCGTTTTTTTCACGCAGGCTTACGAAAAATGGAAGAACGGGTCCCGCCCGGGAACCAACACTCCCGGGCCAGGCCCGTTCCTACGCTCTGCCGGACCGGCGCCGCAAGCGGGCGCCTGTCCGGATCCTCGTTTCTTTACTTGTTATAATTCACGATTGCTCCGAAATCCGGCTTTAAGGACGCGCCGCCTACCAGGCCGCCGTCGATATCCGGCTGTGCGAACAGCTCCGGCGCGCTGGATGCGGACACCGAACCGCCGTACTGGATGCGGATCGCCTCTGCCGTCGCTTCATCGTAGATCTCGCCGATGCAGGCACGGATCGCCGCGCAGACCTCCTGCGCCTGTTCCGTGGTCGCCACCTTGCCGGTGCCGATCGCCCAGATCGGCTCATAAGCGATCACAGCCGCTTTCGCCTGATCTGCGGTCACGTTCTGGAACGCGATCTTGATCTGCTGGCGGATCCAGTCGATGGTGATGCCCTGCTCTCTCTGGGTCAGGGACTCGCCGCAGCAGATGATCGGGGTCAGGCCGTGCTCAAAGGCCTTGAGCACTTTCTTGTTCACCGTCTCATCGGTCTCTGCAAAGTATTCTCTCCGCTCGGAGTGGCCGATGATCACGTACTTCACGCCGGCATCCGTCAGCATGTTCGGGGAGATCTCGCCGGTATAAGCGCCCTTCTCCTCAAAGTACATATTCTCAGCGCCGATATGGATGTTGGTGCCTTTGGCAGCCTCCATCGCCGGGATGATATCGATGGCCGGAACGCAGAATACTACGTCCACCTCATCGTTCACTACTAAAGGTTTTAACTGCTCTACTAAAGCCACCGCCTCGGTAGGAGTCATATTCATCTTCCAGTTTCCTGCGATAATCTTCTTTCTTGCCATGGTCGTTCTCCTAACCGCTCGTTTTATTTGTCGTCAGCCGCCGCTACGCCCGGAAGCTCCTTGCCCTCTAAGAATTCCAGGGAAGCGCCGCCGCCGGTGGAAATGTGGCTCATCTTATCTGCGAAGCCCAGCTGGTTCACAGCCGCCGCAGAATCGCCGCCGCCGATGATGGTGGTCGCCTCGGTCTCCGCCAGGGCTTTTGCTACCGCAATGGTACCAGCCGCCAGGGTCGGGTTCTCGAATACGCCCATCGGTCCGTTCCATACAACGGTCTTGGCAGTCTTTACAGCCTCTGCGTACATCGCAGCGGTCTCGGTGCCGATATCCAGGCCCATCATATCAGCCGGGATCGCGTCTGCAGACACGTTCTTCACCTCGATCGGAGCGTCGATGGGGTTCGGGAATGCAGCTGCTACAGCCGCGTCAACCGGAAGCAGAATCTTCTTGCCCAGCTGCTCTGCCTTTGCCATCATCTCCTTGCAGTAATCCAGCTTGGTATCGTCTACCAGAGAGCTTCCGATCTCCTTGCCCTCAGCCTTTAAGAAGGTGAACGCCATACCGCCGCCGATGATCAGGGTGTCGCAC
>DVLJ01000195.1 GCA_018715565.1 Candidatus Ventrimonas merdavium
GTCCTCCATGTGGTCGTAGCCGCATAGATGGAGCATGCTGTGGGCGATCAGAAACGCCAGCTCCCGTTCCCGGGAATGGCCGTACTTTTCCGCCTGCTCGATCACCTTTTCCACGGAGACGACGATGTCTCCCAGCAGCAGCTCCCCCGTCTCCGGATGGAAATAATCCTCCGCCAGCTCCTCCAGCCGGTCAAAGTCCGCCGGCTCCTCAAAATCCGCCATAGGAAAGGACAGCACGTCCGTCGGCGCGTCGATCTGCCGCTGCTCCCGGTTGATCTCCTGGATCGCGTCATTGTCCGTCAGGAGCACGTTCACCTCCGCCTCATAGGGGCATTCCTCGTAGTCCAGGGCCGCCGGGATCACCCGGCGGATAATGGTCTCATAGTCGATCCCCAGCTCTTTGTCTGTTTCATACTCGATCGTAATGGTCATCTTCTCATCCTCTGCATATTGATCGTCCCCGGGCACCAGCTCCGGTGATCGTTGTTTATCTCCGGGTGCCAGCCCCAGTGAATCTTCGGCTGTTCCGAACGCCAGTCCCGGTGATCCCTGATTATCCCCGTCCGCCGGAGCGCCCGCCGCCGTCCCGGTTTCCAGTCCGCTGGCCGCCTTCCCTGCTCCCGGCGCGCTGGCCAAGCTTCACCTTCCTGGGCAAATGGTCCTTTAACAGCGGCTTCGCCGCCTCGCTCCTGCGCTCATAATCGTCATACGCCTGGACGATCTTCTGCACCAGGGGATGACGGACCACATCGCTGCTGGTCAGATTGCAGAAGCCGATATCCTCGATCTTCCCCAGCACCTTCATGGCCACATCCAGGCCGGAGGCAGCTCCTCCCGGCAGATCCTTCTGGGTCTTGTCTCCGGTGATGATCACCTTGGAGCCAAAGCCGATCCGGGTCAGGAACATCTTCATCTGGGCCGGGGTAGTGTTCTGGGCCTCATCTAAGATGATATAGGCGTTATCCAGGGTCCGGCCCCGCATGTAGGCCAGGGGCGCCACCTCGATCAGCCCCTTCTCCGAATTGTGGAGAAAGCTCTCCGCCCCCATGATCTGATACAGGGCGTCATATAACGGCCGCAGGTAAGGATCGATCTTGCTCTGCAGGTCTCCCGGCAGAAAGCCCAGCTTCTCCCCCGCCTCGATGGCCGGACGGGTCAGGATGATCCGGTTCACCTCCCCGTTCTTAAAGGCGGAGATTGCCATAGCCATGGCCAGGTAGGTCTTTCCCGTACCGGCCGGGCCGATGCCGAACACGATCATCTTCTTCCGGATCATATCCACGTACTGCTTCTGTCCCACAGTCTTGGGCTTCACCGGCTTGCCGGTCACGGTCCGGCAGATGATATCCTTATCGATCTCCAGGATCGCGTCGTCCGACTCCGTAAAGGAGAGGGACAGGGCATAGTCCACATTCTGCTCCGTGATCTGGTTGCCCCGCTTAGAAAGCTCCACCAGGTTATTAAATACGCTTTTCGCCTTCCGGATCATCTGCTCCGGCCCGATCAGCTTGATCGCCCCGTCCCGTGCCACGATGGTCACATGGAGGGTACGCTCAATCTTCTTTAAGTAACTGTCAAACTGCCCGCAGACATTCTTCTCATGCTCCGCGGGGATGTCAATGATAGTCTCGATTACGCTCATCCGCTGTCAAAAACTCCTCTTTCTGTTCTAATTTCTGTCCGATCCCGATCTGCTCCTCTACGACAAAATGAGCCTGGATCTCGTAGCTTGTGCCTTTGTCTAATATTCTAACATCATTTTCAATTATTGGCACCCCTTTTTTCAGAAATGTTTCTGATTTCCGGGTCTGTACCCCTTCCGCCAGCGCCTCCAGCTCTTCCTGGGTCCTGGGGCGCTCGGACCGGCTGTATTCCCTGGCCGTCACCCGCTCGATCCACACCGGCAGATAAAAGGCCTCCAGAAGGCACACCTGAGTGGTCTCCGAGACCATCTCCCAGGACAAGTCCCCGCTTACCGGCGGTGGAAAGAACACCTCCCAGAACAGCACCCGCAGCCGCAGCCCATGCCGCACGGTCCCGGTCCGGGTCCGGCAGGCCACCAGCTTGGAGACCGGACTGGTATAAGTTTTCTCCGTCCGGGCATAAATATCCCCATCCCCGTGGACATACTGGACGTTCACCACCTCCCCGTCGTCGCTGATGATGGGAACGCTCCCGCTGATCAGCACCTGGCCCGGCTCCACCACATCTCCCGGCTCCACCTGGGCCTTTCCCTGCCGCACCACCATCCGGGTAATGGTCCCCGCCTCCCCGGCCGCCAGATCCCGGGGGCTCTCATCCTTTACTGGGAGAGACGCCACCCCGTCGTTTTCCTTCAGATGGATCAGCAGGCGGGTCCCGGAAACGCGGGCGGAGACCCAGATGATCTCCGGGAATGCCCCCCGGATAGATTCCTCCAGGGACGCGCAGTCCACCTGGGACTTCCGGCAGCCGTAGCCCACATCCAGGGTATCCAGATAGTGGAGCAGGGTATCGTCGGTAAACCGCAGGTTTCCCTCTACACTGATGTTCCAGATAAACCGGGACAGGACGAACAGCAGCAGGACGAACGCCCCGGCTCCCGCCGCCCACAGCTTCCGTTTCCGGCTGCGGTGTAAAAAAAAGGGAAGCCCATACTTCCCCTGGATCTTCAGATGGACGCCCGCCTTGCGGACCAGCGGCCGCACCCTGCGGTAATCCTTGAGTTCCGCATAGAACGTATAGCCGGCCTTATCTGCCTCCACAGACCACAGACGGATCTGCCGGGCCGCGCACAGGTTCAAGAACCGTTCCGGGGAATATCCGGTCATGCGGACCTTGACAAAGCCGCCCCCGTATTCCTTCAGTTTCTGCCACATGCCGCCCTCCCGTCAGCCGCCCAGCTCCAGAGACCGGATCGTCCCGCTGATCCGCATCTCGTCCTGGTCATAATAATCAATGTGAAGCCCGCGGCCGCGGATCACCGCCTTTCCCCGCCTTCCCTTTAAGGTCACCGTCTCCTCATCATAGAACAGGATCCCCCGGTAATTCTCCACAGTAACGCTCCTGCTCCCCACAAAGGACAGCAGCATTTCCCCCAGGGCCGCATCCTTCGGCAGCTTTAAGCCTTCTGCCGCCGCCTCCTTCACTTCCTCAAGCACAGGCCGTCCCTCTCCTTGCAGCGTTCTCCTGCAGGCGGGAGCGCCTCCCGCCGCATAATCCATTGTACGAAAAAATCCCCAGTCCTATGACTGGGGATTGAAAACCATTAGTTATATTTGCGTTTTCTAGCCGCTTCGGATTTCTTTTTGCGTCTTACGCTTGGTTTCTCGTAATGCTCTCTTTTACGAATCTCCTGCTGGATACCAGCTTTTGCGCAGTTTCTTTTAAATCTGCGTAATGCGCTGTCCAGACTCTCGTTCTCTTTAACGATTACGTTCGACATAGCTCACACCTGACCTCCCTCCAGTTGTGTACTTGTGCATAATACAACTGTTTGGGTATTTTATAGCACTGAAATGATTATAGCATAAAAATCCCATTCGTCAACACCTTTTTGCAAAATTATTCAAATCCTGCAAAGCTTTCCTCTGTGACGACAGTTGATCAAGCCTGTAACTGCTCTGCCGCGGTCTCGTAGGCTTTCTCCAGAGCCGCGTCTACCCCTGCCGGGTTCTTGCCGCCGGCCTGGGCCATGTTCGGACGTCCGCCGCCGCCGCCGCCCACCAGGGAAGCGATGGCCTTGATCAGGTTGCCGGCATGGGCGCCCTGCTTCTGGGCCGCGTCAGTGGCGGTGGCCATTAAGTTCACCTTGCCGTCCTTTACGGAAGCTAAGACGATCACGCCCTCGCCTAATTTCTCCTTTAACTGGTCGCCCAGTCCCCGCAGGCCGTTCATGTCTACGTCGTCCACCTTGGCCGCCAGGACCTTGACCCCGGCGATCTCCCGTACCTGGTCCATCACATCGCCCAGGGACTCACCGGCCAGCTTGCTCTTTAACTTCTCATTCTCCGACTGGAGGGCCTTGATCTCCGCCAGCATGGCCTCGATCTTCGCCTTTAAGTCTGCCGGGTTGGCCTTAGCCGCCCGGGCCGCCTCATGGAGCTCGCTCTCCGTCTTCTGGTAATATGCCATCAGGCCGTCGCCAGTCAGGGCCTCGATCCGGCGGACGCCTGCCGCGATGCCGGCCTCCGAGAGGATCTTGAATGCGTGGATAACGCCAGTATTCCCGACGTGAGTACCGCCGCAAAGCTCCACAGAGAAATCGCCCATCTTGACCACACGAACCTTCTCGCCATATTTTTCGCCAAACAGCGCCATAGCGCCTGTCTTCTTCGCCTCATCCAGCGTCATCTCCTGCGTCACAACATCCAGACCGGCCTGGATCTCCTGGTTCACCAGGTCCTCCACCTGCTTTAACTCCTCAGCCGTCATGGCGGAGAAATGGGTGAAGTCAAACCGCAGACGGTCGGGGGTCACTAAGGATCCTGCCTGCTCTACATGCTCGCCCAGCACGGTCCGCAGCGCCTTCTGCAGCAGATGGGTCGCGCTATGGTTCTTCTCCGTGGAACGGCGGCTGGACTCCTTCACCTGCAGGGTCACCGTCTCGCCTACAGAAAGCATGCCGCTCTCCATATGGCCTACATGGCCCACCTTGCCGCCCTGGAGATGGATGGTATCCTCTACCACGAACACGCCGCCTGCACCGGTGATCACACCGGTATCTCCTACCTGGCCGCCCATGGTGCCGTAGAACGGGGTCTCCTCCACCAGAACCGTGCCGTGCTGGCCGTCGGTCAGGGCCTCCACCAGCTCAGAATCCGTGGTCAGGACGGTGATCTTGGAATCATGGACCAGACGGTCGTAGCCTACGAACGCGGTGGAGATCTCCGCCGGGATCGACTGGTATACGGTCACATCCGCGCCCATGTAGTTGGTGGTCTTTCTGGCCGCCCGGGCCTTCTCCCGCTGCTCCTTCATGGCGGCGGCAAAGCCCTCCTCGTCCACGGTCAGATCCTTCTCCGCCAGGATCTCGATGGTCAGATCCAGGGGGAAGCCGTAGGTATCGTAAAGCTTAAAGGCATTGGCGCCGGAAAGCACCTTCTCGCCCTTTTCTGCCATCTCCCCTTCCATGTCTGCCAGGATGGCCAGACCCTGGTCGATGGTCTTATTGAACTTCTCTTCCTCCTCAGCCAGGACCTTTAAGATCATGGCCTTCTTCTCCTCCAGCTCCGGATATCCGTCCTTGGACAGCTCGATCACGGTCTTCGCCAGCTCCGGCATGAAGCCGCCCGGGATGCCTAAGATCCTGCCGTGACGGGCAGCCCGGCGCAGCAGGCGGCGCAGCACGTAGCCACGGCCTTCGTTGGAGGGCATGATGCCGTCGGAGATCATAAAGGTGCAGGACTTCACATGGTCCGCGATGATCCGCAGGGAGATGTCCTTCACATGGTCCGCCTGATACTGGGTATGCGCCATGGCGCACACCTCGTCTAACAGGGCCTTGTTGGTATCTACGGTAAACAGGGAATCCACGTCCTGTACCACCACGGCCAGACGCTCTAAGCCCATGCCGGTGTCGATGTTCTTCTGGGACAGCTCGGTATAATTGCCGTGTCCGTCGTTCTCAAACTGGGTAAATACGTTGTTCCACACCTCGATATACCGGTCGCAGTCGCAGCCTACGGTACAGGTGGGCTTGCCGCAGCCGTACTTCTCTCCCCGGTCGTAGTAGATCTCCGAACAGGGGCCGCAGGGACCTGCGCCGTGCTCCCAGAAGTTGTCCTCCTTGCCGAAGCGGAAGATCCGCTCCTTGGGGATTCCGATCTCCTTGTTCCAGATATCGAACGCCTCATCGTCGTCTAAGTATACAGACGGATACAGGCGGTCCGGATCCAGACCGACCACCTCCGTCAAGAATTCCCAGGACCAGTGGATGGCCTCGGTCTTAAAATAATCCCCGAACGAGAAGTTCCCCAGCATCTCAAAGAAGGTGCCGTGACGGGCGGTCTTGCCGATGTTCTCGATGTCGCCGGTGCGGATGCACTTCTGACAGGTCGTCACCCGCTTGCGGGGCGGGATCTCCTGGCCGGTAAAATAGGGCTTTAAGGGCGCCATACCCGAGTTGATCAACAGCAGGCTGTTGTCATTGTGGGGCACCAAAGAAAAGCTCTTTAACGCCAGATGTCCCTTGCTCTCGAAAAATTCAAGAAACATTCTTCTCAGTTCGTTCACACCATACTTCTTCACGTCTTTTGTTCCTCCGTACTATTGTTCTTTCTGGCCTTCCGCAGCCTTTTTGTCGTCTCTGGAATCTCTGAACTTCTTGCCGCAGAGGATCCCCGCGTAGGCAAGCAGCCCAAAAACCACAGCCTTTATGGTATATTCGATGAAACTCGATGCGATCGCCGCCATATATTTCCCTC
>DVLJ01000196.1 GCA_018715565.1 Candidatus Ventrimonas merdavium
TATATCTGGCTGAGTGATTTTTTGTATAACATCCACCGCGCACCCGCATAGCGGGTGGTTTCTATTTCGCACGTTTCCGTTTCTCTGTTGAGAAACTCCAACGTACTCAACTGGGTCTATCCGACCCATAATGAAAAAGCCGCAGGGTCCCTGATCCCGGGATCCTGCGGCCTCGCGCATGCAGCAGCGGTCAATAGTTCTCTGCGTGGATCTCAAAATAGCTCTGAGGATAGTTGCAGGTGGGGCAGATCTGGGGCGCTTCCATGCCCACCACGATATGGCCGCAGTTGCGGCACTCCCATACCTTGACCGAGCTCTTCTTGAACACCTCCGCCGTCTCCACATTCTTCAGAAGGGCGCGGTAGCGTTCCTCATGGTGCTTCTCCACCTCCGCCACCAGACGGAAGCGGGCGGCCAGCTCCGAAAAGCCTTCTTCCTCCGCGGTCTTGGCAAATTCCGCGTACATGTCGGTCCACTCATAATGCTCACCGTTGGCTGCGGAGACCAGGTTCCGGGCCGTATCGCCCAGACCGTCCAGCTCCTTGAACCACAGCTTTGCGTGTTCCCGCTCATTCTCCGCCGTCTTTAAGAACAGGGCAGCAATCTGCTCATAGCCCTCCTGCCGCGCCACGGACGCAAAATAGGTATACTTGTTCCTGGCCTCCGACTCGCCGGAGAAGGCTGCGTGGAGGTTCCGTTCTGTCTTGGTTCCTGCGTATTTGTTCATCGATCTCTGTTCTCCTTTCTCATCGTTTGGATCCTCGCCGCTTTTAGTTTTCGTCAATATCTGGGATTTTATCCAATCATTTTTGACTGCGTCCACGCCAAACTGCCTTCCGGCCGATGGCCCCGTCAGACTTGCCTTCCGGCCGATGGCCCCGCCGGATCCCTGCCGCCCTACCGCTCCGCTAACTCTCCGATCTTCTGCAGCAGCTCCTTCGCCGTCTCCATCATGTCCCCGCAGTCCTTATGCTTTACCTTGCGGTCCACATACAGGAAATAGGGCTGCTCGGTCATCTGGAAGGTCAGGGCCCCCTGATACGCCTGCACCAGAGCCGGGATCCCGGCGGTGTCGATGCGGGCCTTCTGGAACATGGTCAGCCGCACCTCCTGCCGGTTGATGCGCACCTCCGTCACATAGGCCCGGTGTCCCATGGCCTTTAACGACGCCACCACCAGCAGGTTATCCACGGCCCGTGGGATGTCCCCGAACCGGTCTAACAGCTCATCCTGCATATCCAGGTATTCTTCTTCATTCTCAATGCCGGAGATCCGCTTGTAGATATCCAGCTTCTGATATTCATTCTTAATATAAGAAGCAGGGATATAGGCGTCCACGTCGCACTCCACCACCGTCTCAAAATCGTCCTCATCCTGCCGCTGGCCTTTGAGCGCCTGGACCGCCTGGTTCAACAGCTTGCAGTACAGGTCATAGCCTACGGCCTCCATGTGGCCGTGCTGCTCTGCTCCCAGCACATTGCCCGCGCCCCGGATCTCCAGATCCCGCATGGCGATCTTGATGCCGGAGCCTAACTCCGTAAATTCCCGGATGGCCTGGAGCCGCTTCTCCGCCTCTTCCTTTAACAGCTTATCCCGCTTGTACATCAGAAACGCATAGGAGGTCCGGCTGGAACGGCCCACCCGTCCCCGCAGCTGATACAGCTGGGACAGGCCCATCCGGTCCGCGTCGTGGATGATCATGGTGTTGGCGTTGGGGATATCCAGTCCCGTCTCGATGATGGTGGTGGATACCAGCACGTCGATATCACCGTTGATAAAGTCGAACATGATCTGCTCCAGCTTATGCTCTGACATCTGGCCGTGGGCGTACACCACCGCGGCGTCCGGCACCAGTTCCTGGACGTGGGCCGCCACCTCGTCAATGTCCCGCACCCGGTTGTACACATAGTAGACCTGCCCATTCCGGGCCAGCTCCCGGTTGATCGCCTCCCGCACCATCTCGTCATTGTATTCCATCACATAGGTCTGGATCGGGATCCGGTCCACCGGCGGCTCCTCCAGCACGCTCATATCCCGGATGCCCACCAGACTCATGTGCAGGGTCCGGGGGATCGGCGTGGCCGTCAGGGTCAGCACGTCCACATTTTCCTTTAATTTCTTGATCTTCTCCTTGTGGGCCACGCCGAACCGCTGCTCCTCGTCGATGATCAGAAGGCCCAGATCTTTAAACTTCACATCCTTGGACAGCACCCGGTGGGTGCCGATCACGATGTCTACCCAGCCCTTCTGCAGATCCTCCACGGTCTTCTTGATCTCCCCGGGGGTGCGGAACCGGGACATCAGATCCACCCGCACCGGGAAATCCTTCATCCGCTGGAGGAACGTATTGTAATGCTGCTGGGCCAGGATCGTGGTCGGCACCAGATACACCACCTGCTTGCCCTCCTGGATGGCTTTGAAGGCCGCCCGCAGGGCGATCTCCGTCTTGCCGTAGCCCACGTCCCCGCAGACCAGCCGGTCCATGATCTTTTTGCTCTCCATGTCCCGCTTGGTGGCCTCGATGGCTTCTAACTGGTCCTCCGTCTCCTCATAGGGGAACAGCTCCTCAAATTCCTTCTGCCACACCGTATCCGGCCCGTACTGGAAGCCGCCCAGCTCCTGCCTGGCGGCGTACAGCTCCACCAGATCCCGGGCGATCTCCTTCACCGCGCTCTTGACCCTGGCCTTGGTCCGGTTCCACTGCTCCCCGCCCAGCTTGTTTAGCTTCGGCGCCTTGGCGTCGGCTCCCGCGTATTTCTGGATGCCGTCTAGGCGGGTGGCCGGAAGGTATAAGTTCCCTCCGTCCGCATACTCGATCTTCAGATAATCCTTGACGATCTTATCCCGCTCGATCTTTTCGATCCCCCGGTAAATGCCCAGGCCATGGTCCTCATGGACCACGTAATCCCCCACGGAAAGCTCGGTGAAGCTCTGGATCTTCTTCCCCTCATAGGAGGTTTTTTTCCGCTTCCGCTTCTTTTTCTCCTTGCCGAACATATCCCCTTCGGTGATCACCAAAAACTTGATCTGGGGATACTCAAAGCCCCGGTGGAGGCTGCCGTAGGTGACCAGGATCTCCCCCGGCTGCACCTGCCGGCTCTCGTCGTCCGGGCAGAACGCGGAGAGCCCGTATTCCCGCAGATCCCCCGCCAGACGGCTGGCCCGGGTCCGGGAGCCAGATAAGAGGATCACCCGGTATTTTTCCTTTTTCCACCGCTGGAGATCCTTGATCAGCAGCTCAAAGCTGTTCTGATAGGAATTGACATTTTTCACATGGAGGCTGTATTTTTTCTCCACCGTCATCCCGGGGAGCTTCTGCTCCAGTCCCGTCAGATACACGGTGCTGCTCCGCTGGGCCCGGGCCAGGACCTCCCGCTCCGGATACAGTAGCTCCGTCTGTCCCGGAAGGAGATAGCCCTTTTCCAGCCGGTGGGTCATGCTTTCCCGGAATTCCAGCTCCACCGCCTCGCCCGCTTCTTTCAGCCGGGCCGGTTCATCCAGGAAGATCATGCTGGCGTCCGCATCAAAATAATCTAAGAACGACACGGTCTCGCTGCAGAAATACGTCAGGCACCCGTCCAGCCCCGACAGCCGCCAGCCTTCCTCGATCCCCTCGGTCAGCTCCCGGATGATGCCGCTGATCCGGTACGCCTCCTCGGTCTTTCCCTCTTTTCTCAGCTTCTCCGAAAATGCCTTCTCCTCCCGGCGCAGAAGCTCCACGCCCCGCAGCTTCTGGGAGGAGGTCAGCACGATCTCAGCGGCCGGATAGATCACCGCCTCGTCCATCTGTTCGATGGACCGCTGGCTCTCCAAGTCAAACGTGCGGATGGAATCCACCTCCGTATCCCACAGCTCGATGCGGATCGGAGCCTCCTCGGTCAGAGGGAAAATGTCCAGGATCCCTCCGCGGATGGAGAACTGGCCCATGCCGTCCACCTGTCCGGTGCGCTCATATCCCAGCTCCACCAGCCGTTCCTTCCAGACCCCCAGATCCAGCTCCTGGCCCGTCCTCACCGTCAGCACCTGGCTCCTCAGCCGGGCCAGGGGAAGGAGATGGTCCATCAGCCCGTCCAGGGTAGTCACCACCACGCCGGAGGCGTCCTCCATCAGATGGCGCAGTACCTGGAGCCGCTGACGGGTCAGCAGATTGCCGTGGATATCCGCGTTAAAAAACAGCAGATCCTTGGCCGGATACAGCCACACATCCTGACGGAAGCACAGGAAATCCTCATAGATCTCCTTCGCCCGGCCGGCGTCATAGGTCACCACCAGCTTCCAGGGAACGTCCGCACCGGTCTCCTCCATCAGATGCACCTTCTGGGAGTCCATGCAGCCGCTGACCTGGAGCGGTCCTTTCCCTCGTTCCAGATCCTGGTTCAGATCCTCAAATTCGATCAACTCTGTCAGTGGATTTGCAAACACTCTGCTCATGGACTACTCCCTGCCTGCCGTTTCCTGGCCCTCTGTCTTTTTCTTCGTATTATAATGGTTCATGGCCCGCTCCGGTCCATCGGTCAGCATCGCTGCCACCGCCTGGGCCGCCTCCTGGAACGCCTCGTCCATCAGCTTCTGCTCGCCGGAGCCAAACCGGCTCAGCACATAGTCAGCCAGATCCATCCTGGGCGGCTTCGCGCCGATCCCCACCTTTACCCGGGGGAATTCCTGGGTCCCCAGATGGGCGATGATGTTCTTGATGCCGTTGTGGCCGCCGGCGCTGCCCTTCAACCGGATCCGAAGCTGTCCCGGCTCCAGGCTGATGTCGTCATAGACCACGATCAACTCCTCCGGGGTGACCTTATAGTAATCCATGGCCGCCCGGATGCTCTCTCCGCTTAAGTTCATAAAGGTCTGAGGCTTTAACAGGAGCACCTTCTGCCCCTCGATCGCCCCCCGTCCGCACAGCGCCTTGTGCTTCCGCTCGCTGACGTCGATCCCGTACCGGTCCGACAGCCGATCGATCACGGCAAAGCCTACATTGTGTCTCGTTTTATCATATTCCTTTGTGGGGTTTCCCAGTCCTGCAATGATATACATGTTTTGTAATTCCTTCCTTTCCCCGTCCCAGACACGTTTCCACACGTTTATACAATTATACGCGTATACGCGTTTCCCGGAACGTTTTTGCCACGCGCCAAAAGCGCTAGATCTCTTTCCCCCAGGGGATGATATCTAACGCTGGCCCTATCGTAATTGCCCGTCTGTGCAATGGTTCTCTATTCCAAACCGTATTTTTTCTGTTCTTCCTCTGTAATGCGGTACTTCTCCCGCACCGTTTTCCGGATCTCTGCCTCGGAAATGCCAAATTCCCGCAGAGCAGATATCATCAGCCGGATACCTTCCTCCCGGCCCTGCTCTAAACCCTGTTCCAGGCCTTTTTCCATTCCTTTCTCAATATTGTCCTGGTCTCGTATGGACAGTGTTATATACTCATGCCTCCACTCGCGATTCTTCCTGGCCTCTGACACGGCCTCTTCCAGTTCCTGTACAAAGGGATCTTCCGTTATGATTCCCCGTACATAATTCAGAAATGCTTTCAGGCTGCTGCTTACATCATCCATGGTTCCCCGGGCATTCGGCTTTCTCTTTTGCGGAAATCTTATAACAGGGGGAGTACCTTCATTCTACCATATCCGCCATGGCAGTTCAAGAGACGGCTTTGGCTCCCCCATTCGCTTCTGCACATTTCTCACACCGCTTCCTGCTCCAGCAGCCTCCGACAGGTCAGATCCATCCCGATCGCCCCCAAGGGCGCGGTGATCAGGATCGCCAGCACCGCCACGGAAAGCACCAAGGGACCGCAGGCCAGTCCCATCGCCATGGGCACAGAACCGATGGCCGCCTGTACCGTCGCCTTGGGCAGATAGGCGATCACGCAGAACAGCCGCTCCTTCCGGTTCAGAGCCGTGCCTGCCAGACAGCAGCACACCCCCGCCGCCCGGATGACAAGGGCCAGCACGATCATCCCTACCGCCGCCAGACCTGCGCCCATGGTATAGCGGATATCCACCGCCGCTCCCACCAGCACAAACAGCAGCACCTCCGCTGCCAGCCACAGCTTGCCGAACTTCTCCGCCAGCCGCCCCGCCACAAAGGGACTGCACTTCATTTTCAGGACGCAGGCCATAGCCACCACCGCCAGCAGGCCGGACATAGGGACCACCCCTTCCAGCCAGGTTTCCAGCGCCATCAAGAAAAAGGAGAGCCCCAGCACTACGATGACCTTCATACTGTTGCGCACACAGTGCTTATAAGCATACGCTGTCTCAAAGAACTGGCTCAGCCCCCAACCGGCTGCGGCTCCCACCAGGACTCCCAGCACGATGGACACCGGGATCCTGGCAAGATCCGCCGCATGGGCGCTGCCTCCCAGCGCCATGCTGGAAAAGGTAGAAAACAGTACGATCACGAAGATATCGTCGCAGGAAGCCCCCGCCATGATCATCTGGGGGATGCCTTTTCCCGTCCCGACCCGGTTTTCCATCAGCTGCACCATCCGGGGGATCACCACCGCCGGGGAGACCGCTCCCAGCACCGCGCCCATGACCGCCGCCTCCACCCGGGTGACGCCCAGGATCCCCGGCGCGAACAGCACGAACGCCAGGATCTCAAAGCTGGCCGGCACAAAGGCCATCAGGACCGCCGGACGCCCCACCCGCTTCAAGTCCCCCAGATTCAGGGACAGCCCCGCCTTCAGCAGGATGATGATCAGCGCCATCTGCCGCAGGTCCGCCGAAATGGACAAAATAGACGGATCCAGCAGATCCAGCACATAAGGCCCCAGCAGAATGCCCGTTACCAGCATCCCGATGATGCGGGGCAGCCTCAGGAACTGACAGAGCGCCGCCATAGCCAGCCCTGCCAGAAAGATAAAAGCAAGAGATGTCAACATGTTATCATTCCTCCTTGTTCATTTTCCCGTCTGGCCGCCGGCGAAGGGGAAAATGGATGCGCAGCCTTTGGCGCGGCTGCATTTTTCCACAAAAAAAGCTGGCGGCCCTACGGTTGTCCGTAGAAGTCATCAGCTTTGCAAGCGGTTTTGGTTTCCCAGGGGAGAACTTCATTCCCTGAGGACAGGATATCATAGAAGGAGGGATTTGTAAAGCCTTCGATAAATCCTCGGGCCATCTCCATTGGGTAAATGCAAAAATCATCCGGCACAAAAGCTGAGGATTTCCCATATCGATCATGGAAATCCCCAACCTTCCGCCTATGAATGTGATATCGACACCAGTACGTCTTACTCCCGGATACGCTGGACTTCTTCCTTTATTTTTGCACATGCTTCACAGAAGATCCCCATATCTACCGAGTAGGACAGATACTGTACGCCGGCGTCGCTCCACATTTTCAGCGTCTCAGAATTGTCTGTAAATGTCCCTACGAGAATATTCTTTTCCTTGGCCTTTCTCACGATTTCCCGCATCTGTGCAACAACCTCCGGGTGCGTGGTCTGCCCCGGGACTCCCAAGCTCTGAGACAGGTCATACGGACCCACAAATAAGATATCAACCCCAGGCACCATCATGATCTCATCCAGATTTTTGATCGCTTCCTGTCCTTCCAGCTGTATGATGACTAAAGCTTGATTGGCTGTCGGAAAATACTCTGCCCGGTCCATAGCGGAATAATGAGCTGCCCGCACAAACCGGCAAACGCCCCGCTCTCCCTGGGGAAAATATTTCGCCTCCCGGACCACTCTCTCCGCTTCTTCTGCCGTGCTCACCTGAGGAACTTGTACGCCTGCGGCTCCGATATCTAATGCCTTTGCGATCAATTCATAATTCCCGACGCGGACGATCGGAAGGATCCCGGCAATCTGTGCTGCCCGAATGTTGTTCTGCATGTTTTCCAGACTGATCGGTCCGTGCTCCATATCAAGAATAGCAAAATCCATCCCCGCATATCCGGCGGCCTCCACAAAAGCCGGATCACAGGTTTTCATAAAAGGCCCGATCACACATCCCTTTTCTATCTTGTCGCGAAACATCTGAATCAATTCTGTATTCATTTCCCTCTCCTTTTATAATGACCCGGCTCCGTCCACCGGAATGTTCACACCATCCATAAAAGCCACATCTTCGCTGGCCGCAAACAATACTGCGGCAGCGATCTCTTCCGGCCGCCCCAGCCGTCCCATCGGCTGCCTCGCCACATAACCGCGATAAGCAGTCTCTGGATCTGTTTCTTCCGCTATCCTGCCTTCCAAAGACGGAGAAAGCACGGTCCCTGGACTGATACAATTTATCCGCACTCCATCCTTTAAATGATCTGCGGCCATGGCTTTTGTAAGCGCCAGCACCGCCCCCTTAGAGGCACTGTAGGCAGCCCGGTTCGCCACGCCTTTCACTGCAACTAAGGAAGCAATATTGACAATGACGCCATGACTCTCTCGTAAGTATGGCATTGCATATTTGCTGACTAAAAATGTCCCCGTCGCATTGACGCTCATCACCCGGTTCCAGGTTTCCAGATCGGTCTCTTCTACATTACCGCCGCACACAACGCCTGCGCAATTCACCAAAATATCCAGTTTTCCAAATTGCTCTATGGTTTTGGCTACGATATGCCTTGCATCATGCTCTACGCTGACATCTCCTTGGATAAAGCACGCCGGGAAGCCCTGTTTTTCTATCTCTTTTGCCCTGCTTTCTGCAGATCCTGACACAGAATTCAGCATTACAGAAGCGCCTGCCTTTGCAAAAGCATGAGCCGTTTCTGCGCCGATCCCCGCTCCTGCTCCCGTTATCAGGACAACCTTTTCATCGAACGCAAACATCGCTAATCTACTCCCATATATGCTTTTTGCACCTGTTCATTATTCATCAGATTTTCACACGTATCATGCAAAATAATTTCTCCCGTCTGCATGACATAGCCCCGGTCTGCTGTGTTTAATGCAATCTTCGAGTTCTGTTCCACAAACAGGATCGTAGTGCCTGTTTCCCGGATCGCTTTGATCGCCTCAAAGATCTCTTTCACGATCAACGGCGCCAATCCCAGAGATGGCTCGTCCAAAAGCAGCAGTTTTGGCTTGGCGACCATCGCCCTGGCGATCGCAAGCATCTGCTGCTCCCCGCCAGAAAGCGTCCCGCCCATCTGATCCTTCCGCTCCTCGAGCCGGGGGAATAGCTTGTACATCCGCTGGATATCCGCCCGGACCTCTTTCTTGTTTTTTCGGAGATATGCGCCGGTCTCCAGATTCTCCAGTACAGTCAGCTGGGAAAAAATATGCCTTCCTTCCAGGACCTGGCACAGTCCCCGTTTCGTGATCTCATGCCCGGAGTGCTTCTGGATCGGTTTTCCCTCAAACAGGATCTCTCCCCGCACGCCTCCTGCAGCGGTTAATCCCGAGATGCTCTGCATGGTGGTTGTTTTCCCTGCCCCGTTGGCGCCGATCAAGGTGATGATCTCACCTTCATCCACATATAGGTCGATTCCTTTTACCACATGGATATTGCCATAGGAATAATGAAAGTCTTTTAATTCCAGCAGTCTGCTCATTCGTCGTCACCTCCCAGATACGCGGCAATAACATCCGGATTCTTCTGGATCTCTGCCGGAGTCCCTTCCGCCAGCTTTTGTCCATAATTCAGAACGAATATCCTATCAGAAATATCCATCATCAGCTTCATGTCGTGCTCCACGATCAGGATCGTAACGCCTCTCGCAAGGATCTTCCTCAGCAGTGTATTTAATTCTACCTTCTCCGCAGAATTCATCCCGGCTGCCGGCTCGTCCAAAAGGATCAGCTTCGGGTCGCTGGCCAAGCCCCTCACGATCTCCAGCAGTCTCTGCTGACCATAGGACAGCGCTCCCGCCTGTTCATTGGCATACTGTTCTAGGCCGACAAACTCTAACAGTTCCATCGCCTTTTCTCTGGCGTTTTTTTCCTCCTCTCTCTGCTTTTTATTATGCAGCAAGCTGTCAAAAAAATTAGACCTGAGGCGCGGATGCATGCCTACCATAACGTTCTCAATGACCGACATTTTCCGGAACAGATTGATTACTTGATAAGTCCGCGCGATACCAGCTTCGTTGATCTGATATGGCTTCAGACCGTCGATCCGTTTCCCATCAAATGTGATCGTCCCGCTATCCGGTTTATAGACGCCGCTGATCTGATTAAAAAACGTCGTCTTTCCCGCGCCGTTCGGCCCGATGATCCCGTTGATCTTTCCGGCTTCCATATGCATGGTAACATCATTGGTTGCTTTCAAACCGCCAAAGCTCAAACAAAGGTGATCGATCTCAAGCAGCATGCCTGTTACCCCCTTTCCGCCTATCCATCAGATTATCAAACAGCTTTTTCGTTTCTCCATACACTCCCCCTGGAAGTGCCACGATGACCACTAAAAGCAGCGCTCCGTAGATCAACATCTGATACTGCTCAAACATCCTCAGTCCTTCCGTGATAGAGAATACCAGCACCGCCCCTACGATCGAACCTGGGATCGAACCAGTTCCTCCGAACAGCATCATCGTCACGAACATAACGGACTGCTTCTGCGTAAATGTATCCGGTCCGATATAACGCACCAGATGGGCATACATCGCTCCGGCAAAGCCGGTGAAAAATGCGCTTACGGCAAATGCCATGACTTTATATTTCGTCACATTGATCCCCATCCCGTTCGCTGCATGGGGATTTTCACGGATAGCGATCCATGCGCGCCCCACTTTGGAATTTACCATCAGATATTTCGCCAGCAAAAAGAGCAAAACGACTGCTAGACCAAAATAGTAAAACCGTTCATTGCTCTCCAGCTCTAATCCAAACAGATTGATCGGATCGGTAAACATACCGACCGCATTTCCCGTCACTCCTCCCGGGGAATTCAGCAGCAGTGCATACACGATCTCACCAAATGCGATCGTTGCCAGCGATAAGAAGTGGAATACGAGCTTTGAAGCCGGATACGCAATGACCGCTCCGACTATCGTCGCCAATACCGTCGCGATGACCATCGTTGCGAGCACCGGAATATGCGCATATTGATGAAGCATCACGGATCCATAAGCTCCTATGGCGAAAAACGCTGCATGTCCCATGGAGATCTGTCCGCAATACCCAAAATCTACATCCAGGCCGGAGACCGCTACGATATATAAAAATGCAAAGCAGCAGACAAGCACTCCATAGGAAAAACCGATCATAGAAAAAAATAACGGCAATACTAACAGGACTGCAAGCAGGATGATCTTTCCCGGTGTTATCAGCCTTAAGTTCTTCATACAGCACCTCCTATTCTGTGATCGCCCGTTCATTAAAGATCCCTGTTGGCTTCACAAACAAGAATAACAGCAGCAGCGCATAGGCGATCATATCTTTATAGGTGGAGGACAGATAACCAGCGACCATCGTCTCCACAACGCCCAGAAGGATCCCGCCAAGGATCGCACCATACATGTTTCCGTATCCGCCCATAATGGCTGCGGCAAATCCCTTTCGTCCGATCGTACTTCCCAGCATGATGAACACGCCATAAATCGGTCCCAAAAGGATACCTGCCAGAGCTGCCATACCAGCTGCCAGCCCCCACGAGATACCCGTACTTAAAGAGGTATTGATCCCACATGCCTGAGCTGCTTTTGCATCCATCGCCGAAGCTCGCATCGCCGTTCCAAATCTTGTATACTTCATAAATGCCTGAAGGCCAAACATACTCAAGAACGACATGATGATGCAAAAAATGGATTCACACTGTACCATAACGCCGCCGATCTTCACAGATGGGATCGAGAAGATCTGAGGATAACTCAGCATCTTCGTACTCCAGATCGCCTGGATCGTATTCTGCAGGATATATTGGATAGCGATCGTTGCCAATACGATATAGATCGCCAAAACGCCGCGGCTCAGTAATTTACGGATCACAAAGCGTTCCATGCACATGCCAAATGCAAACGCAACGGCGATCGTACAGATAAGCGCCAGCCAATACGGCATTCCCAACACAGAGAAAAATGTATACCCCAGGAACGCGCCCAGAGTCAGGACATCTCCCTGCACAAAGTTCATAAGGCCGGAAGACTTATATATCAGGCTATATCCAAGTGCGATCAATCCATATACGCATCCCAGTACAAAGCCCGATACCAGAATCTGTAAAAGCATACTATATCCCCTTTCTTCCGCAATGGATCTTTTGCTTTTTCATGATCGTGGGGCTGAATCCCCAGCCCCGCGATCAATGTTTCTATGTATCTCACGCTTAACGTTACAGACCAGACGCCTCCATGATCGCCCCATAACCATCGGTGCCTTCCCATTTGTCCCAGGTCATGTAGGTTTCATCGTCGATCACAAAAATATTGAACTCATGCAAGCCTTCCCCATCGCCCTGCGTAAAATCCTGCATACCGGCCAGGGTCTGTACATCCTTTAAGCCTGCCATTGCTGCCGCAACTGCCTCGCCGTCAGTCGAGCCTGCTGCTTCTGCCGCTGCCTTCAGGACCAGCATCGAATCGTATGCCCGATATGCACAGTCAGACACAGGAAGCGTGCCGTACTCAGCCTCATAGGCTTCCAGGAACTCCTTGATATACGGGTCATCGCACTCCTCCACGCTGGAGTAAGTCAGATACGGATAAGCAAACGCCATACCATTAGAAGCCGCGCCAGCCACCTGCAGTGCGTCTACCTGATACAGGTCTTTCGTAAAGCAAAGGCCGTTAAAACCAAATTGCCGCAGCTGTTTTGCGATCAACGGCTGGGTCGGGCCAAATGTAGAGATAAACACCACCTCTGGATCCGAATTGATGATCTTTGCCACCTGGCCGGAGAAATCCGTATTCCCCTCCGCATAGCTCTCAGACGTAGTGATCTCGATCCCAGCCTCTTTACACAGTTCTGTGATCGTATTGACGCCAGCTACTGCCGCATCGTCCTGGCCCGCAAAGATCGCGACCCTGGTCACCCCCAGCTCCTTCCATTTGTTTACCACTAAGGGAAGTGCAAAGTCATTGTTCTGGCATGCACGGAATACGTACTCCCAGCCCTGCTG
>DVLJ01000197.1 GCA_018715565.1 Candidatus Ventrimonas merdavium
TTCTACGGACGCTAGGTCCAAGGAGGAATCCGATATACCGATTGCTCCATCATTATACAGCTTAAGCAACAAGATGGATAATTCCTTACTGGCTGTAAGGGAGATTAACCATAAATATATTGTAGTAGGAGGAACTTATGGCAGAGAGACAGCGCAAGACGATCGTGATCGGACATAAGAACCCGGATACGGATTCCATCTGTTCGGCGATCTGTTATGCCAGATTAAAGGCTGAGATCACCGGCAAGGAGTACGTGCCGTGCCGCGCCGGCCATATCAATGAGGAGACCCAGTTCGTGCTGCATTATTTTGGGGTGGAAGCGCCGGAGCTGGTGTCTACGGTGAAGACCCAGGTGCGGGACATCGAGATCCGGGAGACCAAGGGCGTGGCCCGGAACATTTCCCTGAAAAAGGCGTGGAACCTGATGCAGGACGCCAATGTCGTGACCCTGCCGGCCGTGAGCAGCAGCAACGTGCTGGAGGGCCTGATCACCGTAGGCGATATCACCAAGTCCTACATGAACGTGTACGACAGCAGCATCCTGTCCAAGGCGAAGACCCAGTACAGCAATATCTTAGAGACCTTGGAGGGCAGCCTGATCGTGGGCGACGCCAACGCCTACTTTGACCAGGGCAAGGTCCTGATCGCGGCGGCGAACCCGGATATGATGGAGTATTACATTTCCAAGGGCGATCTGGTCATCCTGGGCAACCGTTACGAATCCCAGCTGTGCGCCATCGAGATGGAGGCGGCCTGCATCATCGTGTGCGAGGGCGCGGCCGTGTCCATGACCATCCGCAAGCTGGCCCAGGAGCGGGGCTGCACCGTGCTGACCACCCCCTATGACACCTACACGGCGGCCCGGCTGGTCAACCAGAGCATGCCCATCAGCTATTTTATGAAGACCGAGAACCTGATCACCTTTGAGGACGGGGATTTTATCGATGATATCAAGGATGTGATGGCGAATAAGCGCCACCGGGATTTCCCAATCCTGGATAAGGATGGGAAGTACCGGGGCATGATCTCCCGCCGGAACCTGCTGGGCGCCCGGGGCAAGCAGATCGTCCTGGTGGACCACAATGAGAAGAACCAGGCGGTGGACGGCATTGAGAATGCGGAGATCTTAGAGATCATCGACCACCATAAGCTGGGCACGGTGGAGACCATCGCCCCCGTATTTTTCCGGAACCAGCCCCTTGGCTGCACGGCCACGATCATCTACCAGATGTATAATGAGAATAACGTGCAGATCGACAAGACCACGGCGGGGCTTTTGTGCAGCGCGATCATTTCTGATACCCTGCTGTTCCGTTCTCCCACCTGTACGGAGACGGATAAGACGGCGGCCCTGGCCCTGGCCGGGGAGGCGGGCATCAATATCAACGAGTACGCGGCGGAGATGTTCGCTGCAGGGAGCAACTTAAAAAATAAGAGCGACGAGGAGATCTTCTATCAGGACTTTAAGCGGTTTACCGCAGGCAAGGTGTCCTTTGGCGTAGGCCAGATCAGCTCCCTGAACGTAGACGAGCTGGAAGCTTTGCGGGAGCGGCTGACGCCTTATATCAAGGAGGCACAGAAGCAGCACGGCGTGGACATGATGTTCTTTATGCTGACCAATATCCTGCAGGAGTCCACCATGCTCCTGTACGTGGGCGCGGGAGCCCGGAACGTGATCGGCACCGCGTTCCATCTGGACGCGGAGGACGAGGACCATGTGGACTCCAAGTCCGGCTTTGTGGTGCTGCCGGGGGTGGTTTCCCGGAAGAAGCAGCTGATCCCGGCGATCATGGTCGCCTGTGAAGAACTGTGAGGCGGGAAATGACCGGCGGGGAGAAAAACGGCGGCAAGCACGGCGGAAAACCTGGCGGAAAACCCGGCGGGAAGCAGCACTGGCGGGGCGGCAATATGCTCTACCCGGTTCCGGCGGTGATGGTCAGCTGCCAGCGGCCGGGCGAGCGCCCGAACATCATTACCGTGGCCTGGGCCGGGACCGTGTGCTCCTCCCCGGCGATGCTGTCCATTTCCGTGCGGAAGGAGCGGTACTCTTATGACATGATCCGGGAGACCGGGGAATTTGTGGTGAATTTAGTCACCCGGGATCTGACCTTCGCCGCCGATTACTGCGGGGTAAGATCCGGCCGGGACGTGGACAAATTTTCGGAAATGGACTTAACGCCCCAGCCCTCCCAGCACATCGCGGCGCCGGGCATCGCGGAAAGCCCGGTGAACCTGGAGTGCCGGGTGACCCAGGTGATCCCCTTAGGCAGCCACGACCTGTTCCTGGCAGAGATCCTGGGGGTGACGGTGGACGAGCGCTATCTGGATGAGAAAGGGACGTTCCACTTAAATGATGCGGGCCTGGTGGCGTATTCCCACGGCACATATTTTGAGCTGGGGAAAAAGCTGGGGACCTTTGGCTATTCGGTGAAGAAGCCCGCAGCCAGGACGAAGAAAACAGACAGGAGCAGGAGACAGACAAGATGAGATCAAACATAACGCTGATCGGCATGCCGGCGTCAGGAAAAAGCACGGTGGGGGTACTGCTGGCCAAGCGGCTGGGCTATTCCTTTGTGGATGTGGATCTGGTGATCCAGGAAAAGACGGGGAAGCTGCTGAAGGAGATCATCGCGGAGCAGGGGACGGAAGGGTTCCTGGCGGTGGAGGATCGGATCAACCGGGAGCTGGAAGCCCGCCGGTCGGTGATCGCCCCGGGCGGGAGCGTGATCTACGGCGAGGCGGCGATGGCCCATCTAAAGGAGATCAGCACGGTGGTGTACTTAAAGCTGAGCTACCGGGACGTCAAGCGGCGTCTGGGCGACTTAGAGGACCGGGGCGTGGCCTTAAAGGACGGGATGACGCTGCGGGATCTGTACAACGAGCGGGTGCCCCTGTATGAAAAATACGCGGATATCACCGTAGACGAGACCGGCTGCACGCCGGGGGCGACGGTGGACCGGCTGCGCCGGATCATGGAGGAGCGGATCGCTGAGGGGCTGCAGGAAAAGTAAGGACCGGGGCGGTAAGCACAGAATGCGGGAAATACAGGACCAGTCATAGAACGAAAAAAGGAACCAGAGGATACAGGATCCCGGTTCCTTTTTTTCGTTCTATGACCGCCGCCCTACAGCATCTCCATATACGCCAGCAGCTGGTCTAAGATATCCAGGCCGATCCAGATCAGGATGCCCAGGATGAGGGCGGAGACGCCGAGGAATACCAGCTTGTAGAAGAGGTATGCCCGGGCGAAATTCTGCCGTTCGGTCCTGTCCTTGCGGAAGGCTAAGCGGAGCAGATAGATCCATCCCACAAAGGGAAGGTTCATGCACATAAAGGTGATGAACCAGGAGCTTACGGACGCGCTGGCCAGCGGCGGCTCCTGGGAAAGGTCTGTGAGATCCACCTTCGGAAGGGGAGAGGTGACATTGACGATCTCCTGAGCCAGAGCCTGGCTGATGGCCTCCGCATCGCCGGCGGCTGGATTCTGGGTGTTATGTTCTTCGCTCATAGCTTACTCCTCCTCTTGTTCCGGTGCCTCGATGACCGGGGAAGCCGGCTGGGAAGCGCCGGGACCGGTCACCACATGTCCGGCGCCGGTGCTCCAGTTCTGTTTTTCCCGGTTTAAATAGGCCTGCAGCTGGGCCTGCTCCTGCTGGATCTGTTCCTGGACAGCCTGGCTCTCCGCAGCCTCCTGGGCTGCTTTTTCTGCCTGGAGACGGTTCCATTCCTCTGCGGTAGGCAGGGTGGATACCCGGCTGATAGCGGTCTCAAGACGCGCCGAATAGGAGGCTGCCTCGGAATAATCCGCTACCAGGGGCAGCTTGCTGATCGCGGTCTGGATCAGCTGCTCGGCGTCGGGTGACTGGTATTCTAAGGCCTCCACATTCCGCAGGGCCGTCAAGAACTCGTTCTTGCGAGTCTGGATCTCTAGGTTCTCCCGCTGTTTTTCCGCTTCTTCCTCCGCCTTTTTCTGGGCGGCGGCCGCTTCCTCGGCCTTCTGCTTCTCATACAGGGCGATCGTGTTCTGCATTTCGCTGATGATCGCCTTGAATTCTTCGTACTTTGCGGCCGTCCGCTCCAGCAGCTCGCCGCGGGATCCTCCCTCCTCCATCAGGTTCAGCTTGGATACGATGGACTGGTACTGTTCCTTCACCCAGTAGGTGTCCTCTACGGTCTCGATGGTCTTGCTCTCAAATGCCTCCACCGAGGCTTTCAGCTCATCCTCCAGACGGCGCTGTTCCTTGTCGTGGAGGCTCTGCTCCGCCCGCAGCTTGGCGGTGACGCTCACCAGATCGGTGATGCCGTTGTCCTCGTCAGTCTGGAGCTCTACGGTGGCGGGCTGCTCCCAGTCCCAGGGCTCCAGATCCTGGTGGATCGCATCCATCACCTGCTTCCAGATCTTGCCGGCGTAGGTGCTGCCGTAGATGCCGGGCATAGAGCGGGGGATGTCGTAGCCGATCCACACGGCGGCGGTATAGTACCGGCTGTAGCCGCAGAACCAGGTGTCCTTGCTGCTGTTGGTGGTGCCGGTCTTGCCGGCGGCAGGCATGTCTCCCTCCAGAGCCAGGCCGTAGCCGGTGCCGTAGGGCTCGGTGAGGGTCCCTTTTAAGATATCGGTCAGTATGTAGGCGGTATCCTCCTGATAGACCTGCTTGGCAAAGGGCTTCATGTTCTTGGTCAGATCCCCCTGCTGCTCATGCTCGATGCGCCGGATGCAGGTCTTGTCGTTGTAAACGCCGCCATTGGCCAGGGTGCTGTAGCCCTTGGCCATGTCCACCACCCGGACGCCGTTGGTAAAGCCGCCGATGCTTAAGGACGGCACGTCGTTGTCAATGTAGGTCAGCCGCTGGAACTCCATCTGGCCCAGATAGTCCAGGCCGAAATTCACGCCGATGTCGGTCAGGATCTGCCAGGCGACGGTGTTCAGGCTGCGGTTCAGGGCTTCCCGCACGGTCACATTGCCGTGATACCGGCCGCCGCTGTTGGAGGGGCCGTCCTCCCACTTGTGGTCGTCCACCATCCGGGAGGGCCAGTATTCGCCGGTGTCAAAGGCCGGGCCGTAGTCGATCAGGGGCTTGATGGTGCTCCCCGGCTGACGGGCGCTTAGGTAGGCCCGGTTAAAGGCGTCCTCCGTGCCCCGGCCGCCGACCACCGCCACTACGTAGTTGGACTGGTTGTCCACGATCACGCCGGCGCCCTGAAGGGCGAATTTGCCATTCTCCTGGATCTCCGTGTAGGAGGACAGGGTGCTGTCTAACTGCTCCTGGAGAACGTTCTGCAGATCGCTGTCCAGGGCGGTGTAGATCTTGTAGCCGCCGGCCCGGATCTCCTCGTTCTTGGCATTGTACTCCACCTGATACGTTTCCATATAGGAGTCGTAATCTTCCTTGTCCTCAAAGGTGTACTGGAATGAGAAATCCTCCAGCTTCATCAGCTCCAGGGCCGCGCAGTGGATGGCGTAGCTGCTCTGGTAATTCTCGTTGGTGCCCTCCGCCTCTTCCTGGACGATGCTGAGGGGGCGGGCAGTCTGCGCGTCGTACTCCTCCTGGGTCAGATACCCCACCTCCAGCATGCTGTGGAGCACGTCGTTGCGCTTTTCTAAGGACGCCTCCGGGTTCCGGATGGGGTCGTAGGCGGAGGGGCTGTTGCTTAAGCCCACCAGCACCGCCGCCTCGTAGGGCTCCAGATCCGCCGCGTCCTTGCCGAAGTAGTAGCGGCTGGCGGCCTGGACGCCGTAGCAGTGGTTGCCGTAAAAGTTGGTGTTGCAGTAGAATTCCATGATGTCGGCCTTGGAGTAGGCCTTTTCCACCTCCGGAGCCAGCAGGATCTCCACCAGCTTCCGGGTGAAGCTGCGTTCCTGGGTCAGGTAGGTGTTCTTGATCACCTGCTGGGTGATGGTGCTGCCGCCCTGGGTGATCTCGCCCCGGTTCTTGATCAGGGCCAGGCCGGCCCGGAAGGTGGCGATCCAGTCCACGCCCGTGTGGCTCTTGAACCGCCGGTCCTCCTGGGCGATATAGGCGTTCTGGATGTTCATGCTGATGTCCTGGATGGGGGTGTACTCATAGTGCCCCGCGTTGATCAGGCCGATCAGCTGGTCGTTCTTGTCATAGATCTCCGTATCCGACAGCATCTGGAAATCCTGCCGTTCCATCTGGGCCAGCTTGTCATAGGCCACTTCCCGGCAGTAGTCCAGATCCGGCTTGACCTTGGCGTAGACGATCAGGCCGATCAGGGCGCAGAGGATCAGGGTTCCGGCCAGTAGCTGGAGCATGCCGTGGATCAGCCATCCCAGGATGCCGAACAGGCTGACGAAAAAATGGGCGAGCCCCCGGATCAGGGTGCGCCAAAAGGATCGTTGTGGTTTCATAGGTACTACCTCGCAGTTTTCTGTCTTTGCTTGATGGATCTGCCGCGGTTGGGGCATTGCCCAGAGGCAGACCGCTTATTCCTGATTATAATACAAATATGAAAAAAGAGGTAGGAGGAAAATGGATAAAATTAGGGCGGAAACGCGCGGTTTCTGCCAGATCGTGCCTGTTTTTGCGGAAAAATGTGCCGCAGGGAAGAAACGGACCAGGCTGGGCGGGGTTTTCAGGGCATAAATAAAGAAAAAACATTGACTTTCCGGGAAAAAAGAAGTAAAAAGGTAGAGAATATAGCCCGCGGCGCTGGCCTGCGGGAGATGAGATAGAAGCTATCATAGAAATAAAAAGGATGGAGCGATATGTATCAGATTGATTTTGGAAAACCCCAGGCGGTCCACTTTATCGGGATCGGCGGGATCAGTATGAGCGGACTGGCGGAGATCCTGCTGCGGGAAGGCTTTGCCGTCAGCGGGTCGGACGCCCGGGAATCGGCCCTGACCCATCATTTGGAGCAGGCGGGAGCAAGCGTATATTATGGACAGCGGGCGGAGAACCTGTCCGATCAGGTGGATGTGGTGGTCTATACCGCCGCCGTGCATCCGGACAATCCGGAGTACGCCGAGGCTGTGCGCCGGGGCCTGCCGATGATGAGCCGGGCGGAGCTGCTGGGCCAGATGATGAAGAATTACAAGGAAGCGGCGGCGATCGCCGGCACCCATGGCAAGACCACCACCACCTCTATGGTGACGGAGATCCTGCTGGCGGCGGATACGGATCCCACCATTTCTGTCGGAGGGATCCTCCATTCCATCGGCGGCAATATCCGGGTGGGCGGTTCCGACCTGTTTGTCACCGAGGCGTGTGAGTACACCAACAGCTTCCTGTCGTTTTTCCCGACGATCGAGGTCATCCTGAACATTGAGGCGGATCACCTGGACTTTTTTAAGGATCTGGACGATATCCGCCATTCCTTCCGGCTGTTTGCCGAGAAGCTGCCGGAGACGGGGCTGCTGATCATCAACGGGGAGATCGCCCGCCGGGAGGAGATCTGCGGCGGCCTGCCCTGCCGGGTGGTGACCTTTGGAGCCGGGGAGGACTGCGACGTGCGGGCGGAGGATATTACCTATGATTCCTACGGGCGGCCTTCCTTTACCCTGTGGGAGAACGGGCAGCCGGGCGGGCGGATCCGCCTGTCTGTGCCGGGAGAGCATAATGTGAGCAATGCTCTGGCGGCGATCTGCACGGCCCGGGCCCTGGGCATCTCCGATGAGGCCATCGCGGCGGGACTGGCGGCGTTTACCGGAACGGAGCGGCGGTTTGAGAAGAAGGGGGTGCTCCACGGGGTGACGATCATCGACGATTACGCTCATCATCCCCAGGAGATCGCGGCTACCCTGGCGGCGGCCCGGCATTATCCCCACAAGAAGCTGTGGTGCGTGTTCCAGCCCCACACCTATACCCGGACGAAGGCGTTCTTAGAGGAGTTCGCCCAGGCCCTGGCAGCGGCGGATGAGGTCGTCCTGGCTGACATCTACGCAGCCCGGGAGACGGATACCCTGGGGATCAGTTCCCGGGATATCGCGGAGCGGATCGGGAAAGCAGGCACGCCTGCCCATTATTTCCCCACATTTGACGAGATCGAGAATTTTATTTTGCAAAATTGTTCCGAAGGCGACCTGTTGATAACTATGGGCGCCGGAGACATTGTAAATGTTGGGGAAAGGCTGCTTGGACTGTAGTTATCCACATTATCCACATAGTTTTCCACTTTTTGAGGGTGGGGACTATGTGGATTTTTTGATTTACATAAAAACTGTCTAAAAATTTCCAAAACCACGGTTTTTAGCGCGTTTCGACCGGGTTCGACGAACTTTTTATCGTTATGTAGACCTGGTTATCCACAATATCCACATTATCCACAAACAAGTCTGTGGATAATTGCGCCTATTTTCTTTTGGAGGCGGATGTGTTAAGATAGAAGCACAGGAGAGGATGAGGATCGATGGACATAACATGCAGCTATGATGTGAACGCCACCCTGGTGGCCAATGATTTTCTGGACCGGTATCTGGCGGAGGTGAGCGGAGAGTACCTGAAGGTATATCTGTACGTCCTGCGCCATAAGGGAGAGCCGATGAGCGCCGGGCAGATCGCCGACGGGCTGCGCTATACGGAGGCGGATGTGCGGCGGGCGCTCTCATACTGGGAGAAGGCGGGGGCCTTAAGGATCCGTACCCGCAGCGGCCAGGAGACACCCGGCGGAGCCATCTGGCGGAGCGGATTAGAAGGAGCGGCCGCGCCGGGCGGAACGGAAAGCGGCGTCTGGTCCCGGGGGACGCTTGAGACGGCGGCTGGAGCGGCCGCGCCGGGGATGGCCCGGGCCGGCGGCGTTGGTACCGGCGGGTACGGAGGCATGGGATCCGGCGGGTACGGCGGAAGGACCGGTTCCCCGGGCGCGTCCTGCACGCCGGCTCAGATGGACCGGCTGCAGCAGGACGGGGAGTTTTCCCAGCTGCTCTATATTGCCCAGCGGTATCTGAACCGGATCCTCACCCAGCGGGATCTGGAGGTGCTGGCGTATCTTTATGATAATCTGCGTATGCCGGCGGAGCTGCTGGAGTATCTGGTGGAATACTGCGTGCAGAACGGGCATACCAGCATCCGCTATATCGAGACGGTGGGCTTAAGCTGGCATGAGAAGGGCTTTGCCACGGTAGAGGAGGCCCAGGCTTACGCTGCAGGATTTACCAAGGATTCCTTTTCCGTGATGCGGGCCTTCGGCCTGACGGACCGGAAGCCGGGAGAAGCGGAGAAGGAGATGATGGAGCGGTGGTTCCACACCTACGGATTTACCAGAGAGCTGGTGCTGGAGGCCTGCAACCGGACCATGGAGGCCACCCACAACCCCAGCTTCCGCTATGCGGACAAGATCCTGTCCGACTGGAAGAAGGCGGGTGTCCGGAGCTTAAAGGACGTATCGGCCCTGGATGAGAAGCGCCGGGCCAGTCAGGCGGGCCAGAGAAGGCAGCAGGAGACAGCCGCCCGTCCCAAGAACCAGTTCCACAATTTCGAGCAGCGGGATACGGATTACAACGCTCTGGTGATGGAGCAGGTGCGGGGCTGGCTGGGAGAGGACCGGAAGGAGTAGGAGCAGACCGGATGGGGCGCCGGGGCGGCAGCGGCCGGGGCAGAGATCGAGAGCTTACTGACAGCGGCTCCTGGTAGCAGGAGGCCGCGATGGCATGCGGCAGAGGAAGGCGCGGCGACGCCTGACAGACCAGAAGGACCACAAGGAGAACGGCTATGGGACTGACGAATTCGCAGTACAATGCGGTGATGAGAGGATATGAACAACGGCAGCTGGCCAGCCGCCATGAGCAGGAGGAGCGGGTCGCCCGGGTCTATGACCGGCTGCCACGGGTGAGGGAGCTGGACCAGGAGCTGAGCGGCCTGGCGGCAGAGTGCGCCAGGCTCCGCCTGGCTGGCCGGGAGCAGGAGCTGGCAGAGGGGAAGGCCCGTCTGGCCGCCCTGCGCCGGGAGAAGGCAGAGCGGCTGAGGGAGGGCGGCTTTCCGGCGGATTATATGGAGATGCGCTACGTGTGCCCGGACTGTAAGGATACCGGCTATGCGGACGGGAAGCGGTGCCATTGCTTTGAGCGGGCCAGGCTGCGGCTTCTGTACGCCCAGTCCAACATCGAGGAGATCTTAAAGCGGGAGAATTTTTCCACGCTGTCCTTCGCCTATTATGACGACGAGGACGTGCTCCCGCAGCTGGGCATGACGGAGGCCGCCTACATGAAGCTGGTGGTGCGGCGGTGCCGGGAGTTTGTCCGGGAATTCCCGGACAAGGGAGGCAATCTTTTGTTCACCGGGACGACCGGCGTGGGCAAGACCTTTCTCACCAACTGCATTGCCAAGGAGCTGATCGACCAGGGCGTTTCCGTGATCTATTTCCAGTCCCAGGACCTGTTCGAGCTGTTCTCCCGCAGCAAGTTCGGGCGGGAGGGACAGGAGGAGGCGGAGGAGAACTGCCGCCAGATCCTGGACTGCCAGCTGCTGATCATCGACGATCTTGGCACGGAGCTCAACAATTCGTTCGTGTCCTCTCAGCTGTTCTATTGCGTCAACGAGCGGATCAGCCGGGGGCGCGGCACGATCATATCCACCAACCTGTCGGTGGATATGCTGCGGGACACCTATTCGGACCGGGTGGCGTCCCGGATCATGAGCCATTACACCATGGTCCCCCTGTACGGAGCGGATATCCGCATAAAAAAGGCCAAGAGAGGCGCATAACTTCCTGTAATCAACTTGACTTAAACGGAGCATAATGATATAGATATAGATGAACTTGAATTGAAACTCGCAGGATTCGACAAAATAAGAAGCTGTGTTGATCTATTTTTACTTATGGAGGATGAGATGATCTACGAAGAAAAAACCATTGAGACCATACCAGTAGGCCCCTTAGGCCTGATCCCGTTAAAGAGCTGTTCCGCCCTGGGCGCTAAAGTGGACGAGTGGCTGGTGTCCTGGAGAAAAGAGCGGGAGAGCGAGCACAAGTCTTCGATCGCATTTGCCGGATATCAGAGAGATTCCTATATCATCGACGCCGCTACGCCCCGGTTCGGCTCCGGGGAGGGCAAGGGTACCATCGAGACCTCGGTGCGGGGCGACGACTTATACATCATGGTGGACGTCTGCAATTACAGCCTGACGTATTCCCTGTGCGGCATGACGAACCACATGTCCCCGGACGACCATTTCCAGGATCTGAAGCGGGTGATCGCGGCCGCGGCGGGCAAAGCGCGCCGGATCAACGTGATCATGCCGTTCCTGTATGAGAGCCGCCAGCACAAGCGTTCCAACCGGGAGTCCTTAGACTGCGCGCTGGCCCTGCAGGAGCTGACGAACATGGGCGTAGAGAACATCATCACCTTCGACGCCCACGATCCCCGGGTGCAGAACGCCATCCCCCTGCGGGGATTCGAGACGGTGCAGCCGATCTACCAGTTCATCAAGCATCTGCTGAAGAACGAGCCGGATCTGCAGATCGACAGCGACCACATGATGGTCATCAGCCCGGACGAGGGCGGTATGAGCCGCGCCGTTTATTTTGCCAATGTGCTGGGACTGGATATGGGCATGTTCTATAAGCGCCGGGATTACACCCGCATCGTAGACGGCCGCAATCCGATCGTGGCCCATGAGTTCTTAGGCTCCAGCGTGGAGGGCAAGGACGTGCTGATCATCGACGACATGATCTCCTCTGGCGAGAGCATGCAGGACGTAGCCAAGGAGCTGAAGCGGAGAAAAGCCAGAAAGGTCTTCATCTGCTCCACCTTCGGCCTGTTCACCAACGGCCTGGCCAAATTCGACGAGTATTACGAGAACGGCTTTATCGACCGGATCCTGACCACCAACCTGGTGTACCAGACGGAAGAGCTGCTGTCCAGACCGTACTACATCAACGTAGATATGAGCAAATACATCGCGCTGATCATCGACAACCTGAATCATGACGATTCCCTCAGCGAGCTGCTGAACCCGACCAAGCGGATCAACAAGCTGCTGAACCAGTACCGCAGCAAGTAAGCGGAGGCGCCCAGACGCGCCATAAGACAGAAACAGACAGAGGCGACAGAATATGGCAGAAAAAGACAACGAGTGGAAAGGGCCCGGCAAGGCCCTTTCCGGTGATATTACCCTGGAGGAAGACCGGGAACCGGCGGATTGGACGTCGTGGGAGGTGGAACCCTGGGACACAGAGCCAGAGGAGCCGGAGCAGACAGGCAAGGGGCTGATGGATACGGAGCCTTGGGACACGGAGACGGACGGCGCTGGAACCGCTGACGGTTCTGGGAGAACCGCCGCTGGATCCGGGAGAGCTGCCGCTGGTTCCGGGAGAGCCGCCGCTGGTTCCGGGAGAGCTGCCGCTGGATCCAGGAAATCCTCCGGCGGACCTGTTGCGCCTGCAGGCGGAGCTCAGGCTGCCGCTACGGTTCCAGACGGCGATGGCAGGACGGCCGGAGGCGCGGATGGGGCCAAGGAGCAGGACGCTGCAAAGGGGGCGGAGGCGGCAAAGAGTGCAGCCGACGGGAAGGATCCAGAGGAAGCGAAGGGCCTGAGAAAGATAAAAAGCCCGATGAGCGGACTGACCGGCTGGAAGCGGGAGGTCTGGGAGTGGGTGAAGATCATCGTCACCGCAGCCCTGATCGCATTATTTTTAACCTCCTGCATCATCGCCAACAGCGAGGTGCCCAGCGGGTCCATGGAGAACACGATCATGACGGGCGACCGGGTCATCGGATCCCGGCTGTCCTATAAGTTCAGCGATCCGGAGCGGGGAGATATCGTGATCTTCCATTTCCCGGACAACGAGTCACTGTACTACGTAAAGCGGATCATCGGCCTGCCTGGGGATACGGTCGATATCGTGGACGGCCATGTGTATTTGAACGGCTCCCAGGAACCCCTGGACGAGCCGTATATCCGGGAACCCATGATCCCCGAGGAGCCCATGCATTTTGAGGTGCCGGAGGACAGCTACTTCATGCTGGGGGATAACCGGAACTATTCCGCGGACTCCCGGAAATGGCAGAATAAGTATGTGAAGCGAGAGAAGATCATCGCGAAGGTGCTGTTCCGGTATTTTCCGAATCCGGGGAAGATCGAGTAGGGATAGGAGAACAAGAACCTGTTAGTATTAGGGCCGGAGATTGCCTGGAAAGGCGGTCTCTGGCCCTTTTTTTGGCGTGCGTAGCAGCAGTCTCTGCCGTCTACTTCATGGGAGCTGGCATACGAGTTTGTGTATGATGATAAATTAGACCTAATTATGCGATATAAAAACAAAAAAGAGGAGCTTAAATTGTGAAAAATACATAATTATAATTTGAAAAATTAGGAGAATATTGCCATATACACGAGGAAAAGAAGTTGTTATAATCTCATTACAGAAACAAAATTAGACCTAATATGTAGGCGCACGGGATGATAAGGAGAAAATGAGATGAAAAAAAGACAACTGATCGCGTTACTGTGTGGCATGACAATGACTGCGGCTTTGGCAGGCTGCGGCGGATCTGAGAGCAGTCAGCCTGCTCAGACGAATGGCGCTGCAGAGAAAGCGGTGGATTCTGCGGAGGACGAGAAGACATTCCATATTGATCTGGCAACGGCCTATGCAGCGGACGCTCCAGCTGGAATCGCCTTAGCGGAATTTGTGGAGAACGTGGCGGAAAAATCCGGAGGGACCATCGATATCAGTCTATTTACGGATGGCACTCTGGGAAGTGCATCGGATAACTATTCTTCGGTGGCATCTGGAGATTTGGATATGAGTATGACTGGTTTGGAAGGCTTGGACCTGTATGCGCCGGAATATACATTCTTGGACTGCCCATTTCTGATCAAGAGTCAGGATCATTTAAAAGCACTGCTGGACAGCGGGATCGGCGATAGCTTAAAAGCACGTTATGAGGAGAACGGATTTGTGACCCTGGGCTGGCACCATCGTGATATCCGTGAGCTGGCATCCAACAAAGAGGTGAAGACGCCGGCAGATGTGAATGGTCTGAAGCTGCGGCTGCCGGGGATGACGGTCTATGTGGATACCTGGAGCGATCTGGGGGTCAGTTCCACTACGGTGGCGATGAATGAATTGTACACCGCACTGCAGACGAAGGTGGCGGAAGCCTGTGAGGGCGGTTATGAGCAGATGGATACCTTAAAGCTTTACGAGGTCCAGGAATACATTGCGGAAACCGAGCATGTATATGAGTTTGTCGGGCTGTTCATCAATAAAGAGCTGTATGAATCCATGAGCGAGAACCAGAGACAGATCCTGAATGACTGTGCTGCGGAGAGCCTGGCCAAGGCGGACGAGCTGGCAGTGGAGACCAGAGAGGAATATAAGCAGGAATGCCTGGATGGCGGGATGATTCTGGTGGATGTGGACCGGGAAGCATTCCGTGCAGCACTGGAAGATTTTTTGCTGGGGTTAGATAGCGATACTTTTTACATCTACCATGTTGCGGCGGTCATGGTTGACAACTTGCGTCGGCTCCTGCTCGGTATCAACCTGTCCGACAAAGCTATAATGGATTTCGATTTTCCGGGTGTTGGTTTCCCGGTCTAATTCATGTATCAAAATACGGTCGATAAACTCATGGACGTTTTCATAGGTCAATTCCTGTATGTCGCTGTATTTCCCGACAATCTGAATAAACCTTGATATATCCCTTTTTCGCTCGGTAACGGTTGCGATCTGCTGTTGTAACTC
>DVLJ01000198.1 GCA_018715565.1 Candidatus Ventrimonas merdavium
ATATATCAATTACTATAACAACAGACGTTTGCAGAGGAAGCTTGGTATAGTAACACCAATGGAGAAACACGAAAAATATTTACAGGCAGCGTAAAAATCTGCCAGCAGGTGATACCTACTGGCAGAAAAAAATTATATTTTTTTGATTGTCTACTTGACGGGAAGCAGTTCAGCTGTGGAACGAGGCTTTTTGGATGCTCAGGCCATACCGTATGGCGTCCCTTCGGGGGATCAGCTGTTGACCGCTTTCTTCTGCTGTCCGCTGTCCAGGTTCTTCTGGGCAGTAGCTAACATCAGCTTGATACGGTTTAACTGGTTGACCTCGCTGGCGCCGGGATCGTAGTCCACGGCGATGATGTTGGCGTCCGGATGGGTCCGGCGCAGCTCCTTGATCACGCCCTTGCCCACAATGTGGTTGGGCAGGCAGCCGAAGGGCTGGGTGCAGACGATGTTCTTGACGCCGCTGTGGATCAGCTCCAGCATCTCGCCGGTGAGGAACCATCCCTCGCCGGTCTGGTTGCCTAAGGACACGTAATCCTTGGCCATATCCGCCAGCTCCCAGATCCGGGACGGCGGGGTGAAGTGTTCGCTGGCCGCCAGCTCCTTGCGGGCAACCTTCCGGAAATACTCAAGCAAAGAGATCCCCAGGTTGCACAGCCGTGCGGTGGAACGCTTGCCGCCTAAGTGGTCGGCCTTAAAGTTGCTGTTGTAGAAGCAGTACAGCAGGAAATCCATCAGGTCCGGCATCACCGCCTCCGCGCCCTCTGCCTCCAAAAGCTCCACGATGTGGTTGTTGGCTAAGGGGGAGAACTTCACCAGGATCTCGCCTACGATGCCTACCTTCGGCTTCTGGATATTCAGCCGCGGCAGGCGGTCGAAATCCCGGACGATGCCCCGGATATTGCGGCCGAATTCCATCATATTGGCAGCCTTTTTGGATACCGACTGGATGCAGCGGGCCTTCCACTTCTCATGAAGGGCGTCGGCAGAGCCGGGCACCTTCTCGTAAGGACGGGTGGCGTAGAGCACCCGCATGAAGATATCGCCGTACACTACAGCCTGCATCGCCTTTGTCAGCAGACCCGGGGTGAAGGAAAAGCCGGGGTTGGTCTCCATGCCGTTGGCATTGACAGAGACCACGGGAACCTGGGGCATGCCTGCCTTTTCCAGGGCCCGGCGGATAAATCCCACGTAGTTGGACGCCCGGCAGCCGCCGCCGGTCTGGCTCATCAGCACCGCGGTGCGGTCTAAGTCGTATTTGCCCGAGAGCAGGGCCTCCATGATCTGGCCGATGACGATCAGGGACGGGTAGCAGGCGTCGTTGTTCACGTACTGCAGGCCCACGTCGATGGCCGCCCGGCTGTCGTTCTGCAGGACCTCGATCTTGTAGCCGTAAGCCCGCACCGCCGGTTCGATCAGGTCAAAGTGGATCGGCGACATCTGAGGACAGAGCAGGGTGTATTCCTTTTTCATGTCCTTGGTAAAGACTACCCGGTTGTAGGCGCTGGAGACTACCTTGTGCTCGTAGGATCTCTGCTGGCGTACCCGCAGGGCGGCGATCAGGGAACGGATCCGGATCCGGGCAGCTCCCAAGTTGTTGACCTCGTCGATCTTTAATACCGTGTAGATCTTCCCGGCGCTGGCCAGGATATCGTGCACCTGGTCGGTGGTGACCGCGTCTAAGCCGCAGCCGAAGGAATTCAGCTGGATCAGGTCCAGGCAGTCGCTGTTCTTTACATAGGAGGCTGCCTTGTACAGGCGGGAGTGGTACATCCACTGGTCGGTGACCACCAGGGGCCGTTCCACCTCTGCCAGATGGCTGACGGAGTCCTCGGTCAGGACCGCCATGCCGTAGGAGGTGATCAGCTCCGGGATGCCGTGATGGATCTCCGGATCCACATGGTAGGGACGGCCGGCCAGGACGATGCCATGGCAGTCGTGCTCCCGCAGCCAGGCGATGGTCTCCTCCCCCTTCTTCTCCATATCCAGGCGGGATTGTAAGAGCTCCTCCCAGGCCGCGTGAGCCGCCTTCTGGACTTCTACGGAAGAGATCTGATATTCCTTGCCCATCTCTACGATCAGCTGCTTCGTCAGCACTTCCTCATTGGTAAAGGCGAAGAACGGGTTCATGAAATGGATGTGCTCCTCCGCCAGCTCCTCCACGTTGTTCTTGATGTTCTCCGCGTAGGAGGTCACCATGGGGCAGTTGTAGTGGTTCCCCGCGTCGGGGGTCTCATTCCGCTCGTAGGGGATGCAGGGGTAGAAAATGTCCTTCACGCCCTGCTTGATCAGCCAGGCAATGTGGCCGTGGACCAGCTTGGCCGGATAGCATTCCGACTCGCTGGGGATGGACTCGATGCCCAGCTCATAAATGTTCCGGGTGGACTGGGGCGACAGCACAGTGCGGAAGCCCAGCTCCTTAAAGAACACCGCCCAGAACGGATAGTTCTCATACATGTTCAGCACTCTGGGGATGCCGATGGTGCCCCGGGGAGCCATATCCGGCGTCAGAGGCTCGTAGTCGAACATCCGGCGATACTTGTAGTCAAATAAGTTGGGGATCTCCTTCTTGGCCTTTTCCTTGCCCAGACCCCGCTCGCAGCGGTTGCCGCTGATGAACTGGCGGCCGCCGTCAAACCGGTTGATCGTCAGCACACAGTGGTTGGTGCAGCCCTTGCACCGGGTCATGGTGGTGTCATACTTTAAAGCCAGGATCTTATCTAAGGGCAGCATGGACGTGCCCTTGGCGGCATTGCACCGCTCTCTGGCGATCAGGGCCGCGCCGAAGGCGCCCATGATGCCGGCGATGTCCGGCCGAACGGCTTCGCATCCGGAGATCCGCTCAAAGCTGCGGAGCACTGCGTCGTTGTAGAAGGTGCCGCCCTGGACCACCACATGGGAGCCAAGGTCGGAGGGCCGGGTGATCTTGATGACCTTGTACAGGGCGTTCTTGATCACGGAGTAGGCCAGACCGGCGGAGATGTCCGCTACGGTCGCCCCTTCCTTCTGGGCCTGCTTTACGTTGGAGTTCATGAAGACGGTGCAGCGGGTGCCTAAGTCCGTGGGATTCTCCGCGAATAAGGCTTCTCTGGCAAAGTCCTCCACGCTGTAGTTTAAGGACTTGGCAAAGGTCTCGATAAAGGAGCCGCAGCCGGAGGAGCAGGCTTCGTTCAGCTGGACGCTGTCCACGGTGCCGTCCTTGATCTTGATGCACTTCATATCCTGGCCGCCGATGTCCAGGATGCAGTCTACCTCCGGCTCAAAGAACGCGGCGGCGTAGTAGTGGGAGATGGTCTCCACCTCGCCCTCGTCTAACATCAGGGCGGATTTTAACAGGGCCTCGCCGTATCCCGTGGAGCAGGACCAGGCGATGTGGGCCGTGTCCGGAAGCTGGGCCTTGATCTCGCCGATGGCACGGATGGCCGTGGCGATGGTGCTTCCGTTATTATTGTCGTAGAAACGATACAGCAGGCTTCCGTCCTGTCCCACCAGCGCCACCTTGGTGGTGGTGGAGCCGGCGTCGATGCCTAAGTAGCAGGGACCGCTGTAGGCCGCTAAGTCCGCAGTCTTTACCTTGTGGCTGTTGTGACGGGTCTGGAACGCCTCGTAATCCTCTCTGGAAGAAAAGAGGGGCTCCATCCGCTTTACTTCAAATTCCATCTTGATCCCGGAACGCAGGCGGGCGATCATGTTCTCTAAGGAAACCGCCTTATCATCCTTGGCGTTCATGGCCGCGCCGATGGCGGCGAACAAGTGGGAGTGCTCCGGCGCTACGATGTGGTCCTGATCCAGATTCAGGGTGCGGATGAACGCCTTTCGCAGCTCCGGCAGGAAATGCAGCGGGCCGCCGAGGAACGCTACGGTGCCCCGGATCGGCTTTCCGCAGGCCAGGCCGCTGATGGTCTGGTTGACCACCGCCTGGAAGATGGAAGCCGCTAAGTCTTCTCTGGTCGCGCCCTCGTTGATCAGGGGCTGGATGTCCGACTTGGCGAACACGCCGCAGCGGGCGGCGATGGGATAGATCATCTGGTAGTTCTTGGCATATTCATTTAAACCGGAGGCGTCGGTCTGCAAAAGGGACGCCATCTGGTCGATAAAAGAACCGGTGCCGCCAGCGCAGATGCCGTTCATCCGCTGGTCAATGCCTCCGGTAAAATAAATGATCTTTGCGTCTTCGCCGCCTAATTCGATGGCGACGTCAGTCTGGGGGGCGTAGTCCTGCAGGGCCGTAGCCACAGCAACGACTTCCTGGGTAAAGGGGACATCCAGATGGGTAGAAAGAGTCAGGCCGCCGGAACCGGTGATGGTAGGGCTGACCGTCAGCTCGCCTAGCTGGTCCTTTGCCCGGGAGAGCAAAAGCGCCAGGGTTTCCTGGATGTTGGCATAATGCCGCTCGTAATCGGCAAACAGAAGGTTCTGCCGGCTGTCCAATACAGCGATCTTAACCGTAGTGGAACCGATGTCGATTCCAAGAGTATGATGTAACTTCATGTACGCGGGGTGATCCCCTGCCTCCTTATCTAAAATAAACAACTTGTTTAAATAAGTAAATATGTTTCGCCCACTCAGTTTAACATAAAACAGGGATGAATACAATTTGCAGAACCGTAAAAAATTAGTTAAGAATACCCCCCTTTTTCTACTATATAAGAGAAATCGGAGAAATCCCGGCCATTGTGTTTGACAAACGGACAGTCAGAAATTATAATAAAGTGGGCGCAGTTGGCTTTTCGTGTATGAGGAGAGCCGGTCTGCGCAGAATCTATGAGAAAGGATGGAGCAGTTATGGACGGTGGCCCTAGTAGTTACCACGCAGAAACAGAAGACGGACGAAAGCGCATACCTGCACTGCATCCTTAGGAGAGCGGAGCTGTCAGAAGCCCATTTCCCAGTTCGGCTGCGGCGCAGGTGAGGACGTTTGCGCGTTCGCAGGAACGGACAAAAGGAAAAGAAAGGAAGGATTCTGACATGGTTCGTATTTTTAAGACAGAAGATGGGATGATCCATCAGATCGAAGAAGCGGAGAGCGGCTGCTGGATCGCTCTGACCAATCCCACGGCGACGGAGATCCTGGAGGTGGCGGAGCGCTACAACCTGGATCCGGATGATGTGAAGGCGCCTCTGGATGAGGAGGAACGGTCCCGTATCGAGATCGAGGATACGTACAGCCTGATCATCGTAGACATCCCGATGATCGAGGAACGGAACGAGAAGGACTGGTATGTGACCATCCCCATGGGCATCATCATGACCGATGAGGCGCTGATCACCGTGTGCCTGGAGGATACCCCGGTGCTGACCGTGTTCATGGACGGCCGGGTGCGGGATTTCCACACGTACATGCGGAGCCGGTTCATCCTGCAGATCCTGTATAAGAACGCTTCTCAGTACCTGCAGTACCTGCGGGTCATTGACAAGAAGAGCGAAGTGGTGGAGCGGGAGCTGCACAAGTCCCAGCGGAACCGGGAGCTGATCGAGCTTCTGGAGCTGGAGAAGAGCCTGGTATACTTTACCACCTCCCTGCGGGGCAACGAGATGGTGCTGGAGCGCCTGATGCGCAGTGAGAAGATCAAGAAGTATTCGGAGGACGAGGAGCTCCTGGAGGACGTTATCATCGAGAACAAGCAGGCCATTGAGATGGCGAACATCTACAGCGGGATCTTAAGCGGAACGATGGACGCCTTTGCCTCTGTCATTTCCAACAACCTGAACATTGTTATGAAGACGCTGACCACTATCACTATCGTGATGTCGATCCCCACGATGGTGTCCAGCTTTTACGGGATGAATGTCAACCCGGCCGGCATGCCCTTTGCGGGAAGCCCCTTCGGGTTCTTCATCGTCCTGGGCTTTGCGGCCGCCATATCCGGCCTGGTGGCGCTGTACTTCTCCAAAAAGAACCTGTTTTAACAGGGACAGAAAGGACGTTTCATGGACTTTTTCCGAAAATTGGAACGAAAGTATCACCGATACGCGATCCCCAACCTGATGTATTACATCATCCTGCTCTACGGGGCGGGGCTGGTGATCTGGCTGTATGACCCGATGATCTATTTCAATTACTTATGCCTGAACCCGGAGGCGATCATGCACGGGCAGGTGTGGCGGCTGGTGACCTTCCTGGCCTTCCCGCCGGCCTTCGGGAGCTTCCGGTTCACTGCGGCATTTATGGGCGTGCTGGCCTTGTTCGTATACTATAACCTGGGACAGACGCTGGAGAGCATCTGGGGCTCCTTCCGGTTCAACGTATTTTTCCTGAGCGGGGTGATGGCCCAGATCCTGGCGGCGTTCATCGGCTACGTGGTGTTCGGCCAGTTCTGGCTTTTGACCACCGGCTTTTTGAACTCCGCGATCTTCCTGGCCTTTGCCCTGTACTATCCGGATGCCGTATTTCTGCTGTTCTTTGTGCTTCCGGTCAAGGCGAAGTGGCTGGCGGTGGCGGAATGCGCCGCGTACCTGTACAGTTTCCTGACAGGGGGGATCAGCACCCGGGTGGAGTTGGTCGTCTCCCTGATAAATATCATCATATTCTTTGCGGTCACCCGCGACTACCGCCGCTTTTCCTCAGGGCGGCTGTTTCGCAGGAACACGGGCTTCCCCCAGACCAAGCTTCCCAAGCGGCGCCCCATGCCGAAAATGGAAGCGCCCGTGCGGACCTATCACCGCTGCGCCGTCTGCGGACGGACGGAGCATGACGGGGCAGATCTGGAATTCCGGTACTGTTCCAAGTGCATCGGCGGCATGGAATATTGTCAGGACCATTTATACACGCATCAGCATGTCACACTGACGCAGAAGCAGAATTAGGAATGGAGGAAACGAACATTTATGAAAAAGACAAAGATCGTATGTACCATGGGCCCCAATACCAACGACCGGGAGATGATGAAGGCGCTGGCGCTAAACGGAATGGACGTTGCCCGCTTTAACTTTTCCCATGGAGACTATGAGGAGCAGAAGAGCCGCCTGGATATGCTTAAGAGCATCCGGGAGGAGACCGGGCTTCCGATCGCGGCCCTCTTAGATACCAAAGGCCCGGAGATCCGTACCGGTCTTTTGGAAGATGGGAAGAAGGTAGCTCTGGCCGCCGGCCAGGAGTTCACCCTGACCACCGAGGAGATGGTAGGCAACAGCCAGAAGGTGTTCATCAACTATACCGGCCTGAACGAGGACGTGACCGCTGGCAACAAGATCCTGATCGACGACGGCCTGATCGAGCTGGAGGTATTGGAGGTGAACGGCCCGGAGATCCGCTGCAAGGTGATCAACGGCGGCGAGTTAGGCGAGCGGAAGGGCGTGAACGTGCCCAACGTGAAGATCAAGCTGCCGGCCCTGACCGATAAGGATAAAGACGATATCCGGTTCGGCGTGGAGCAGGATTTTGACTTCATCGCGGCTTCTTTTGTCCGCACCGCAGACGCGATCCGGGAGATCCGGGAGATCCTGGCAGAGACCGGTTCCGATATCAAGATCATCGCTAAGATCGAGAATGCCGAGGGCATCGAGAACTTAGACGCGATCATTGAGGCCAGCGACGGCATCATGGTAGCCCGGGGCGACATGGGCGTGGAGATCCCGGCAGAGGAGGTCCCCCACATCCAGAAGACCATCATCCGGAAGTGCAACGTGGCCTGCAAGCCGGTTATTACAGCGACTCAGATGCTGGACTCCATGATCCGCAATCCCCGTCCCACCCGTGCGGAGGTAACCGACGTGGCCAACGCGGTTTACGACGGTACCGACGCAGTGATGCTGTCTGGCGAGACCGCCATGGGCAAGTACCCGATTGAGGCGCTGCGGATGATGGCCCAGATCTGCGAGACCTCCGAGCAGTTCTTAGACTATGACGCATACCGCCGCCGGAAAGTGTCCCAGGAGAACGCCAACAACATCTCCAACGCGGTGTGCCGTTCCTCCGTGGCAGCGGCCCACGACTTAAACGCGAAGGTGATCATCGCTCCGTCCATCAGCGGCTTTACTACCCGCTTGCTGTCCAAGTGGCGTCCCGACGTCCAGGTGATCGGCTTATCTCCCAGCGCAGGCGCGGTGCGGCAGATGCAGATCTACTGGGGCGTGCGTCCGCTCCAGGCAAGACGGGCAGAGTCTACGGATGAGCTGATCGAGGCATCCATCGACATGCTGAAGGAAAAGGAGATCCTGACAGAGGGCGATCTGGCCGTGGTGACCGCAGGCGTGGTGACCAGAGCCAACCGCCATCAGCCGGCGACCCATACGAATATTATGCGGGTGGTTGAGGTAGACTAAGGATCTAAGAGATTGGAAGGAAGATCCAGACGGAATTTCTGCAGAGAGGAGGTTCCGTCTGGATTTTTTTGCTGGATTTTTGCCTTTTCAATCGAGGCCGGCCCTTGATGTTTCCTACCTTTTCGCCTATAATGAGGATATAAACGCAACGGATTTCCATTGGGAGGAGATACACGCGCGGCATCTTATTTTTTCACATGGACGAATCATTTCCATTCTACATTTTCCGGTTCGAGAAGCAGTTTCCGAAGATGAAGGAGCATAACCAGGAGCTGGATGGTTTAGAGAAGGACTACATACGGATTAAGGACGAGATCGGAAAACTGGAGGAGTCCGGGCAGCTGGACAGTTATTCCAAGGCGGCTCTTCGGAATATGATCGAGAAAGTAGTGCAGAATCTCGCAAGGAAGTATCCTGCCGTACAGGAGGGAGTGAAAACGATTATGGGCGGAAAGGTATTGGACTATGAGGCGAAGCAGATCAAGCGGAGCGGGATCGAGGAGGGCCTAAAGACTGGCTTAGAGCAGGGGCGTGCCGAGGGTCGTAAGCAAGGCCGTGCTGAAGGCCGTCAAGAGGGCCAGCTGGAAAACCTCATCCTAAACCTAAAGAACCTTATGGAAAATCTGTGCGTGTCTGCGGACGAAGCCATGAGATTGTTAAATGTATCTGAGACACTGAAACCCAAACTGAAAGATCTGTTGTAAGGCGTGGTTGTGACTTTTCTTGGGGGCTGAATTTGGGGTGTATCTTATAAAACACTAGGGCTGTGAAGATTTCACAGCCCCTTTTGCTTGCAATACCCAAAGTGCAGAAAGATCCTCTCAGGCTCTCTGCTCTTTTTTCGCTTGAGGAAGTTTCTTATACATTAAACCGGAACAGGATCACATCCCCGTCCTTCACCACATAGTCCTTGCCTTCCAGCCGCACCAGGCCCTTTTCCTTGGCCTTGGCGTAGGCGCCGCAGTCTAACAGGTCCTGGTAGTTGACCACCTCGGCCCGGATGAAGCCGCGCTCGAAGTCGGAGTGGATCTTGCCGGCCGCCTGGGGAGCCTTGGTGCCTACCTTGATGGTCCAGGCGCGGGTCTCGTCCTCGCCGGAGGTTAAGTAGCTGATCAGACCTAAGAGACGGTAGCTGGCGGCGATCAGCTTGTCCAGACCGGATTCGGAAAGGCCCAGGGCTTCTAAGTATTCCTGCTTCTCATCGTCGTCTAACTCGGCAATCTCCTGCTCGATCTGGGCGGAGATCACGAACACGCCGGAATCGTGGGCGGCGGCAAATTCCCGCACGGCCTGTACGTGGGCGTTGGAAGCGCCGTCGTCGGCTAAGTCGTCCTCACCTACGTTGGCGGCGTAGATCACCGGCTTGCAGGTCAAAAGGTTCAGGGAATTGACGAAGGCCATGATATCCTCGTCGTCATTGGTGTAGGTGCAGGCCAGTTCCCCATCTTCCAGGATGGCTTTCAGTTCTTTTAATACTTCCACCTCTTTAGCCAGGGACTTGTCGTTAAATGCGGACTTGGAGGTCTTGGCGATCCGGCGCTCCAGGATCTCCAGATCGGAGAAAATCAGCTCTAAGTTGATGGTCTCGATATCCCGCAGCGGGTCTACGCTTCCCTCTACATGGATCACATTGGGATCCTCAAAGCAGCGGACCACGTGAACGATGGCGTCCACCTCCCGGATATTGGCCAAAAACTGGTTGCCCAGGCCTTCGCCCTTGGACGCGCCCTTCACCAGTCCGGCGATATCCACGAATTCGATCACCGCCGGGGTGACCTTCTTGGAATGATACAGATCGCCCAGCAGCTTTAACCGCTTATCCGGCACGGCCACCACGCCCAC
>DVLJ01000013.1 GCA_018715565.1 Candidatus Ventrimonas merdavium
CTTTTCCATATCCCTTCACCCCCAGCAGAGAACCGGTGCCTATTACATCATATCGCCCATCTATTCGGAAGAATTTCAGGGCTGTCCGGGCCTCTGGGCACTCCTGGATCTCATCCAGGACCAGGACGGTATTGCCACTCTCAAACACCGCCTCACTGCCCAGCAAAGCGGACAGCATCATCACGATCGTGTCCACTTCCAGGGAACCAGAAAACACAGAGGCATAGTCTGGATTTTCATAAAAGTTCAGGTATACGACATTTTTGTAATGTTTCTTTGCGAAATCAAGGACAGAAAATGTCTTGCCGCACTGTCTGCATCCCTTGATAAGCAATGGCTTGCGATTCTCTGTGTTTTTCCATTCCATTAGTTTCTGTTCCATTTTCCGTTTCAGCATGACCGTTTCGCCTCCCTCATTCTGTCCTATTTCAGCATAACGAAAACGCACAATTTTTTCAAGGGAGTTTTGAATAAAAGGAGCAACTTTTTCAAACGACTTTTGTCGCAAACTATCAACTTTTCCAATATTATTCCTGCTTCCGCTTTGGAAGGTTCGGTTCCCATTCCTCTCAGCCTGCCATCTCCCTTGCAAATGGGAATCTCTCTATATTGTAATATCCTTTAGACTCTCTATTGCAGTATCCAAAAGTTCCATATATTCCCAATAATCTGACGGTAAATTCGAGATCTCATACATATCATCTTTATCAAAATGATATGCGATATGTTTTATGATCTGATTTTGTAGAAAGTACAATTTCCTTAACTCAGGGATTGTCACACGATCTAATGTCTGAATATAACTGCATAAATCCAAAATGGATTTTTTGTCAAATTTGCTTTCTTCATGAAGAAAATAAAGAAAACTTTGATTTGCAGCATTGATATTATCCTCTATCATATTGGCCATTCGATCACGCTTCTTTCAGCTTTCAGATTTACCATCCGGTTTCTTCCATTCTATCACATTTCCAAGAGCGCGGAAATAGCGGGTTTCAGGCGAATTCCTATCCTTCGGATCTGCGGCACAAATGTCAAAAAGGGAGGCACAGGAACCAAAATTCCTGTACCTCCCAAAATCTCATCAGAACTATCAGCCGGGCAAGTTTCCATTCCTCAACCTGCAGATCTCCGGCCATTCCGCCCCTTCTTAGAACAGCGGCACCACAGCGCCCTCATAAGTAGTCTCCATGAACTCCTTCACAGTATCGCTGGTCAGGGCCTCCATCAGCGCCTGGATCGCCGGGTCGTTCTCCTTGCCCTCCTGAACGGCTACTACGTTTCCGTAGGTCACAGCCGCTTCGGAATCAGAAGCCTCTACCGCCAGAGCGTCGGATACCTTTAAGCCTGCGTCGATGGCATAGTTGCCGTTGATGACCGCGATGTCAACATCCTGCAGGGAACGGGGAAGCTGAGCCGCCTCGATCTCCAGGATATCCAGGTTCTTCGGGTTCTCGATCACATCGGTCTTGGTGGCGTTCAGGCCAACGCCCTCAGTCAGCTTGATCAGTCCCTGAGCTTCCAGTAAAAGCAGGGCCCGCGCTTCGTTGGTGGCGTCGTTGGGAACGGCTACCTTGGCTCCGTCTGCCAGAGCGTCTAAAGTTGCGGTCTTGCCTGCGTAGATGCCGAAGGGCTCATAGTGCACCTTGCCTGCGCTGGCTAACTTGCTGCCGTTCTCCGCGATGAACTGCTCCAGGTACGGATAATGCTGGAAATAGTTGGCGTCCAGATCGCCTGCGTCCAGCGCCAGGTTCGGCTGTACATAGTCGGTATATTCTACGATCTTCAGGGTATAGCCCTTCTCCTCCAGGACCGGTCTCGCCGCTTCCAGGATCTCCGCATGGGGAGCCGGGCTTGCGCCTACTACCAGCTCCTGAAGCTCTGCGGGAGCCTCCGCCGGAGCCTCGCTTTCCTCTGCCTGAGCGTCCCCTGCCTGGGTATTCTCCGCCGCAGTGGTCGCTTCCGTGGCTGCCGCCGTGGTCTCCTCTGCGCTGCCGCCGCATGCGGTCAGTGCTGCCGCCGCGAAGATCGCTGCTGCAAAAATGCTGATCTGTTTCTTCATAATCTGGTTCCTCCTCGATTTCTTGATTGATTTATGTGACGCCGGATCTGCGGCGCCAGCCCAACAGCCCTGGCGGAGGTTCCGCCCTGGCTGGGAAATCCTTATGTCATTTCTCCGGTTCTTTATGAGGCGTGTTCTGATGAAACGTGTTCTGCTCCGCCTCCATTACCGGATCCGCTTGTCGCTGACTCTTGCCAGCCGCATGCCGATCTCCTGGATCACCTGTACGATGATCACCAGGATCGCCACAGTCAGAAACATCATATCCGTCTCATACCGGTAGTAGCCGTAGTTAATGGCGATACCGCCCAGTCCGCCGCCGCCGACGGCTCCTGCCATCGCCGAGTAGCCCAGGATGGTGGTGGTGGAAATGGCCGCGCCGATCAGCAGGGACGGCTTAGCCTCCGGCAGGAGCACCTTCCAGACGATCTGCATCGTAGAAGCCCCCATGGACTTGGCCGCTTCGATCACCCCGGCGTCGATCTCCTTAAAGGAGGATTCCACCATACGGGCAATGTAGGGGGCCGCCGCCGCCACCAGAGGCGGGACTACGGCCTTCCAGCCCAGGCTGGTGCCTACGATCGTCCGGGTCACCGGGATCATCATGATCAGCAGGATCAAAAACGGCACGGACCGCAGCAGGTTGATGATCACGCCCACCACCTGGGGAAGCACCGGCACCGGCCGGATGCCGTCCTTATCCGTCACCACCAGCAGGATCCCCAGGGGGATCCCGATCAGATAGGAAACGAATGTTGAAATAAATACCATACAAAGGGTCTCTCCGATCCCGTTCCGGATCAGCTCTATGATCTGCGCACTAAACATCGTCGCCTGTCACCTCCTCAAATGGGATCTTCACCGTCTTCAGATAATGGACCGCCCGCATGGCGTCGGTCTCGTCCTCCGGCAGCTGGACGATCATCTGTCCCACCGCCTTGCCGCCGATGTCCCGGGTCGACGCATACAGGATGTTCACCGGCACCTTGCTGGCCAGGATCATATTGGCGATCACCGGCTCCATGGACTCCCGGCCGTCAAAGGTAATGCGGATCTTCCGGGAATTGTCGAACTTCACATTCGTCACCGCGTCCCCCAGGATCAGCTGGCGGCCGATCTTGGACTTGGGCTCGGAGAAGATATCCGATACATTGCCCACCTCGGCGATCTGGCTGTGGTCGATGATGGCCACCCGGTCGCAGATCGCTTCGATCACCGCCATCTCGTGGGTGATCACGATCACCGTGATGCCCAGATCCCGGTTGATCTGCTTTAACAGCTCTAAAATCTGCTTCGTGGTGTTGGGGTCTAAGGCGCTGGTGGCCTCGTCGCACAAAAGCACCTTCGGGTTGGTGGCAATGGCTCTGGCAATAGCTACCCGCTGCTTCTGCCCGCCGGACAGCTGGGCCGGATAGGCTTTCGCCCGGTCCTCTAAGCCCACCAGCTTCAGAAGCTCCATGGCCCGATCCCTTGCCTCCTTCCGGCTATAGGTACCTGCGATCTCCATGGGGAAGCAGACATTCCGCAGCACGTTCCGCTGGGCCAGCAGATTGAACTGCTGGAAGATCATGCCCATAGACTGTCTGGCCTTTCTCTGAGCCGCCGACGGCATCGCCGCCAGATTCTCTCCCTCAAATAATACCTGGCCGGAGGTGGGGATCTCCAGCATGTTGATGCAGCGCACCAGCGTGCTCTTCCCCGCCCCTGACAGGCCGATGATCCCGAAGATCTCCCCCCGGTAAATATCCAGGTTGATATTATCCAGGGCCACTACCGGACCGTTCGCCGTCCGGAACTCTTTTCCCATGCCTTTCAGCTGGATGATCGTTTCCTGTAATGCCATCTTGCCTTTCCTTTCTTTTCTCCCGTAGTAAAAGCGGACCGCCGGTCCTCTTGGCGCCGGTCTCTTTGGCGCGGTCCCCTCCGCGCCGGAGCGCGGCTGCGTCCGGATACCTCCGAGCCGGAGCGCGGCTGCGTCCGGATACCTCCGAGCCGGCTTTCCTGTCAAACAAAATACCGCAGGTCTGCAATAGACCTGCGGCGCTCCATCCGGTACTCCCGGCGTTCCTTCTGTTCTATCTCAGAATCCATGCAAATCCTATATGATCATCGGCATACAAACATACGGCACATGTCCATCATCATGCCGCACATCATACCCATATTCATCTGCATGGTTCTGTTCTGAGCCATAACGGGTTCCTCATTTCCTGACAATCTTGTCATTCATTCTCTATGTGCCGTATTTTACGCCAGCACCAGGGATTTGTCAAGTGATTCCCTGGAATTTAGGAGAATTTCTTGGTGATCGGAAGGTTTTTTCTGAAATCATCCGATCCGATCGATCTCGATCCGGATCCTCCCGGCCCGGTCCGTCCCATCC
>DVLJ01000199.1 GCA_018715565.1 Candidatus Ventrimonas merdavium
CGTCCTCGTAGTTGTAGCCCTCCCAGGTCATGAATCCGATCAGCGGGTTCTTGCCCAGGGCGATCTCACCGTTCTGGGTAGACGGGCCGTCTGCGATGACCTCGCCCTTCTCCACATGGTTGCCCTTGAATACGATCGGCTTCTGGTTGTAGCAGTTGGACTGGTTGCTTCTGGAGAACTTGGTCAGGTGGTATACGTCCTTGCCGCCGTTGTCATCCCGCTTGATGATGATCTCGTTGGAAGCGGAGCGCTCTACCACGCCGGCATTGCGCGCCAGCACGCACACGCCGGAGTCTACCGCAGCCTTGTTCTCGATACCGGTCCCGACTACAGGCGCTTCCGTGGTCAGAAGCGGCACAGCCTGACGCTGCATGTTGGAACCCATCAGGGCCCGGTTCGCATCGTCGTTCTCCAGGAACGGGATCATGGAGGTCGCCACGGAGAATACCATCTTCGGGGACACGTCCATCAGGTCGATGCTCTTTTTCTGGAACTCGGAGGTCTCCTCGCGGAAACGTCCGGATACGTTGTTGTGAACGAAATGGCCTTCCTCGTCCAGGGGTTCGTTCGCCTGCGCTACGATGAAGTTATCTTCCTCATCAGCGGTCAGGTAAACCACCTCGTCGGTTACCACCGGGTTCATGGGATCGCTCTTATCCACTACCCGGTAGGGGGCCTCGATAAAGCCGTACTGGTTCACCCGGGCATAAGTCGCCAGGGAGTTGATCAGACCGATGTTCGGACCCTCGGGGGTCTCGATCGGGCACATCCGCCCATAATGGGTGTAGTGTACGTCGCGGACCTCGAATCCCGCCCGGTCTCTGGACAGACCGCCCGGTCCCAATGCGGACAGACGACGCTTGTGGGTCAGCTCTGCCAGCGGGTTGTTCTGATCCATGAACTGGGACAGCTGGGAGCTTCCGAAGAACTCCTTCACCGCCGCGGTCACCGGCTTGATGTTGATGAGGGACTGGGGCGTGATGCCGTCCATATCCTGGGTGGTCATCCGCTCTCTGACCACACGCTCCATCCGGGACAGACCGATCCGGTACTGGTTCTGCAGCAGCTCGCCTACGGCGCGGATCCGCCGGTTGCCCAGGTGGTCGATATCGTCAGAGTTGCCGATCTCGCCCTCTAAGTGCATGTTATAGTTAATGGAAGCGATGATATCTTCCTTGGTGATGTGCTTCGGCACCAGTTCACCGGCGTTGCGGTGGATCAGATCCTTTAAGGCGTCCCGATCCTCCCCAGCTTCTTCCAGGATGGTTTTCAGCACGGGGTAATATACTAACTCCGTGATGCCGGCTTCCTTCGGATCAAAATCCACATAAGCCGCCAGGTCTACCATCATATTGGACAGGACCTTGTAGTTCCGGTCCGGCCCCTGGATCATCACATAGCGGACCGCCGCGTTCTGCAGGGTCTCCGCCAGTTCCTTATCCACGGTGGCGCCAGCCTCTGCCAGCACCTCGCCGGTGCTCTCGTCCACCACGGACTCTGCCAGCACATGGCCCTTGATCCGGTTTTTAAAATGAAGCTTCTTGTTAAATTTATATCTGCCGACTTTGGCCAGGTCGTAACGACGCGGGTCAAAGAACATGCTGTTCAACAGGCTCTCTGCACTATCAACGGATAACGGCTCGCCGGGACGGATCTTGCGGTACAGCTCTAACAGACCGTCCTGGTAGTTGTCGGAGGTATCCTTGCCGAAGCTGGCTAAGAGCTTGGGCTCTTCGCCGAATAATTCCGTGATCTCCGCGTTGGTCCCGTAGCCTAACGCACGGACCAGCACGGTCACCGGCACCTTACGGGTCCGGTCTACGCGCACATAGAAAATGTCATTGGAGTCCGTCTCGTATTCCAGCCAGGCGCCGCGGTTGGGGATCACCGTACAGCTGTACAGCTCCTTACCTACCTTGTCGTGGCTGATGCCGTAATAGATACCCGGGGAACGTACCAGCTGGCTTACGATAACGCGCTCTGCGCCGTTGATCACAAAGGATCCGGTATCGGTCATCAGCGGCAGGTCTCCCATGAAGATCTCATGTTCGTTGATCTCTTCTTTATCCTTATTGTAAAGCCTTACGCGGACCTTTAACGGCGCCGCATAAGTTGCGTCACGTTCCTTGCATTCTTCGATGGTGTATTTGACTTCATCTTTACATAAAGTAAAATCTACGAATTCCAGGCTTAAATGGCCCGCAAAATCAGAGATTGGGGAGATATCTTCAAATACTTCTTTCAGCCCTTCATCGAGGAACCACTGATAGGAGTCTTTTTGAATCTCGATCAGGTTTGGCATCTCAAGAACTTCTTTCTGTCTTGAGAAGCTCATTCTAACGCTCTTACCGGAGGTCACCGGACGCATTCTGCTTTTCTCCATTGACATTTCACCCCTGTTTTCTAATCAATTTTCCAGCATTTTTGGGCATAAAAGGCCCATGATGCCACAATAGTGCACATTCCATAATATCATAGGCCTGTCAAGGTGTCAAGTTTTTTGTTGCATTTTTCCCACAAAAATGTTATACTGGAAAAGCAGGTATGTCCTGTTACATATTGAAGAACCTAATGGAGGTATACCCCGTGAGCTCAATTTTCCAAGTTTTGCTTGTCATCCTTGTGATCGCAGCCGTTCTTCTGGCTGTCCTGTATTTCCTCGGAAGGAAGCTGGAGAAGCGCCAGATGGAGCAGCAGCAGCTTCTGGAGGCGTCGAAGCAGGTCGTTTCCATGCTCATCATCGACAAGAAGAAGCTGAAGATCAAGGAATCCGGACTGCCTAAGATGGTCTATGAGCAGACGCCGAAGTACATGCGCTGGGCGAAGGTACCGGTGGTAAAGGCCAAGGTCGGCCCGAAGGTCATGACCCTGATGGCCGATGAGCGCGCCTTCCAGGCTCTCCCCGTGAAAACGGAGGCCAAGGTCGTGATCAGCGGACTGTACATCACCGAAGTCAAGAGCGTCCGCGGAGGGATCCCGGTACAGCCGGAGAAGAAGCAGGGCATGTTCGCCAAGCTGAAAGCCAAGCTCCGGAAGGATCCGAAGTAAGATCCCCGACAGCAGCAGACGGCGAAGACCCAACAAGTGTTTAGAATCAGCAGAGCGCAGAAGCCGCGATCGGCTCCTGCGCTCTTTTTATCCTGGGTCCGATTTCTCTGACCGGATTGCTTTGGCCCGCTCTCTGGCCTGATCTCTCTGGCCCGATCTCCCATCTCAGCTCCATCCGGAGCCGCTCACACGCCGCTCCGTTCTCTTACAGCCCCAGGCTGGAGCAGGTCCCCTTGGAGCATACGTCCACCACGATATCGCAGTCGGACACATGGTCGTAATTGATGTCCAGGGAATAGTTGACCGAGATCTTTAAGCTGTCCTCCTGCTCGTCCAGGGCGATCCCCTTGGTGAGCATATCCACCACCATCTCACCCATCGGCGTCACGTAGCGGGTACTGGACTTCTGGTTCTTCTCGAACACCATGTGGGCCTTCACCATCCCGCTCTTGATGATATCCATCTTATCCGGCGTGACCTTCATCACGTTGCGGGCGGTCTCCTGGAAGCCCTCCATCGCCTCCTCATAGACAATGTAGTGCTTGCCGTTCCTCTGGAAATACTCGCCGGCGGTGATCATTTCTACCGGCCCGCTCTCTCCGTCCATCGCCTGCAGGCCGCTGATCTTGATAATCACATCTTTCGTCATCACTGGTCCCAATCTTTCTTTTAATAATTTTCTATCTGGATCTTCTTCGTCTCCTTCACCTCGTTCGGCAGGATGGACGTGGCAAAATCCGTAAATTTCTCCGCTAAGTCGCTGACAAAGAACTGGTACTGGTCTCCCGCAAAGGGCGCATCCGGATCCCGGCTCAGCCCCTGCTCCCGCAGCAATCCCTTGAGCTCAATCGCTGTCTCATACGCCGGGTTCACCAGCACTACATCCTCTCCCATCAGGCGGCGCAGGGTGGACCGCAGGAGGGGATAATGGGTGCATCCCAGCACCAGGGTGTCGATGTATTTTCCTTTTAGCTCGCTTAGATACCGGGAGGCGATCTCGTCGGTCACGGAATCGTGAAGGAGCCCCTCCTCTACCAGCGGGCAGAACAGCGGGCAGGACTTTCCGATCACCTGGACCTCGGGCCGCATCTCCTGCATCACCCGGGTATAGATCCCGCTGCCGATGGTGGCCTCGGTCCCGATCACCCCGATCCGGCCGTTCCGGGTCGCCCCCACCGCCGTCCGGGCTCCCGCGTTGATCACGCCGATCACCGGGATATCCGTCTCCGCCGCCACCGTATCCAGGGCGTAGGCGCTGGCAGTGTTGCAGGCGATCACGATGGCCTTGACCTGCTGGGTCCTCAAAAACCGGATGATCTGCCGGGAATACCGGACAATGGTGTCCCGGGACTTGCTGCCGTAGGGGACCCGGGCCGTATCGCCGAAATAGACGATCCGCTCCTCCGGGATCTGCCGCATGATCTCCCGGGCCACGGTCAGCCCGCCTACCCCGGAATCGAACACGCCTACCGGCGCGTTCCTGTCTGCCTGTATCTGCATCTTACTTCTCCCCTTCTCCCTGCCGCTCAAAGGCCAGGGCGATCAGCCGGTCGATCAGCTCCTTCTTGGGGATCCCGGCAGCCTCCCACAGCATGGGATACATGCTGATCGCCGTAAAGCCGGGCATGGTGTTGATCTCATTAAAGATCACCTCCCCGTCCGCGGTCACAAAGAAATCCACCCGGGCCAGGCCGTAGCCGTCCACAGCGTTGAAGATCTGCTCCGCCGCCTTCTTCACCCGACGGGCCGCGTCCCCCGGAAGCTCCGGATCTACCACCGTGCGGGATTCCTCATTAAAATACTTGGCGTCAAAATCATAGAAATCCGCCGCCGCCAGGATCTCCCCCACGCCGGAGGACTGCACCGGCTTCTGGCCGCCGCCCAGGACCGCGCACTCGATCTCATGGCCCACGATCATCTCCTCCACCAGGATCTTCCGGTCGTGGCGGGCCGCCTCATAAAGACCGGCCAGCAGCTGCGCCCGGTCCTCCGCCTTGCTCACGCCCCGGGAGGAGCCTGCGTTGGACGGCTTGATGAACACCGGATAGGAGAACTTCTCCTCTACCTGCCGCACGATGGCGTCCTCATCCTTCTTCAGCTTCCAGCTCATCACCGGCACATAATCCGCCTGGCGGATCCCCAGATCGTCCACAATGATCTTCGTATACAGCTTATCCATGGAAACGGCCGAGGCCAGCACGCCGCAGCCCACATAGGGGATCTGGGCCAGCTCAAACAGGCCCTGCACCGTCCCGTCCTCGCCGTAAGGACCGTGGAGCACAGGAAATACCGCATCCACAGCCTCCTCCCGGTATCTGCCGTCCTCCTTCACCAGGATGCACTTCTTCGTGGCGTCCGGCAGCAGCGCCGCCTCCGTCGTCCCATTCCGCCACGCGCCGGAACGGATCTCCTCCACCGAACCGGTCTTCAGCCAATGGCCGTCCTCCGTGATCCCGATCAAAAACAAGTCATATCGATCCGTGTCGATCTGTTCGATCACATTGGCCGCCGACATGCACGATACGATGTGCTCCGAAGACTGTCCGCCGAACAAGACCGCCAGTTTTTTCTTATCCATCTGATTATCCTCCGAAAATCCTCCATGTTTGATTAATTATATCATATCTGTCAATACTTAAAAACAGAAAACAGGAGGATCTGAAAAACGATGGAGACAGAGATCAAAAACTTACGGAAAAACACGGTCCGGGACGTCTGGCTGGCCCTCGGCTGCCTGCTCTTCGCCCTGCTCCTTTCCTGCAGCCAGGTCCGGGCCGCGGGAGAGGCCCTGGCCAGCCAGCTGGCCCCCGAGATCCTGCGGTTCCACATCCTGGCCAACAGCAACAGTCAGGCGGACCAGCAGGTGAAGCTGGAGGTGCGCAGCCTGCTGCTGGATCTGGTAGCGGAGGGAATGGAACTGGAAGCAGAGGGGATGGGGCCGAATGCAGGGAGGATCGGACAAGATCCGGAGAGAATAGAGACAGGGGCGGATGGGATCAGACAAGAGCCGAAAGAGCAAGACGGAAAAACGGCCACCGCTGCTTATATCCTTGCCCACCGGTCAGAGCTGGAGGCCGCCGCGGACCGCTATCTGGCGGACCGGGGCTTTCCCTATCAGGCCACCCTCTCCCTGACCCAGGATTATTTTCCCACCCGGGCCTATGGGGATATGATCATCCCCTGCGGCACCTATGACGCAGTGCGCATGGTCCTGGGGAAGGGAGCCGGCCATAACTGGTGGTGCATCCTTTACCCCCGGCTCTGCTTTGTGGACGCGGCCTGCAAGGAGGTGCCGGAGGAGAGCCGCAGCTTGATCGGTTCCCTCATAAAAGAAGACGGCGGCTCTGTTCTCACAGAGCGCCGTCCTGAAATCCGATTCCAGTTTGGCATACTGCCTTATTTTTATTCTACGGCTGCAAAGCCCATCACGCCCCAGTCATAGTTTTCCATAGATTGCAGCAGGGCCAGATCCGCCGCTTCCCAAGCGGCTTTTTTCTGGTAATAGGAAAGCTGGGCTCCAATATACTGGACGCCGGAGAGCAGTCCCTGCTCATACTGGCGGGTGGATGCCTGAAAGCTGGTCTCCGCCGCCTCATAGCCGACTGACGCCGCGTCGTAAGCAGCCTTCTTATCCATCACATCCTGGTACAGCCGCTGCATCTCGATCGTCAGCTTCTGATCACCCTCCTGGATCGTCTTCTTCCTCTGCTCGATCTGGGCGGTGGTCTTGCCTGCGGCAGACGTCCGCTGACTGATCAGCGTATAGTTGTTGCCGATGGCCTTTCTCGTATCCTCCTCCAGATCCATCCCGTCCAGCCGGCTCATATCAAAAGCCGGGACCGGCCGGATCTCCACATCGGAATCCGGATCGTAGCCCAGCAGCAGGCACAGGGAACGGCGCACGCCCTCCATCTGGCTGTTTAGGGACGCCAGCTGGGACTGGCCGGTGAGCGGGCTGGTCTTGGCGGAAAGCACGTCCTTATCCGTCGCCATGCCAAGAGCCTGCATCCGCTCGTACATCTCACACTGCTTCTGGTACAGATCCACCATGGTCTCCAGGGTCGCAATATTGCGCCGCATGGTATCATAGCCGATCATGGCCTGCTGGGCTCCGGCGGTCATCTGCCGCTCGTACTGCCGCATCAAAGCGGTGTTGGTGCGTTTGGTATCCCATTCGTTCACCGTATCCCGCATCCCCTGGACCAGATCCCGGTAACCCTTGTTCAGCTCTCTTCCGCTGCTGATGAGCACGCTGCTGCCCATGAGCTGACCGGCAGAAATATAACTGTCTGCCAGATCCTCCACGATCCGCGCCTGGCTCTCCAGCTCGGTGACCATGGCCGCGTAATCCTGCTTGGTATCCTCATAGGTCTTCCACATCTCAGAAATGGTCGGATTGTATTCCCGCACCCGGAGCTGGATCTCGTCGTATTCCAGCACATTGTCCTCCAGGCGGGCCAGCTCCTCAGCCGTGTATTTCTCCGGCTCCGGCTGAGCGCCGGGGCCGGTGGGAGCGGCCGCCAAGGCAGCCGCCGGAGTCATGGCCAGGATCACCGCCGCCGTCAAAAGAGAGAGTCCTTTCTTCATACGGTCACCTCCCCGGTCAGGACACGCTGGCCAGGCCGTTCACGGCCCAGTCGTAGGTCTCCATGGTCTGGAACAGGTTCAGATCCGCGGTCTGCAGCGCCAGCTCTTTTAACTGCACTGTGTACTGCTGATTCTCGATCTGGGTCTGGCTGGCCGTCCCCTGCTGGAATCTCACCTGGAGACTCTGCAGGTTCCTCTGCTCCAGCTCCAGCT
>DVLJ01000200.1 GCA_018715565.1 Candidatus Ventrimonas merdavium
GGCACGGCCGGACGCCCCGTCATTATGAGAAACCGCTCTTAATTTCCCCCGGACTTGGTCCGTTTAATCACTTTCAGTCTGGTAAATTCTTCCCGGTCCTTCTCCTCCAGTGCATTGCTGATGTTGGTCACCAGAGCCTGGTAGGTGGGGATCGTGATATTCTTTAAGGCGTTGGCCCGTTTCTGGGTCTTGCGGATGCTGCTGGCCAGCCGGTAGGCGGAATTTTCCACCATGGACAGCTTGACCGTCAGCTCCTTCACCTTTTCAAAATGCACCCGCGCCTGGTCCAGCGCCTCGGTGGTGCTGTAAAAGCTGTAGGTCAGCCGCGGCTGATCCGGCTCCGCCTGCACCAGCGGGATCTCCGTGCCCATGATGCTGCGGGTCTTCACACGGATGGAGTTGTCCTCCGGGATGGAAGCCGCGATATCCTGGACAAACCGGATCCCCAGCTCGATGTTAGCCTTCTGGAGAGCCCGGTAAGCCGCCGTGAACGTACTGTCGATCTCCGACTGGATATCCTTCGCCTGATCGATCAGCCCCATCAGCTCCCGCAGGAGGATGTTCCGCTTCTTATCCATCAGCTCGTAGCCCTGACTGGCCAGAGCCAGAGAATTCTTGGCCAGGATCAGGTTTCCCTTTGTGGGAAAGGTATTCGGATTCATCGCGATCCCTCCTTACTTCAGGCTTCCGCTGCCGCGGCTACCGTCGCGTCTGCCGGCGCCACCACGCTGTCGTCCGGCTCCGGGCTGGTGGGCTTGTAATACTGATCCAGCACCTTGGTGTCGATCCGGTCTAATTCCTCTCTGGGCAGCAGTCCCAAAAGCTGCCAGCCGATATCCAGGGTCCGGATGATATTCCGGTTGTCGTGGATATCCTGGCCCACGAACCGCCGTTCAAACTCCCGGCCGAACACCAGGTATTTCTTATCCAGGGGCGATAGCTCGTCCTCACCGATGACGGAGGCTAAGGCTCTGGCGTCTCCCACCTTCGCGTAGCAGGAGAACAGCTGGTTCGCCACGTCCTGATGGTCCGCCCGGGTGTAGCCCTCGCCGATACCGTCCTTCATCAGACGGGACAGGCTGGGCAGCACGTTGATCGGCGGATAGATGGACTGGCCGTTTAACGCCCGGTCCAGAACGATCTGACCCTCGGTGATATAGCCGGTCAGGTCCGGGATCGGGTGGGTGATATCGTCGTTGGGCATGGTCAGGATCGGGATCTGGGTCACGGATCCATTGACCCCCTTTACAATGCCGGCCCGCTCATAGAGCGCCGCCAACTCACTGTACAGGTATCCCGGGAAGCCTTTCCGGGAAGGGATCTCGCCCTTGGAGGAGGAGACCTCACGCATGGCCTCGGCAAAGGAGGTCATATCCGTCAGGATCACCAGGATGTGCATGTTCTTCTCAAAGGCCAGGTATTCGGCCAGGGTCAGGGCCACCTTCGGGGTGATCAGACGCTCCACCACCGGGTCATTGGCCAGGTTGATGAACATGGCCACGTGGGAGGATACGCCGCTCTCGTCAAAGGTTTTCCGGAAGAAATCCGCCACATCGTGCTTCACGCCCATGGCGGCGAACACGATGGCAAATTCCTCGTCTGAGTCGTCCCCCAGAGACGCCTGCTGCACGATCTGGGCAGCCAGCTGGTCATGGGGCAGTCCGTTGCCGGAAAAGATCGGCAGCTTCTGTCCCCGGATCAGGGTCATCAGGCCGTCGATGGCCGAGATGCCGGTCCGGATATAGTTCCGGGGATATTCCCGGGTTACCGGGTTTAACGGCTGGCCGTTGACGTCCAGCATTTTCTCCGGGACGATCTCCCCCAGGCCATCGATGGGGGTGCCGATGCCGTTCATGGTGCGGCCCAGCATCTCCTCTGATACGCCCAGCTCCATGGGATGGCCGGTCAGGCGGGTGTGGACATTGCGCAGGCCCAGCCCTTCCGTTCCCTCAAATACCTGGATGATCGCCTTGTCCTCGTAGATCTCGATGATGCGGCCCAGCTTTTTCTTTTTGCCGTCTACGATCAACTCCACGATCTCGTCGTAGGCCGCGCCGGAGACTCCCTCCAGCACGACCATAGGGCCGTTGATCGCGCTTAACCCTAAATATTCAATAGCCATAGCGGCCCTCCTTATGCGTTGCGCTCCACGACGGCGTCGTAGAAGCGGTCAATGTCTTTCTTGTACTCGTCAAACAGATCCAGCCGGTCATTGGGCACGTCGTATTTGATGGAGATGATCCGGTCAAAGATGGGATCCTCCTTCAGCACCGACATGGGCATCCCCATGGAGATCAGGGCCCGGGACCGCTTGTACAGATACAGGATGATCTCCATCATCTTGAACTGCTTGGTCATGGGCACGCAGGTATCATCCTTGTGGAACGCGTTCTGCTGCAGGAAGCCTACCCGGATCACCTTGGCGATCTCCAGGGTCAGCTTCTGGTCGTCCGGCAGCACGTCTCCGCCGATCAGCTTGACGATCTCCATCAGGCTGCTCTCCTGGGACAGCAGGTAGACGATCTGGTTGCGGTAATCCACGAACCGTTTGTCCACATGCTCCGTATACCAGGAGCCCAGATCCGGCAGATACTCAGAATAGCTGGTCAGCCAGGAGATCGCCGGGAAATGGCGGGCATAGGCCAGGCTCTTATCCAGTCCCCAGAAGCAGCGGACAAACCGCTTGGTATTCTGGGTCACCGGCTCGGAAAAGTCGCCGCCCTGAGGGGATACGGCGCCGATGATGGTCACGCTGCCCTCGGTCCCATTTAAGTTCTGCATCATGCCTGCCCGCTCATAGAACGCGGACAGCTTGGAGGCCAGATACGCCGGGAAGCCTTCCTCCGCCGGCATCTCCTCCAGACGGCCGGACAGCTCCCGCAGAGCCTCCGCCCAACGGGAGGTGGAATCCGCCATGATGGCTACATGATAGCCCATGTCCCGGTAATACTCTGCCAATGTCAGGCCGGAGTATAGGCTCGCCTCACGGGCCGCCACCGGCATGTTGGAGGTATTAGCGATCAGGGTCGTCCGGTCCATCAGAGGATTGCCCGTCTTCGGGTCGATCAGCTCGGAGAACTCCTCCAGTACCTGGGTCATCTCATTGCCCCGCTCGCCGCAGCCGATGTAGATGATGATATTCGCATCCGACCACTTGGCGATCTGGTGCTGGGTCATGGTCTTGCCCGTACCGAACCCGCCGGGGATCGCCGCGGTGCCGCCCTTGGCCAGGGGGAATAAGGTGTCTAGGATCCTCTGGCCCGTCACTAACGGCTGGGAAGCCGGGAACCGCTTCGCCGTAGGTCTGGCTACCCGGATCGGCCACTTCTGGGTCATGGTCAGGGTCTCCTCTTCGCTGTCCGGCCCCTGGATCGTGATCAGGGGATCGCTGATGGTATACTCCCCATCCTCCACAACAGAGAGCACCCGGCCCTCTTTATCCGGGGGCACCATCACCTTGTGGACGATCGCCGGCGTCTCCGGCACCTCGGCGATGATCGTGCCGCCGTATACATAATCTCCCGGCTTTACGGTGATGTGGGTCTTCCACTTGCGGGAGGTGTCCAGGGAGTCTACGCTGACGCCCCGGCTGATATAGGCTCCGCCCGTCTTCGCGATCTCGCTTAACGGACGCTCGATGCCGTCAAAAATGTTGGTCAGGATCCCCGGCGCCAGGGTCACGGATACCGGCGCGCCGGTCCCGGTCACTACTTCCCCCGGCTTGATCCCGGTGGTCTCCTCATAGACCTGGACCACCGTTCCCTGGGAGGTCAGTCCGATGACCTCGCCTACCAGGTTCTGGCTGCCGACATAGACCATCTCGTTCATGGTAAAGCCCGCGTCGCCTTTTAAGCGCACCACCGGACCGTTGATGCCGGCAATGATGCCTGTCTTAGCCATGGGTGTTCCCTCCTTTCGCCAGAGCCGTGTCAAAATGGAACCGCTCCTTCGCCTCCTCCAGCTTTGTCTGGAAGGAGTTGTCGATCAGGATATGGCGGCTGGGGATGACCGCCCGGCATCCGCCGCCGAAGGAGTATTCGCTGATCAGGACAGTGGCCGTGCCGTGGTGCAGGGCCAGCCGCTGCCGCTTATCCTGGTCCGCCGGATCCAGGTAGATGGTCACCGGGTCCTCCCCGGCAAATTCCACCGCCGCCGCAATCTGCTTTTCTAACAGCTTCTGATACTCCGGCGTCTCCAAAAATTGCTCCAGCATATCCGCCAGCTCTACAAATAATTTATCCTTTAATTCTTCCTGCTTCTGGCCCAGCTCCCGTTTGATGCCGATCTGCTCGATCGCCAGCTTCTTATTGATCTCCCGCTCCAGCTTCTCTGTCTCCTGCTTCAGCTGCATATCCGCCCGGCGCTCCGCTTCCTCCTGATGCTCCTTAAAGCTGTTCTCCAGGGCTTCCATGTACTCGTCCAGCATCCGGCTGCTGCGGGTCCTGGCGTCTTCCATGCAGGTATTCATAAAACGCTGTAATTTTTCCTCGACTGTCAAAATGTCACCTGCTTTCTTAGAGTTTCAGTCCGATCGCTTCATTGACGTAGGAGGTGATAAAGTCCGGCTTGCGGCCGGTGCCGTGCCTGTCCGGGATCTCCACGAAAAGGGGCTGGCGGCAGTTCAGCTTCACGCTGTTGATCAGGTCGGGGAAATCCCGCCCGAACTTTTCCGTCAGCAGTACGATCCCGATCGAACGGTCGGCCAGAACCTTATCCAGCTCCCGCTGAAGCTCGTCTCGTTCATGGACGACAACGCCGTCCACACCGGCCAGGCGCATGCCCGTCCAGGTGTCCACGTTGTCGCTGATCAGATACATCTTCATCGATCACAGTTTACCTAAGATCATGAAGGAGATGATCAGACCATACAGGCACACACCTTCGGCAAGGCCTACGAAGATGAGGGATTTACCAAGGATCGAGCCGTCCTCGCTGATCGCGCCCAGAGCGGCGGATGCAGCTGCCGATACGGCGATGCCGCCGCCGATGCAGGACATGCCGGTGGACAGGGCCGCGGCCAGATACCCCCAGCCTGCCGCAGAGGAGGCTGCCGTCTCCGCGGTCTCCGCCGCGAACGCGCTTCCGGTGAACATCATGCCGCCGGCCACGCAGACCGTAGCGATGAACATCAGGACATTGGCAGCCAGAGCCGTTTTATAACGTCCTTTGGTCCTCTCGCCTGCGGCAAAGGCGCCGAATGGAACGGCAATGCTTAACAGTAATGCAATGGCTAATGTGATCTTTGCTAATAAAGTCATGGTAACAATCTCCTTTTTCTATGTGTTGTCATTTCTATAGGTTGTCATGGTTGACGGGGTTACGCATCTTTCCGGTGATAGGGCTTGAACTCCCGCCCGGTCCCCTTGTAGAACCGGCTGAACAGCTCGTAGTATTCCAGACGCAGGACCTGGATGCCTACGATCAGGCCCTCCATGCCGCAGACGAACAGGTTGCCCAGCACGATGACCAGCCAGTTGGGGCTTCCCCCCGCCTCGGCTCCGGCCAGCATCAGCACCACCTCCATCATGGCCGCGTGGCTGACCGCGAAGGCGCCTACACGGACAAAGGACAGGGTGTTGGAAAAATAACTCAGGCACACTTCAAACAGCTCAAAGAAGCCCTGGACGAAGAACATGCCCTTCTCCTCCGGCAGCACCTTCGCGTGCTTCTCTACCAGGGCCGTCAGGGGCTCTTTGAAGAAGATGATCAGCAGGGGGATGACGAACATCACCACCAGCAGGGCCGTCGCCGGAAGGGCGTGGCCGCTCATGTAAAGGAACACCGTAGCCGCCAGGGCGCCGTAAAAGACGATGCCGGCAACGCCGTTGGTATCAAACCAGGCCTTCTCCACATCGTGGGTGCGCAGGCTGTTGATCACATTGCACACCATGGTCATCAGGATGATGAACATTCCCATGGCCACCGCCACCACGAACACCGTGTTCAGATTCCCGATGAAGGGCAGCTGGGTCATCGCCGTCTTCGGATGGAGCCAGATCGGTTCCAGGATCGTCTCAAACCCAAAGACACTGCCGAACAGGAAGCCGAAGATGGTGGAGAAAAAGCCGCAGCAGGAAATGATCGCCGCCAGGTTCAGCTTTTTCGCCCGGTACAGCAAAAAGCCGCCCAGCAGCAGGCACAGGCCCTGTCCCACATCTCCGAACATGAAGCCGAAGAGGAAGGAATAGGTCAGGCCCAGCAGCATGGTGGGGTCGATCTCCTCGTAGGCCGGCAGGCCGTACATCCGGATGAACATCTCAAAGGGCTTGAACAGCCGCGGATTCTTTAATTTGGTCGGCGGCTTGCTGAAGATATTGTCGTGGTTCTCCTCCACAAAGCAGAAGGTGTTCTCATCCTGGGCCACCTCCTTTCGGAAGGCGGCAGCGTCGGATTCCGACATCCAGCCGCACAGGATGTAGAAGGTGTGGTCGTCCTGCTTGGTGCAGGCCGCCAGCTTCCGCACGTCAAAGTTGGAGGAATAGGTGCGCAGCTTTTCCGCAGCTGCCGCCAGCTCCTCCCTCCTGGATCTCACGGCATGGGCCGCCTGCCGGTCCAGGGCGCGGATCTTATCATAGATGGCGGACAGACGGGCCTCCAGCACATGGGTCGCCTCCACCGGGGTGCCATCGTACTCGTCCGGCAGGAAGAACCGCTCAAAATGCAGGGACGCATAGATGGCGTCGATCTTATCACACAGGGTCTGCGGCACGAAATACACGATCCAGATGTAGTCCGCTTCCTCCTGGCACCGATACACTACGGTATCGATGGTATTGTACACATAGGTCATGAACTTCTCGTAGTAATCCCGGGGCATCCGGCCAAACCGGAACTTCACATACTTAAACTTCATCAGATCTTTCAGATCGTAGTTTAAGTTGGCGAACGGGATCACGTTGTCCATGGAAGTCCGGATCGTATCTGCTTCTTTTTCCAGGGCTTCCTTCTCCTCGGTCAGGGATCTCAGCTGGCCGTCCAGCTCCCGTACCACGGCGACCGCTTCCTCGATGCCAAGCTTCATAGAAGCCTTTTCCGGAAGCTTGTCCCGGCAGGTCTCCATCAAAGCCTCTGCAGCCTGAAGCTCCGCCTTATACGGGTTGATCTCCAGAAACGGTCTCAAGTTCACAACGGTCTTTAACTCGGACAGGGCGTTCTCCAGCTGGATCTCATAGCGGGAAAGGTATTGCTCCACGACCCGGTCAATGTCGCCCTTCGGACCGATGATGCTTAAGAACTTCATTTTCTCTATCACAGGGTAAAACCTCCTTACTGTTTTCCTGCAAGCCCGTAGATTTCATCCGGGCTCAGTCCATATCGGATCCCCTCTATGGTGGTGACGATGCGCTGGAGTTCCCGTTCCTTAAAGTATAAGTAGGAATCCAGGACCGCGATGGAATAGGGATGGCGCCGGCTGGTATTGCTGTAGAGCCGGTTCAGGATCTGACGGTACAGCGCCTCCACGTCCGGCAGCTCCCGAAACTGCATCTCCTCCATCCTGCCGTAAGGCGTGGCCCGGGCCGCCGCCAGGAAATCCTCCCTGGTCTCAGCCTCTGCCATCCGCTTGACTTGTCCGGGCTTCAGCCGATAGCGCACTGGGATCAGCAGGGCGTAGATATCGGTCTCCGGCAGGTTATAATACTCCTTAGCCCGGTAGATCCACTGCATGTTCAGCAGATCCAGCCTGGAACCAAAGCAGGCGTCCAAGATCTTCTGCTCTCCCTTGGTCAGCACCCGGGACTTCTGCTTCCACAGGGACTTAAAATAGAATAAGTCCAGCTGGAGCTCATAGTCGAACAGCGTTCCCCGTCCGCTCTCCTCCACCCGGCTCAGAAGGCCGTGGTACAAGGTGCCCTCCAAATGGCTGATGAACTCCGGCACATCCTGCGCCTGGGCCAGGGTCGTTAAGTCCAGCTCCGAATGGCGGTCGAAGAACTCCTGGAATAAGGAAAGGTCCGGCGCCGTCTGCTGCTTGTCGAACAGATGCCGCAGCATCCGCTTGACGATGGCGATCTCATAGTGCATGAAATAAAGGTCCAGGAACCGGCGCTGGCTTAAGTTCGAGAACCGGTACAGCTTGGCGAAATCCCGGTATTGAGACAGGGCAAGCATCTGCTCGATGTCGCCCCGGTGCAGACGGGAGTCATCCACCTCTGCAAAAATATCCGTGTATGCCGGCTGCTGCTTCAGAAAGTCGGCCGCGCTCCGCACGTCCTCTAAAGACGCCATCTCCCGGAACTGTGCGTCGGAGATCAGACGGCTTTCCATCGCCCTTACTTTCGTTGTAATGCCGCTGTAAGACAACAGGCTCATAGTTTTACTCCTTTATCAGACAGTGGAACAGGGTCCTTACGTATTCGGAATGATGGTCCTCATAATTCTGCTCCATCTTCCGGCAGGCAGCCCTCGCTTCCTCCTGCTGGCTGGCCAGACGCGCCTCCATGCGCGCTTCCATCCGGCTGCGCAGCTCTCCCAGCTGCTGCTCCACGCGGGCGTCCAGTTCCCTGTCAAAGGCCGCGGTCTTTTCTGCCATCTCCTGGGCAAACGCCTTCTTCCGCATATTGGCATCGTCCATCACAGCGGATGCGGCAGACTCGACTTCCGATATCTGCTGGATCAGTGTGTTCATCGCGTAACCTCCTTTATCGTTCTCTGTCATTATGGGAATTTTTTAACAGACAAAACCCATAATGTACATCATACTCTTTTTTTAGAAAATATCCAGTGTGAAATCATAAGAATTACGAAATTTTAGCAGGGCATTTTCGTGAATTGTGCTCAAAAAAATACAATCCGGACCAGGTCCGGATCCGGGCAAAAAGATAGGCCCCCCACCAGGCTCACGACACCTGGCAGAGGGCCACGGGGGGCTTAATTATTGGGCTGTTAGATACTGGCTGGATACATAGGCTTCCTGCCCGTTATACAGGATCACCGCCCAGGTATCGTCGTGGGCCCGGACATAATCCACGGTCACGCCGGATTCCAGCTGGCCTACCCGGTCAAAATCCGTTCCCGGACCGGACCGGACGTTCAGCACGTCGGTGGTCTTGTACGTCACGGCGGCGGTCGTCTCCTCCGGCAAAGCAGGCTCCTCCGAAACGGGCGCCTCGGTCACGATAGCCGGCGTGGTCGGCTCGGTCGGCGTATCCGCCGTCTCGGAGCCGGGCTTTAACAGCTTTACGATAAAGAATAAAAGTACGATGCAGAGCACCGGGATCAGCAGCTTCAGCAGATCGTAGACGGTAAATCCCCGCCGCCTCTGAACAGTCCTTCTGCGGCTGGGAACAGCGGCTGCGCCGCGGGCTCCTGCGCTCCGGTTCGCGGAGGACGTCCGGGAAGCTCCTGTACTCCGGGAAGGGGTGGCCCCCCGCCCAGGATCTGTACCGCGGCCCTGCCGGCCGGAGCCAGATGCGGTCCCCTGAGCCGGCGCCTGAGCCGACTGACGGTTCCCCGCCTGCCGATTGGGCCGGATCGCCGTGTTCGGAGACGGCCGTCCGGCGCCGGATGCGGTCGTATTGGAAATGGGCTTCGCGCCCCGTTTTACAAATCCGTTGTCTGTGGCGAAGGTATAAACCTCCTGGGATAGCATATGATAAGCCTGGTTGGCGTTGTACGCGTTGTTGTCGTTCTCATGGACCGCTTTGTTGCCGATGATGCGGATCTTGTGGTAGTGCTCGCAGGCGGACTTGCTGATCCAGCGGTTCTCATACAGCTGATCGATCATCGTCTTTAAGTCCGCGCCGCTGTCCATCCCGGCCCGATCGCATAATACCTGGGTCATGAATTCCAGAGTCTGGCGCGCCTTGATCATGGAGCCGTTATAATCCTTCTGGCGGATGAGCCGTTCTACATCGCTCACGCCCTGCTGGATCTGCTCCCAGTTGCTGTTGAAATTGTTAGCCATATGCGCTCCCTCCTCCGTAGCGGCGATCATATTCCTCCACTGGGAATATTATACTACATTCTGTCGAATTGTGCACGCAAAAAATGAAGAAAATTATAATTGTTAAGAGAAATGTAAAAAACTCCCCCCTGCCGCAAATACCCTTGCAAAGAAATCCCCGGTCTGGTAGAATAAAGCCATCCGAATCATGAAACTGAAGGAGCAGCATACTATGAGATTACGCCATATCCCAGGCGCAGAAGAAGCCATTGCAGAGAGCCCTTACGTGGTGCAGGAGCCCCGCCAGTACCGGGGGCGGTTCCGCGACCTGTTCGGCAATGAGAACCCCATCCGCATCGAGGTCGGCATGGGCAAGGGCCGGTTCATCATGGAGATGGCGCAGACCCATCCGGAGATGAATTTCATCGGCGTGGAACGGTATTCCAGCGTCCTTTTGCGGGCCCTGCAGAAGCGGGCGGAGCTGGATCTGCCGAACATCTTCTTTCTGTGCATCGACGCCAAGGAGCTGCCGGAGATCTTTGCCCCGGGAGAGGTGGAGCGGATCTATCTGAATTTCTCCGATCCCTGGCCCAAGGACCGCCATGCCAAGAGACGGCTGACCTCCCCGGATTTTATGAAGGTCTACGACCAGGTGCTGGCAGCCGGCGGGAAGGTGGAATTCAAGACGGATAACCAGGACCTGTTCTCCTATTCCCTGGAGTCCATCCCCGAGGCGGGCTGGAAGATCGAGGCGTCTACCCGGGACCTGCACCACGATCCCATGGCAGAGGGCAACGTGATGACCGAATACGAGATGAAGTTTTCCGCATTAGGGAATCCGATCTGCAAGCTGATCGCCAGCCGGTGAATGGCATATACTGATAAAAAGGTCTCCCGAGGCGCATATGGACTGGAAGACGACCCTTACCCGCACCATGCGGAGCGCCACCAGCGATAAAGAGGATCTGAACCGCCGCATCTTACAGTGGCACCGCCGCCTGAAAGAGGTGGAGAAGGCCATCAACCGGGGCGGCAAGAAGCAGGACGGCTGAGTCCGGAGCGGAACCCAGAACGGATCCCAGAGCAGAGTCCCGGAACAAGATCCAGAGTTCCAGCCGGGCATCACAGACCCTGACAGGATAAAGAAAGACAAAGAAAAAAGAAGGAGAAGAAGACATGGAAAAGACATTTACCTCTGCAAATTTTAACGAAGAAGTGCTGCAGGCAGACAAGCCGGTGCTGGTAGATTTTTACGCCGACTGGTGCGGCCCCTGCAAGATGATGGCCCCGGTAGTGGACCAGCTGGCCGCGGAGCTTGACGGCGTGGCCTACGTAGGCAAGCTGAACGTGGACGAGAACGACGACATCGCCATGAAGTACAGCGTGATGACCATCCCCACCCTGATGGTATTCAAGAACGGCGCCCCGGCAGGCAAGCTGATCGGCGTGCAGCCGAAGGACGCGGTGGCCAAACTGGTACGGGAAGCATAAGGCCAAAGGCTTCCAGCCCCGTAAATACGGGATTTCCAGCGGATCATGCGCAGGTAAAAAAACAAATGAAAAAATAAAATAAAAAAATTGTAAAAAAAGGGTTGACTTTTTTTGCACTGTGCGGTAGAATGTTGTTCGTGCCTGAGAGACACAGACACGAACAACTTACCAAGCGCCCTTAGCTCAGTTGGTAGAGCAGTAGACTCTTAATCTATTTGTCCAGGGTTCGAGTCCCTGAGGGCGCACTATAAAGTACTGGTTTTGCAGACGAGAGCTGCGGGGCTGGTGCTTTTTTTTGCAATCCCGCATAAACTCTAGCTTTGCGGGCGGTCCGGCCATCGGCCGAGGGGGCGATCTGGGGCCCCAGCAGGATCCCTCGACCTGTCCCGATCCGGTCATTTCCTAGACATGTTCCAGATATGGTCTAAGAAATAATCTCCAGCAAAATTGCACCGGGGTTATGAGAAGAAATCATACGTCCAGAAACTATAAAGATTTATTAAAGTAAATACAGTGCAAACTCGCAACAGATCGTAACAGAAAGTAGCCGTTCCCACTTGACGAGGACCTTATAAACCGATACAATAAAACCACCAGCCAGGAAAAGAGCATAGCACCATGAGCGACAACGAATTATTACTTGCCATATCTAGAATCCTAGATAAAAAGTTAATCCCTTAGAGGACAGACAAAAGAAAATGGAAATATTACTAGAAAATGATATACTTCCACGTCTCCAAAATATAGAAGCTTGTTATACAAGTACCTGCCGCCGATACTCCAACGAGATTGAAAAAATTGACGCGATGGAACAAGACATTGCAATCATGAAGCAGGTAATCCAAGAACACTCTGAAAAGCTAAATCAAATTGCGTAAGCACTTCTTATCCTATTGCTTACCACATCCGGCCGGATCCCTCGATCAGTCCCGATCCGGTCATTTCCAAGAAAGGAGAACATGATCATGACCGAAAACGAATTATTAATAGCTATTTCAAATATGATGGATGAAAAATTGAAGCCTATTAAAATCACCCTGGAAAATGATATTCTGCCAAGACTCCAAAATATAGAAACATGCTACACCGATACATACCGCAGATATGCAAATGGTATTGAAAAGTTAGAAGCTATGGAGCAAGACATTGCAATCATGAAGAAAGTGATCCAGGAACATTCCGAAAAACTCAATCAGATCGCATAACCATTTTAAAATCCGCCCCCTCCTCTCCCAAAAGATCAATATCGATCAATATCCATGCTCGCGCACAGGACCGCGCGTATGTTATCGTCCGTATTCGTCCGTATGTTACAGTTAAGAGAATGAAAGACCGCATCCAGGCAGATCCTCCGGATCTGGATACGGTCTTTTTTGATCCAGGCGTCCATAGCCTGCACCAGGCTCTCAATCTATTGCTGATGCTCTGATATCTGAGGCAGCAGGCGGTCATTCTGCCGGCTAGGAACGACAGAAACGTTCTGCTGCGGGACCGCGCCTAGGGAGGCGGAAAGGGCCTGAAAACGGCGCAACAGCGGGCGGCGCAGGCGCATCCGCCTCTCCTTACATCGCCCGCGGCAGGTTCCACCTATAGTGCCTTGCCAGGACCCGGATCACCACCACCAAAAGGGCGCTGAGGATCATGTCCCAGCCGTTGTCCATCACGTTCCGCAGAGCCACGTAGCTGACCGCGCCTGCCAGGGACGCACAGGCGTACACGTGTTTGCGCAGCACCGCCGGGGTCTCTCCCGCCATCATATCCCGCAGGATCCCGCCGCCGACGCCGGTGATCACTCCCAGGAAGATCATCAGGAACTTATAGCCGCCGAAGCCTGCGCCGATGGCGGTGTCGATGCCCACCACGGTGAACGCCCCCAGGCCGATGGCATCTAACAGGTTCATCACCCGCTCATACCACAGGGAGCTTAGAGCTTCCATGGTGATCCTCCGGTAGCGGACAAAGGCGAACAGGATCAGCACAGCCACAAAGGCCGCCAGGACATATACCGGATTCACGAACAATGCCGGGGGATGGATGCCGATCAGCAGGTCCCGGAGCATCCCGCCGCCGACCGCGGTGGTCACGCCCAGCACGATCACCCCCAGCAGATCCAGGTTTTTCTTTATGGCCACCAGCGCGCCGGAGCAGGCAAAGGCGATGGTGCCCACGATCTCGATCATAAAAAATACGGATAAATGGATGTTCATCATGGTTCTCCTTTTCCGGACAAGCCGGTTTTCTACCTACCAGTATAATGACCAGGTTCCGGAAACACAACCGTTTTTCATCAAAAATCCACTGGACGGTACCGGCAAAGTGTAGTACACTGGTCACAATGAGATCACATGAGACACCAGGACGGACCGGCAGTTCCGTCCTGCGTTATTTTTATTCCCACCCAGGAAAAGAAAGGATGCAGCGATGATGAGATGGTTTCAGCGCACTCTGGGGATCCTCTGCGGCATTGCCCTGATGATCGCTCTGCTTATCACGTCCGTGGAAGCGGTGACCTACTGGACCCCCGGATATTATGAGAAGGAATACGCCAAATATGAGGTACTGGACGCCGTAGATATGGAGATGGACGACCTGCTCCAGGTGACGGACGAGATGATGGCCTACCTGCGGGGAGACCGGGAGGATCTGCATGTTCCCACCATCGTAGGCGGGGAGCCCCGGGAGTTTTTTAATGAGCGGGAGATCGCCCACATGGAGGACGTGCGCGGGCTGTTTTTGGCGGCGATCGCCATCCGCCGGGCCTGCCTGGTCCTGATAGCGGCGAGCCTGGTCCTGCTGGCAGTCACCCAGGCGGACTGGAAGCGTCTGCTCCCTCGGACGGTCTGCGCCGGAGCAGGGCTGTTCTTTGCAATCCTGGCGGTGCTGGCAGGGATCATATCCACAGATTTTTCCAGATATTTCGTAGTTTTCCACGAGATCTTCTTCAACAATGACCTGTGGATCCTGGATCCGGCCACGGACCTGCTGATCAACATCGTGCCGGAGCCCTTTTTCATGGATACGGCGGCCCGTATCGGGATCACCTATGGGATTTCCGTCGCCGCGGTATTTGCCGTCTGCATCTGGCTGATCCGGCGGCAGGGGCGGGCTGGGAAGTCATGAGCCGGCGGCCTGGATTTAACAGTTTTGTAATATTTCCTTTACTTATCCCTCATTTTCCGGTATACTAAACTGTAATGTTTTTGCAGCTTGATCGCATTTCCTTGGAGAATGAACATGAAGCGGATATTATCCTTTTTTCTATGTCTGACCCTGCTGTGCGGCGGATTTTGTATCCCTGCCCACGGGGCGGCGGCCTGGCCCTCCGATCTCAGCATTTCGGCGGAGGGCGGCATTGTGATGGACGCGGATTCCGGCGCGGTGCTGTATGGAAAGAACATGCACACGTCCTACTATCCGGCCAGCATCACCAAGATCCTGACGGCGCTGATCGTCATCGAACACTGCAATATGGACGAGGTAGTGACCTTTTCCCGGAACGCCATCTTCAACGTGGAGCCGGGGAGCACCAGTGCGGGCATGGACGTGGGCGACCAGCTGACGGTGCGGGACTGCTTATACGCCCTGCTGCTGCGCTCCGCCAACGAGGTGGCCAACGCCCTGGCTGAGCATGTATCCGGCTCGATGGAGGCGTTTGCCGGGCTGATGAATGAGAAGGCTTCGTCTTTGGGCTGTACGGATTCCCATTTCAACAATCCCAGCGGGCTGAACGATCCCGACCATTATACCTCGGCCTACGATATGGCCCTGATCGCCCAGGCGGCCTTTCAGAACGATACCTTTGTCACCATCGATTCGACGCTGTACTACGATCTGCCGCCTACCAAGCGGAACCCTGACGGCTTCCGGATCTATCCGGGCCACCGGATGTTAAAAAAGAACGCCGCAGAATACTACTCCGGCATCATCGGCGGCAAGACCGGCTACACGTCCCTGGCCGGCAATACCCTGGTAACGTGTGCCCAGCGGAACGGCATGAAGCTGATCGCCGTGGTGCTGAACGGCCATCAGACCCACTACACCGACACCCGGAAGCTGCTGGATTTTGGCTTCCAGAATTTCCAGACCTGGAACGTGGCGGATCTGGACACCACGTACTCCTCCGTCCACAACGACATGTCCATCGCCGGACTGCCGACGACGGATCTGTCGATCCTGCGGGTGCAGGAGGACTGCCGGATCACGCTGCCGGACTCCGCGGATTTTTCTGATGTGATCTCCTCCATTTCCTACGACCTGGGGGGCAAGGCTCCGGAAGACGCGATCGCACAGATCTCCTATGAATATAACGGTCATTCCGTGGGCGCGGCCTATCTGATCCACAACGAGCTGGGGGCTCTGGCCACGGAGCCTGCAGTGGAGGTCGCCGCCACAGAAGCCCTTGCCGGTACAGATGCGGACGGCGGGGAAGGCGGCAGCGGGAACGGAACAGAAGGCGGCAGCGGCGCGAACATCGGCAGAACGGCAGACAGCAGAGCAGCGGGCAGCCGGACCTTGGCTGGCGCCAGGACCCTGGACGGGTCCAGGACAGGCTCCGATCCTACCGGCGCGGATGAGGCTCCGGCAGATGTTCCCCGGACCACCGCCGCTACCTCCCTGACCGGGGAGAACGGCTCCGGCATCTGGCTGGCAGAGGAATGGAACGAGGACCTGGAGGAAGGTGGGGACGGCTCTGGGCAAAACGGACGCGCCCTCTCCGGCGAAGGAGCCGCGCCGCTCCCGGCGGAAGCCTCCGCGGACGGAGGCGCTGAGTCCAAAGGATTTTCCCTGTCGATCCCTTCCCAGGTGTGGATCGTCCTGGCCGCCGTGCTCCTATTAGCCGGGGCAGGGGCAGGCGTGATGTTCTTAAAATTCCACATTGAGAAAAAGGAGGAAGCGGAACGGACGGCCCGCTACCGGCGGCGTCAGGCGCGCCTTAAGGACATCGGCATGTCCACTGCGGAATTCGACCTGCTCATGGAGAAGAAGCGATCCGAATCCGTGCTGAAGCAGACGAAGCCGCGGAAACGGCCGAAGAAGCATCGGTCGTTTTTGGATGCGAAGCGCTGACGCTCCATCCATACAGATAGGATATGGCAATGAGGGTGTCCCAAAAGTCATGAAGTGACTTGAGGGGATACCCTCTTATCATTTTATCTCATCCAACAGGCGTCCATCAGCAGCCTCTGCCTCCAGCAGCTGTGCAAACGCTCCTGCCTCCATCGGCCGGTAATAAAAATATCCCTGGATTTCATCACATCCCAGGCTTTCCAAAAAATCAACCTGTTCCTGCTTTTCCACTCCCTCTGCAGTAATCTGCATGCCCATGCTGCGGACCATCTGTATGGTAGAACGGAGAACCGTTTCCTCCGCCTCAGAGCGGATCAGGTCAATCAGGCTCTTGTCAAACTTGACTCCCTGGAACAAATCTCTCCGGAGATTTGCCAGGTTGGAGCTTCCCTTTCCAAAGTCGTCCATCAGCATATAGAAGCCTTCCTGCCGGAACGTCTTGATGATTTTCACCACATCTGCCTGAACCGAATCCTCGGTAATCTCCAGATAGACACAGCTTTGATCCGCGCCGGACTGATCCAGGATCTGACAGTACCGGCGTACAATGTCAGAAGCCAGCAGGCTGCCCCGGGAAATGTTCACAGAGACCGGAACCACAGGCAGTCCCTGTTCCAGCCACGCTTTCTGCTGGAAACAAACCTGTTTAAACACATACTCATCCAGCTTGGCAGTCTTTCCCCGCTCTTCCAGAAGGGGGATAAACCGTCCCGGAGAAATGATTTTTCCATCTTTGCCGCGCCAGCGCACCAGGGCCTCGGCTCCGCCAATGCATTTGTGGCAGATATCATACTTCGGCTGATACCAGACCTCCATTCCGCTTTCTTCCAGTGTCCGGTCAAACTCATCCAGCAGAAGAAGTGTGTCCGTAAGTTCCATGGCTGCCTGTTCATCATAAGCATGATAAAGCGCTCTCTCCAGCTTGGCAAGATTTTTGGCAAACATCGCCTGGCCCCGCAGCCGTTCAATCGGCTCTGTGCCGTCTGTCACGCAGTATCCAAATACCGGATTGCTCTGGTTCACATACAGCTTCCGAAGGGTTTCCAGAATCTGTTCCTTTAATTCCCTGCATTTTTCCGGGACCTCCGCCTCCTTCATGCCAGAGAAGAAGAAAATAAACTGGTCGTCAGATACCCGTGCAACGGTTTTCCCAAGACCGTCCAATTCCGCAAACAATTTTGCCAGTTCCCGGAGAACCGCATCGCCTTTCCTGGCGCCAAAATACCGGTTGATCAGCTTAAATTCTACAATATCACAGATCATCAGGATTCCGCCCTTTGCCTGCAGCCGCTTAAACTCCCGCTTAAACGCCTCATAGTTTGCCTCACCCGTCAGAATATCCTGATAAGCCAGCCGCTCCAGTTCCTGCTTCTGCCGGCGCTGCATCCGGAGCAAAAAAAGAAGCAGCAGCGCCACATAGAAAAGGACTAATATCAGCAAAAGGAGCACCGAGTTAAAGATATTGTCAATCCGCATCTCCACCAGATTTTCTGGCAGCGTACTGAGCATGCCGATGGAAAGTTCTGCGTCATTGCTCTGCAATACAATGGGCAGGTAATAGCCAAACCAGCCTTCCCCTAAAAGCGAATAATACCCTCCGCCGTCCCGGGACTCAATCAGAGCTTCTTCCATCTTTTCCGCAAAATCCTGGTTGCCGTCTCCTTCTTCCTTCAGACGGTCAAAAATATTCTCCCCGATTGCAAATATACCGTTCTCTGATGTGGCTACAATGGCTCCATCCTGCTCCATAAGGCAGAACTTCGCCTGTCCGTCAAAAGCGCCGATATCCAGCAAGGACGCGATGCCCTTCGGGCTGAACACCTGATAGAGAAATCCGTCAAAGGTACCCTCATCATCATAAACAGGAATCCCAAGGATAATGCCGTTCCACACACAACCGTCCGGCGTCTGAATCGGACTCTGCACCATACAGATGCTGCCCGACATGATCTGATGGAACAGCCGGCTCTGCGACAAGTCCACATCCTGGCCGATGCTATTCCATCCTTTCCCGCTAACGTCAAGGTATCCGACCCATTCAAAATTGTAAATGCTGCTTCGGTTCTGCTGCCGCAGGATTCTTTCCTGCCGCGAATCCCCTTTTTCCTCTTTCAGCAGCAGCCAGACACTGTTCAGATAATCCACTCTGCTCTGCAGCATCTGCGTAATGGCCTTTGAGCTTTCCGTAGAGACGCTGCTCAGGGTATAAAAAGACTCTGCGCTGATGTCGCGGCTGATCGTGTCCGTCAGAAAAAGGCTTCCGAAAATCAGCATTACCGTCAGGCATATCATGAATGTAATATTGGTAAGTTTATAGATGGTTTTTTCTTTTTTCTCATGGAAATCCCTGGTAGGAAACATGCAGATAAAGTCCTCCTCTCTGGTTCATCCCGATGGAAACGTCGAATCTGACCAGGGGGATTCTTCTGTATCGCGCGTAGTCATCCGGACGTTCTTTTCCACGAAATCCATAACACAGTAATGGAAGATGTCTGAATCCGAATATGGAACTGACTGCACTGTCTGTAT
>DVLJ01000201.1 GCA_018715565.1 Candidatus Ventrimonas merdavium
TTCCTTTCTAGTCTGCCTGGAAAACGGGCTGAAGGAAACCCTCTTTGGGCTCAGACCAGAATATCAAAACGACGCGGTTGCCAACGTGGTGCTGACCTACGGCGTCTACGGCGGTTTCTACGCGCTCCAGAGGCGCTGCCTTTTTGACGATCAGGCCATCATTGATACGGTGATCTCCCTCAACAATAAGATCGCGGAGCTGTTGGAATGACCGGGAAACGGCCCCCTTTCACGGCTTTTTCCAAATTTCCCAAATTTTTTTAATTTTTTTTCATTTTCCTCTTGCTTTTTTTGAAACTTAATGCTAGAATAAGGGAGTTCGCTTCGAGGCGTGGCTCAGCTTGGTAGAGCGCTGCGTTCGGGACGCAGAGGTCGCAAGTTCGAATCTTGTCGCCTCGATTCTGGCCTCATGGTCAAGCGGTCAAGACGACGCCCTCTCACGGCGTAAACCCGGGTTCGATTCCCGGTGAGGTCATAGCAAAAGGCCAGGAATGATTTCCTGGCTTTTTACTTGGAAAAATTGCATACCATCATAAAAGAGCTGTGAACAGCAGGAACATCCTGTGCACAGCTCTTTTTTCTATGCTGCCGTTCTGTCTTCACCGCGCCGGAAAGCTGCGCTCCAGCCAGTTTCCCGCCAGTTCCATCCAGCTCTGGCACCCAGGCTCCACATAACGTGCCTGACCGCCGGAGGTCTCCTCCGTCGCCAGGGACAGGCCGTGGCAGCCTGTGGGATAAATGTGCAGCTCCAGACTGATCTCATGCTCCGCCATGGCGGAAGCCAGCAGAAGGCTATTTTCCACCGGCACAGACTGATCAGAGAAGGTATGCCAGAGAAACGTCCTGGGCATATGAGGACCGACCTGCTTTTCCAGGGAAATCAGTTCCCGCATGTCCTTTTCGTTCTTCCGCTCTCCCAGAAGCTGTTCGATGGAGCCCTCGTGACAATAAGCCCCCGCAGTGACCACCGGATAGCAAAGGATCAGCCCGTCGGGACGGATCTGCTCCGGCTGAAGTCCCAAAGGCTTCCACGCAAATTCCCTGGGCCAAAGCGTCCCCAAACAGCCGGCCAGATGGCCTCCGGCGGAAAATCCGGAAACGATCACCTGCTCCGGATCGATCCCCCAGGCCTCGCTCTGACTGCGGATCCGGGCCGTCAGGGCCGCCAGTTCCCAAAGCGCCCGGGGAAATCGTGCCGGCGCCAGGCTGTAGCGCAGCACAAAGGCCTGACAGCCTCTTGCCAAATACTGCATGGCTACGGCCTCCCCTTCCCGGCTGGACAGATGCTCATACCCGCCTCCGGGACAAAGGATCACCGCCTTTCTCCCGCGGACCTGGGATGGATTCCCGTCGTTCTCCCGTTCGTTCTCCTGTTCTTCCGCCGGTTCCAGCAGATAGCCGGTAAATTCTGCCGGCGGGACAAAGGCCCCGTCCTGCCGGCAGGCTTCCGGCAGAAGAATGGTTTCAGAAAATACCTTCATGGCTCTCTGCCTTTCCTGTTACTGATTTTCCTCCAGGATCTCCGTGATCCCGTCGTACAGCATCTGCGCCGCATCCTCCGGGCTTAACTCCCGGGCGCTCAGGCGTCCGAACACCTTATAGTATAAGCCGTCGGGATTGGCCTTCAGCTCACTATTGTCAAACTGGGGATCCTGGGTGAATTTGCTGTAATCCAGCACCTTGGCATTGGCCTCCATGGTCAGCGCGTCGCCGAGTCCTTTTTCCTTTAAGCATTCTACTGCAGCCGCAGAACAGGGAACTCCCCGTTCTGTAGAGCAGATTTCCACACCTTCCGGCTCATTTAACAGGAAATTCACCAGCATCGCCGCTTCCTTGGGATGCTCCGTATTGCCCTTGATCGCCATACTCATGGAAGTTTTGGTAAATCCGCCCTGGTGCTCACCAAAGGAAAGAAACTCTCCGATCACGAATTCCTGTCCCGGCTGATTCACACTGCCTTCCATGGCGTCCTTCATCTTGGTCACCGCCGAATCCCATTCCATCAGACCTGCATATTTTCCATCGATCCATTTGGAATTCTTATCCAGGGAATCTGCCATATCGCCGTTGATGGCAGCCACCGTCGGCAGCACATGGGCGTCCTCTAACTGACTGACGAACGCCAGTCCTTCCGCGATCTCCTCCGGCGTGTAATTCAGAACGCCGTCAGTCACCCAGTCCTTCCCGTACTTGGATTCCAGGTAATACACCAGAAAGATCATCCGGTCATACTCCATCAAAGCCATGGGATAATATTCCTCGTCATACGCCCGGAACGCCGCTCCCGCCGCCAGCAAAGATTCCTCATCAGTGGGGATCGGACAGCCAATGGTGTCAAAGGTGGTCTTATTCCAGTAGAACAGCCGTCCGGTCAGGGAAATGGGAATGGCCATCAGCTTTCCGTCCACCTCATTCTGCTTCATCTGCTCTTCCGGGAACTGGCTCAGATCAATGATATCTCCATACTGATACAGATCTAGATAAGAGGTACCGCCCTGGCTGTAGTCCGTCACCCAGTTGGAACCGATCTGCATCACGTCCGCGCACTCACCGGTCAGGATGTTCAACGACTGCTTTTCCTCCCAGCCAGTCCAGGCGCCGTACTCGTTCTCCACAGTGATCCAGGGATATTTCTCCATAAAGGCCTGCACTGCCTTCTCTGTGGCTTCATGTCTGGAGTCACCTCCCCACCAGGAAAACCGGATGGTCACCGGCTCCTGATCCGCGCCTGCGTTCTCACCAGACGCCTCTTGGCTTACCGCTGCCTCCGGGCCGCCTTGTTCCGATGCCACCTGTCCTGCTCCGTCCTGTCCTGCAGCGGATGGTTCCGCTGATGCCGCAGTATTCGCTGACGCCGCCTGATCTGTGCCTGTCTGGCATCCGGTCAACGCCATCCCCATGGCCGCTGCCAGCAGCAGCGCTGCCTGCCTTTTCCCTTTTTTCATCTTGCCCTCCTGATAATCCTGCATCTTGGTCATCGTTTCCATAAGCGCTTATCTGCTTCCTATCTTACCAGATATTTCAAAAAAATATATCCAAATAGCCGCCAAACTTTGCCCTTTAGATTATCAGCATTTCTCGAATTTTGTTTCACTTTTTTCACTTTTCTTATTCTACTTGTCCAAATACGTGACAAAAATCTGCCGTCATGATATGATACCGTCAAAGCAATGGGATTAGGGGGAGATTTTCAATGGCGGCAACCATAAAAGATATTGCGCAGAAAGCGGGAGTATCCAATGCGATGGTATCCCGGGCCTTATCCGGCCGGGGCCCCGTTGCTCCGGCTAAAAAAGAGCGGATTCTCCGCATCGCCCGGGAAATGGGCTACGTACCTCCCCGCATGGCCATCGCCGTCAGTCCGTCCGGCATCCGGACCATCGGACTGTGCGTTTCGTCCATCAGCCGCAGTTCCTCCCCTTATGTCCTCCATCAGATCCTGGTGGGCGTTTACGACGTACTCCCGCCCTGCTGCCGCCTCCTGATCCAAAACCTGGACCGCCTAAAGCCGGAGGCCGTGTGCTCCAGCCCCTGCGACGGCTATCTGATTCTCTCTCAGCAGGAACGGGACCTGGACTTTTTTCAGCTGGCTATAAAAAAACGGATTCCCATGGTTGCCATCTCTCACCGGCTTCCCCTGGACGTCCCCTGCGTCACCACCGATGAGGCCGGAGGCATTGCCAAAGCGATGGAACTGCTGTTGGACTACGGACACCGGCGCATCGGCATCATCGAGGGTCCTCAGGGGGAGGAGACTACCCTGATCCGCCATGCCGGCTGGTGGACGGCCGCCAAGACCCGCGGTCTTTCCCCCCGCCAGCTCCCGGTGGAGTCCGGCAATTACCGCTACCGCTCCGGGAAATCTGCCGCCCTGCGCCTGCTCCAGAAGCACCGGGAGCTGACCGCTCTGCTCTGCTTCAACGACGAAATGGCCCTGGGGGCTCTGGATGCCGCCCGGGAACTGGGACTGGCGGTCCCAGACCAGCTTTCCCTCACCGGCTATGACAACTGGGACTTTGCCGGCCACTCGGACGCTTATCTGACCACCGTGGAACGCAATACTGTCCAGCTGGGGGCAGAGGGGACCCACCTTTTGATGGAATATATGGAAACGGGGATTCGGCCCCGGGATCTCTGCTTAGAGAACCGACTGGTGGTGCGGAGGAGCGCCGGGCCGGTTAGAAGGAGCTAGGAAGCCTGCCGTTCTAAGCCTGCTGCACTAAGTTCCCCGACTCCAGGAACCACCCCTCAAACCGTCGGAGCAGCCGTTCCATCGGCCCTCCCTTCCCGTCTCCCAGCAGCCACCCGGCCGCAAGAACAGCCCCCGCTGCCAGAAAATCCCCAAAGGGAATCCCTCCCAAAATAGACAGGGTTTCCTCCAGTCCCAGAAGGATCAGCGCCCAGGCCAGAAGGAACTGAGCCATATACAGGCTCAGAGCAGCCTTTCCCGCAGCAGCGAAGGGCTTTAAGAGTCCCGCCGCCTTTCCCCGGTCCAGCCATAAGAACGCCCCTAACAGGATCAGCGAAAGCCCGGTCCCAGACAGCAGTTCAAACAGAGAACCACCCTGAGGAGCGTCCACAAAGAGCATGTTCCACATGATCGGCTGGGTGTTCCGGGGCCAGACTGCGTAAAGGTCCGGTTCCGGGACACCGGCCGCCATCGCCTGCACCATCCAGTTTTCTATCTGTTCCCGGAGTCCGGGCAGCACAGAGCGGGAAAACCAGGTGATCGGGATCAGGATCGCTGTTCCAGCTGCCGCAAGCCTTGCCGGCAGCCGGCGGTCCCGCAGATCCATCTGTCCGATCGCCATTCCCAGTACGAATACCGGAGCCCAGGCAAGGGCGGATAAGGGGCCTCCTGCCATGTCCTCCAACAGCGCCGCCCCGGAAAGCAGGCTCAGCCCCATAACCATCAGCGGCGGGCTAAGCAAAAACAGCAATCCGGAAGCTGCCAGCAGCTGCCTTCTGGATCGGCCATGCAGCGGCATGGCAAGGAGAAACAGCATGGCGTAGGCAGGCAGGACCACCCCAAACGGGCCATTCAGCAGGATCAGCACATATCCCGCCAGGTCGATGAGCAACGACCGCGCCAGGATCCGCGTCCGCAGCGTTTCCGGCGCCATCCCTTTCCGCCTGGCTCCCTGTTCCATCAGAGCATAGGAGATCCCTGAGCAGAGCATGAACAGGATCATGGTATTTCCTGACACCAGCCCTCCGTTTCTCTCATTTAAAGCAAAATGCTGGATGTACATGCCGGCCACCGCCAGCCCTCTGACTCCATCCAGCGCCATCAGTCTCCTGTCTTCTCGCTTTTCGGGGATCCGTGCGCTCCCTTCAGATACATCTTTCATATTCCATGATTCCTTTCCCATTGGTCTGTTCCTCCAAAAGCTCCTTGCAAAAAAGGTTTCTTGCAAAAAGGCCATGTCTGACCTGACTTTCTTTGGAGGCAGCCACAGGATATCATAGTTTTTCGTCTTTTTGGGGAATCTGTCCCGGAAAGGCCGTCTCTGTCCCAAATTCTCCGTTTATCACCTATTTCCGGACAGATTTCCTCTGTTCAGGACAGGGGCTATCCACAAAAAATAAAATCTGTTAAAATGTAAACCGTAAAAACCAGACAGAAAGATGTGAATTGTATGCTGAACCTGATCCTCTGCGACGACGATCCCTTTACCCTCCGCCTTGTGACTGCTCTTGTGGAAGCCGCGATCCAAAAAAGCGGAGTCCAGGCGCGGATATCCTGCATCGCTTCCTCTGGCAGCGAGCTGCTGGCATTTTTAGGCCGTTCCTCCGGCCCGTTTCTCTATTTTCTGGATTTTGATCTTGGAAAAGAGGAACTGAACGGGATCGACCTGGTAAAACAGATCTATCAGAAAGACGCGGCTGCTAAGATCGTATTTGTGACCAGCCACACGGAAAAGGGGATGGATATTTTGAAAAGCGGGATCCAGGCCTTTGGTCTGATCGAGAAAACGCCGGATCAGAAAGCCATGATCTCCGAATATAGCCGTTACTTGAACATGGCCGCCGGTCAGGGCGGCGAGGCCGTTCCTGCCCAAGAGGCCGTGCTGCGGCTTCCTCTTGGCATAGATGAGACGGCGGAGCTTCCGGTTTCCCAGATCCTGTATGTGGATTCGGTCAAATCTATTCCCCATGCCATCTGCTATCACACCTTTGATGGCTCTCAGATCACGGTCCGGGATACCATCGAGCATGCCCTGGAGCTGCTGGGAGACGGCTTTATCCGCTGCCACCGCTCAGTGGTCGTCAGCAAGCAGCATATCCTTTCCCTGAAAAACGGTCTTTTAAAGCTGTCCAACGGGGAATCTGTCACCTATGCCCTGGGGAAACGGCGGGAGATCCTGGCGGCATGCAGCGCAAAGGAGGGAAGATGAAACGATGATTGACATTTTTGGAGGCGGCCCCTATCTGCCGCAGATATCAGAGCTGTTTCTGCAATCGCTGAAAGAATTCGGACGATACTTTTTCCACTTTGCGGCGTTTGCCGCTGCGGTGTTCTTCTTGAAAAGCCGGCTTAGGGGTTTCTGGGAAATGGCGCTGGCGCTCCTGCTCTCTCTTTTGCAGATCGCCTGGGTCTGGACCGCCAGCATTCCCTCCGAATGGTTTCTCTCTCTTTGCCTTGCCGCCCTGCTCACCGCCCAGGTCCGGATCCTGGATCTGCTGCCGCTGCGGCCGCTGGACTACGGCTTCCTGTTTGCCGCCCTGCTGTTCCCTGCCCGGCTGTTTAACAGCACCAGCGCGGTCATGGGGCATCTCTGGATCTTCTGGATCGTATTCTGCGCCCTTTATACCGCTGCCTGGCTGGGACTTGGCACACTCCGGGGGAATCAGTTCCACTGTTATTTCCTGTTTGTACTCCTGTCCTTTTCGATGTACAGCTGGACCCTGATCTTCCTGTTCCTGGCTCCCGCAGCACGCAGCTGGCTTTCCAGCCCTCTTTTGGGATACCTGGTCCCTGCCGCAGTGACGGGGGGAGGTTTCCTGTCCGCCGCGTGGCTGATCCGGGTCAAGGCGGCCAGACAGCTGGAGAAGTTAAACCGTCTGGGCGCCTCCTGCCGCCCCATTGAGAAGGGATTTTTCTTTCTCTCCGGCCTCCTTCTTTTCACCTTTACCCTGATGTATCTTCCCGCCACCCTGGCCCGGATGCAGAACGCGTTTGTCTCCCTGCTGATCCCGCTGATGTGCCTGACCTTTTTAGGCGCTCAGTGTCCCTTTCTCCTGCTGCTGCTCCGGTTCGTCTATTACCGGGACAGCGCCACATTCCACGAGTGGGAGAAAGAGGGGCTTGCGTCCTACTATGAGGATTGGGACCGGAATCTATCCGCCATGCAGGAAATGCGGCACGATATCAAAAATATCTTCTTCACAATGGGATCGTTTGTTGACCGAAGTGATGATCAGGAAATGAAAGATTTTTTCTGGCAGAAGATCTACCCGTATTCTGTCCGGACGATAGAAACCAGCGCCCTGCTCTCCCAGCTGTATCAGATCCCCGGGGAGGCTCTGCGGGCCTTTTTCCATCTCAAGCTCTCCCAGGCGCTGCAGCAGGAGCTTTCCCTGCATTTTGAAGTAGCCCTGGACCCGGAAACCTTTCAGACCGGGATCGATATCATCGACCTGACCCGGATCTTAGGCATCCTGATGGACAACGCCATCGAGGAAGCCGAGAAGCTTCCCCATGGAACGCTGGAGGTAAAAATCGCCGGAAACGAAACCGGCTGCTCTTATGTGATAAAAAATCCCGTAACCGAAGAAACCCGGCATCAGGGCGTCCGTCCCGGGCAGTCCTCCAAGGGAGCGGGCCGCGGGAACGGACTGAGGATCGTCCAGGGGCTGCTGGAACGGTATCCCAACGCCGTGCTGAATGCTTCTATGCAGAGGGATGTGTATATCCAAAGCCTGAATATTACCTTTTCCTAGAACGTGCACCCGCCCGGGCGCACCAAAAAACGGAGCTGCCCGCTGACCCCTCAGCGCAGCAACTCCCAGCTTCTGTCTTTTAGGAAGATGACTTCGGCGTCATCTTAATGATCCCCGTCTTATACAATACGTAACCGCACAGAACGCTCAGTGCCATACATCCGATCACGACATACCCCTGTTTTCCGGAAAGGGGATAGAATTGGTTGACGATCAGTACTGCCAGGATCGGAACGATCAGCGTCAGGGTCTTATTCTTGGCCCGGTACTCGCCGCAGTTGTCATTCACATAGTTCCACAGCAGTCCGCCGAACAGAGCCGGCAGCAGATAGTTGGTAGCAGTCTGTACCGTAGGGCTCATCAGGACTGGCCGCAGCGGCACGAGAAGGATCACGCCGATCACAATGATAACGGTGGTAACGGCAGAGGAAACTGCCACGCCGATGGCGGCTACCGTATCCCCTTCGTCGGTTCCCTGAGCTGCGTCTACCAGAGACTGGGCGTTGACTACTACAGGGATCTTTAACTGTGTTACATTTCCGGTCAGGAATGTAATATAAGAGGCAGAACCAAGGATCGGGGTGTATCCGAACACCTCCGAAACATTGGTCGGGATATATACTGCCAGAAGTCCGGCGCCTACGGCAACCAGTTCTCCGATGCCTGACGGCCATACGTCATAAACTGCGCTGACTACCGCCGGGATCCCCAGCATAAATACGATACCGATGATCACTCCGATCCGCCCAAGGCGGTGTATGCTTTTCTCGTAATTTTCGTTCATACTATCCTCCAGAAATTTGAACTATCCCAGCACCTGCACCCAAAAGAGGGAGGAGGCCATACCAAGGATCAATGTGACAGACATGATAAAACTGCGATACCATTTCAGCCCCGTAGCCCGGACAAACTGTCTCTGCAGGAACGAGAGCAGGCAGGCTGTTGCGGCCACAGCCAGGTGGACCGGCCCTTTGATCATCTGCATCGGCAGCAATGCCTCGATGATGGCCATGGACATGACCCCGGTCAGAAGCGCGCCCAGCGCTCCGTTCTTATTTCTGGCGTTGGCTACGCTTGTCTGGATCTTCTTGCCGAACAGCAGAACGCCGATCATACCGCCCATGATACCGATACTCATCACGAACATCAGCGTACCGATGATTGAAGTGTCGCCCGCTGCGTTCAAAGCCGCGATGGACTCATATCCGGCCCCTGTTGCCGCCATGTCGGCGGCTGTGACTTCATAAGCCACAGCGCCCACAACCGACAGGCGGAACCAGGACCAGGGAACTCCGATCACCGTAGCGAGGCTGAACAGCCCCACCACGATCGACACAGAAGGAACAATGCTGTAGATAGCGGAGGAGACGATCACCGACTTCAGCTTCTCTTCCGTCAATCCGATCTCCAATCCATGTTTGTATGCTTTCCGGAATGTCAGTCCGCAGAAGATTAAAATATAGACGATTCCTGCCCCCACCAGGCCATAAAGCAGCGGACTGTTCATAATTTCATTAAATGTCATACCTTCCTCCTAAATCCCCATATTCCCCATGGTTCTTATGTAGTGGTCTGATACCGGCTTTTCAGCCCTGGTATCCTGTGATTACATTCCCTCTCCCGGTTTTGCCCCTTCGGGAAGCGGGGATAAGTATTCGCCTTTGGTCTCATCCAGCAGCTCCTGCTTCGCTTTTTCGGTCACGGACGGATCCTCGTATACCATGGTGCAGGCTCTTGCGATGCCTCTTGCTACTGCCTGGCTGGCCTTATCGCCGATAGAAGTGCCTACGATGGCGGTAAAGGGCCAGGTATGCGTGGTGATCCCCGGTACGCCGATGGCAACCCGGTACTGACCGGTGGGGATATTGTAGCTGACGTCGCCCACATCGGTGGAACCGGTGGACATGGTCTCCCGGTCCTTCTCACAGAACGGCAGGACTGTGGTATTCATCGGACGGGCGGCAAATTCCTCTTTGGAGATGCCGTTCACTCTGGAACCAGCCTCCAGCGCTTTCTCTCTGTCCTCGTCAGACATTGCGGCCAGGAACTCTCTTGCGATGGCAAACTCTGCTTCGCCGAAGTCCGGTCCGCCCTGCTCCACGAACGCATCGGATAAAAGCTGAGATGCGGTGGGGTTGGGGATGTAATCGCTCATACCGCCCAGAACCTTGATATCCACCTCGGTCTCCGTCATCATCGCCGCGCCCCGGGCAACCTTCTTTACCCGCTCCAGGATATCCTGGCAGATCTTCAGACGCGGGCTGCGTACGAAGTACAGGAGGGAAGCTGTTTCCTGTACAACGTTGGGAGCGTCGCCGCCGCAGTCTAAGTAAGCATAGTGCATACGGGCAGTGGAAATAACGTGCTCGCGCAGATAGTTGACACCGACGTTCATCAGCTCGCAGGCGTCCAGAGCGCTTCTGCCGTCCTCCGGCGCTCTGCCGGCATGAGCGGCCTTGCCCTTGAAGTCAAATCTTACTTTGTAGTAAGCGGCGCTTCTGGTAAAGCAGCGGGTGGTGTCCATGGGATGCCAGCTGAAGCAGATATCCAGTCCGTCGAAGCAGTGCTCTCTTACCATAAAGCATTTGCCGAAGCCGGTCTCCTCTGCGGGGCATCCGAAGATCTTAATGGTACCCTGCTTGCCGGTCTCCTGTAAATACTCTTTTACGATCAGGGCGGCTCCTACGGCGCCGGATCCCAGGGCACAGTGCCCGCAGCCATGGCCGTATTTCTGTCCCTCGATGGGACGGCGGTCGGTCTTGCCGGCCTCCTGGCTTAAGTTGGGCAGGGCGTCATACTCTGCCAGAATGCCGATCACGGGAGAACCGCTTCCATAGGTTCCTACAAATGCCGTCTCAATCCCGGCGATCCCGGTCTCTACCTCAAAGCCCTCGGCTCTTAACACGTCGGTCAGCTTCTTCGCGCTTTTGAATTCCTGATAACCGTATTCCGCGTAACCCCATAACGACTGGTTCATATCTGCAATGATGGCGGACTTGTCCTCCGCGATCTGATGGATCCGTTCCTTTGTGCTGCTCATAATCGTTCCCTCCATACTATAAAAAATGTGATTGAAAGTTTCGTGAAATACCGGTATTTTTTGTTCAATGTGATTTGTGTTTTTTTCAAATCCATTGTTTATATTGTAAGGATACATGGATTTTCAACAAAAATCCAATGCAAAAGCTTTACTTTATCATAACTTTTTGTTATTCTCAAAACAGAACGAAGCTGCAGGGGGAAAACCATGAATATCAACAAGTTTAAATATGTGACCGCTATCGCCAAATACCAGAATATGACCCGGGCTGCGGAGTCTCTGTACATGTCCCAGCCGGCCCTGACCAAGTCTCTGACCCAGCTGGAGCGGGAACTGGGAGTGCGCCTGTTTGACCGGGACTACACTCCGATCCGCCTTACCTATGCGGGAGAGCTGTTCCTGGATGAAGCGGAAAAGATCCTGAACCTGTATGAGCATCTGATGGATGAGATGAACCGGATTGCCACTTCCCAGAAAAGCCGCCTGCGGCTGGGTATCACCAGCGACCGGGGCACCGTATGGCTTCCCTATCTGATCCCCGCCTTCAGCCGCCATTTCCCCAACATCGACCTGCAGACGATCGAAGGCACCCATCCGGATGTGGAGAATCTGCTCTTGGACGGCAAAGTAGACTTGGGCTTTACCACCCTCCCCGTTTCCTCCAGCCAGATCGCCTTTGATGTAGTGGCAGACGATCCGATCGTGATCGCCTGCTCCCGGGAACATCCCTTTGCCCGTAACTTTGATCTCTCCCGCAACACCCTGACCACCCCCTATCTGATCTCTCCCAAGGATCTGGAAGGCCAGAAGTTCCTTGCCCTGAATAAAGGAACACAGCTGCGGCGGCTTTCTGAATTCATGTTTGAGCGAAACGGCCTATACTACCGGTTTATCCGGGAATTCCGGCGTCATGAGACTGCCATGCGGGTAGCAGCCGAGGGAGTTGGCTTGATCGTGACTCCGTCACAGACAGCCGTGCGGCTGGGGATCTCCGACCGGTTCGCCTATTTTTCCATAGAGCGTCCGGTCCTCAGCCGAAAGATCATCTTTGCCTATCCGGCCAGTACCGGGATCGGCATCCATGGACGGTACTTAACGGAGCTGGTAAAGACCTTAGGGCGTGAGCATGGACTGCTGCCGGAAGCGGTGGAGCCGATCGAGGCCATTCCCGCCGGCAGGGGACGCTTGTATTAAGCATTGATTTTTCCGAAGGAATCCTCTAAGATAGAAAGAAATACACAGGGAGGTGTGCACGATGGATGAGCAAGAGATGCGGATCATGACCCGGCACCTGCTGGATATCTACCGGTGTCTGGATACGATCCGGGAAGCCCAGTTTTCTAAATTCGGCCTGACCCGGGGACAGCATGCGTTCCTGACTAGGATCGCGGAGAATCCGGGGATCAATCAGGAAAAGCTGTCGTTCCTCTTAAAAGTGGACCGTTCCTCCACCACCAAGGCGCTGAAAAAGCTGATCGATAAAGGGCTGGTGGTCAAGGCCCATTCGGAGCACAACAAGAAGGACTGGGTCCTGTCCGCCACCCCGAAAGGGCTGGAGCTGAACCGGAGGATGGACGATCTGGTCAACAGCACCAACGCCGAGCTGTACAAGGGCATCAACGCCCGGGACGCCCAGAAGCTGGCAAAGCTCCTCAGCCTGATGGATGCCAATCTGATCCCATTATACCAAGAAGCCAGGAATCCCGGTTAGGATGCCTGGCTTCTCTCATGTTTCTTCCCGCACAGCGCGCAGGCTGTGGGTGTGGCGGCGCAGCCGCCCATGGCCGTTTCCCGCAGCTCCTGAGGCAGCCGTTTTCCAACGGCGTACATGGCCTCCAGCATCTCGTCAAAGGGGATTGGCTGCTTTACTCCGCTGAGGCTGATCTCTGCCGCGATCAAGGCGTTGGCCGCTCCGGCGGCGTTCCGCATCTGACAGGGGCACTCCACCAGACCCCCGATCGGGTCGCACACCAGTCCCAGCATATTCATCAGAACAATGGAGGCCGCGTTCAGCGACTGCTCCGGCGTTCCGCCCAGCAGCTCTGTCACCGCCGACGCCGCCATGGCCGAGGCGGTTCCTACCTCTGCCTGACAGCCTCCCACGGCCCCGGCCACCGTTGCGTTCCGCATGGCCAGATAGCCCACGGCAGAGGCATGGAACAGGGCCCGGATCACTTCCTCATCCTCCAGCCCCATGGTATCCTTCAGCGCCAGCAAAACGCCTGGGACCACGCCGGAGGATCCGGCGGTAGGGGAGGCTACCACTAACCCCATCGTCGCGTTGCCTTCCAGAACGGCCATGGCGTAGGTGATGGCCCTGGTCACCGTCTCCCCGCAGAATGTTTTCCCCTTCAGCCGGCTGGCCGTCAAGAGGGCAGCCTCCCCGCCGATCAGCCCTCCCATGGACCGGGTCGGGTTTTGGATGGGGTCGTGGGCAGAATGCTGCATGATCTCCCATGCCTTTCCCATCTGCCCAAGGACCTCCTCCCTGGTTTTCTCCTGGAGCGTACACTCCCGCCGGATCATGATCTCTGAAATGAGACATTTCTCTTCCCTGCACAGCAGGAGCAGTTCCTGCGCGTTTCTGAAATTCATGGCTTCCTCCTATACCTGTATCAGCATCACGTCGTCCACAAAACGGTTCTGTAAGATCCGGTCGGCGATATCCGGTGTCAGGGTCTCGTCCGACTCCACGATACTGTAGGCCGTCAGCCCCTTCTCCTCCCGATACAGCTTCAAAAACGCGATATTGATGTCGTTTTCTCCAAGGCATCCTGTGATATGAGCGATCACTCCCGGCTTATCCTGCTGCCGCACGATCATGGTGCTGTACTCTCCGGAGAAATCCACCGGCACTCCATTGATCCGGACGATCCGCATCTTTCCGCCGCCGATGGATTCTCCCCGCACGCAGAGCCGCTTTCCTTCGGCGGTTTTCAGCCGGATATCCACGGTATTGGGATAGATCTCCGTCTCCTCCGTATTGACCCGGAAACGGATGGCAACGCCTTGCTGCTCCGCAATGGAGAAAGCGTCCCGGATCCGCGGGTCGTCCGTCTGGAAGCCCAGAATCCCGCCTACCAGAGCCCGGTCCGTTCCATGTCCCCGATAGGTTTTGGCAAAGGATCCGTACAGGGTAAATTCTGCTTCCGTCAGGGTGCCGTTTATCATTTTTCTGGCAAGCAGGGCGATGGCGCACGCCCCGGCCGTATGGGAGCTGGAAGGGCCGATCATATTGGGCCCCAGCACATCAAATACACTGATCGTAGACATTTGGTTTGACTGCCCTTTCTTGCTGTTATATAATCATCATAAGTTACATTGTTGTTTTCCGAGAAATCCACACAAAGGAGGAACCCCATGGAACTGCGGCAGATCCAAACCTTCCTTACCCTGGCCCAGACACAGAGCTTTTCCGGAGCCGCCAGGCTCTTAGGCTACTCCCAATCCGCCGTGACCGTTCAGATCCGGCAGCTGGAAACGGAGCTGGGCATCCGGCTGTTCGACCGGATGGGAAAGGGGGTATCCCTGACGCCTAAGGGGGCCCAGTTCTCTGAATATGCGGCCAATATCATGCGGGAGATCAACCGCTCCAAGGCTATCTGCACCGACGACGGCGAGCTTCACAATCCGCTCCACATCGGCGTCCTGGAATCTCTCTGCTGCTACAAGCTTCCTCCGATCCTGCGGGATTTCCGGCAGAACCATCCCAGAGTCCCGCTGCGGATCACCACTGCGTCCCCCAGAGAGCTGATCGCCATGATGGAGGCCAATCAGCTGGATCTGATCTACATCCTGGACCGACCCCGGCACAACCCGGAGTGGAATAAGGTCCTGGAGGTGGAAGAATCCATCGTGTTCGTGGCTCCCGCCGGCTACCTTCCGGTCCGGAAGGAGGTATTCTGCCTGGAAGAACTGATGGGGTATCCCTTCTACCTGACGGAGCAGAATGAGAATTACCGGAAGGAGCTGGACGACTTCCTGGAATCTAAGGGGATGTCCATCACCCCGTTCCTGGAAGCCAGCAGCACGGAATTTATCATGCGCGTCCTCCGGGAGAACGGCGGGATCTCCTACCTGCCTTATTTTGCCGTGGAGAAGGCGGTGGCGGAGGGAAGCCTTTCCCTGCTTCCCGTCTCTGATTTCAAACGGGTGCTGTACCGCCAGATCTTCTACCATAAGCATAAGTGGGAATCCCCGGAGATGGAGCATTTCATCCAGTTAGCCCTCCAGGAGGATCCGCCGGGAACCGCCCCGGCTCCCGATGCTTCCCTGTAAACGGATCAGGCAAAGATGGGGAACACGATCCTGGAGATCCAAAGGGATACGAAAGCCAGTCCCCACTGGATCATGATGATCCATTTCTGACGCACTGCGCTGGTGCCGCACACGCTGATGATCCGCACCCACTGGGTGATGGTCCCTCCGATCAAGAACATGGTGGGGAACAGGATCGTCGCCTGAAGCGGCGTCAGCAGCCCGTCTGCCACGAAGGTCGCCGCAGTGGCGCAGCCCCCGGCCTTACTGAAGAATACGGTCGCCAGACATACGATGGAGATGGGCGGCAGCCCGAAGATCCCCATGACCGGCGAGAAGATATTGGAAAGGATATCCATCAGCCCGGTGGTCTCCAGAATATAGATAAAGGTGTAAGCCATGACGATGCTGGGCATCATGCTCTTTACAAAAATCCCCCAGCCCTTCCGTACGCCGTCCTGAAACGCGGTAAATACATTTCTCTTTTCCATGTGTATCTCCTTTCCTTAGCTCGCCGGCTGCGCCGCGGCCCGGTCATTCTTTGCTCCGTCCTTTTTCCGCCAGAAAGCGATAAAGGCTCGCATGATGTTTGCTTCCACAAATTTTAAAATAAACAGATACACAAACGGTACGCCAGAGCCTACGATCATGTACTCAAACAGAGGGCTTGCTCCGCCGAAGTAATTGGCGATGATGCCTGCCGATGAATACTGGAACGTGGTGAAGATGTCCCGCTCATCCTCCGTAAGCTGTCCGGAATCATAAAGCTCTCTCGTCATCGCTGCTCCTGCGTCTGAGCTGCTTAAGCTGCCTACCAGGGCCAGAGAGGCCTCTCCGGGAACGCCCATCAGCGGCTTCATGATCGGGGTCAGGAGCTTTCCCGCTACCTTTAACGCTCCGTAGTTCTCAAACACTTCGATGAGTCCCATGGCGGCCATGACCGTGGGGGCCAGGGTCAGCGCGAACATAAAGCCGTCCCGGGCGCTTCCCCCGCCATTCCCGCGGAATGATACGCCGTCCGCGATCTCTCCAAATGTTCCCAACAGATTCGTAAAATCCACTACCTTTAAGGGGCCTTCGGCGTTGGTAAATGCGCCGGAAAAAACCAGGACCGCCAGAACCAGCATGACCACGCCTGCGACGGTGATCTGTCTGCCCTTTTCCTCTTTGCCATTTTCTTTGCTACCCATGTTTCTCCTCCTTTTATTTTATTGAAGCTTCAACAAAATCATAGGTCCATTTTGTTGAAAAGTCAATAATATCCCAGCATTTTCCCTATGACCGTTTTTCATACCCCTTATCAAAAATTTTCATTGCCTGCCGGTCACTTGACCTCCCGCACCACGTCCATGATGGTGCCGTCCCGGCTCTCAATGATCCCCACGATCCGCTCTCCGAACTGGACCGGCTTCGGGGTCCCTACGATGCTGTAGGCGATATCCCGCAGCTCCTCAATCGTCTTTAACGGAACGCAGTCCGCCTTCTGGAGCGCCTCTAAAAGCTCTGGCCGGGCCGGGTTCACCGCCACGCCGTAATCCGTCACTACCACGTCGATGCTCTCTCCCGGCGTGGTCACCGTGGTCACATCGGTACAGATGGCCGGGATCCGTCCCTGGAGAAGGGGGCAGATCACGATGGTGCATTTTGCTCCCTGGGCCGCGTCCGGATGGCCGCCCTGAGCGCCAGTGATGACGCCGTTGGAGCCGACCACCACGTTGCAGTTAAAATGCACGTCCACCTCCAGGGCTGCCAGCACTACATAGTCCAGCTTGTTGACGAAGGCTCCCTTGTTGAACGGGTTGGCATAGGCGCCCGCGCTGATCCGGTGGTGGTTGGGCCGTTTTACGGAATTAACCGCAAACAGGTCAAAATCCTGGGTGTCCAGCAGTTTTCCTACCAGGCCCTTATCCAGCATATCCACCATCCCTTTGCTCATGCCTCCTACGGCAAACCCCATCTTGATCCCCCGCTCCTCCATGATCTTGGCCAGGGAAGCTGCGGAGGCAATGGACGCGCCGCCTACTCCGGTCTGATAGGAAAAGCCGTCCTTAAAGTAAGGCGTATTGATCACCACCTGGGTGCAGTAATCCGCCATCATCAGCTTTCTGGTATCTGTGGTAGGCTTTGCCGCTCCCGTGGCGATCTTCTCCGGGATGCCGATGGCATCTACCACGCACACGTAATCCACCCGAGTCATGGCAATATCTGCCGGGAAATTGGGGAAGGGCACCAGACAGTCGGTCACCGCCACCACCTTGTTGGCGTGCTGTCCGTCTACAAAGGAGTAGGACAAAACGCCGCAGTCACTTTTTCCGCCGATCCCCTTGCAGTTGCCGTAATCATCGCAGGTAGAGGCGCCGATAAAGGAAATATCGATGACTGTCTCGCCGGTGTGGATAGCCCGGACCCGCCCGCCGTGAGAGCGCATGATCGCCAGCCCCTTTAATTTGCCGTGGGAAATGGCCTCGCCGATCTTTCCCCGCACGCCGGAGGATTCGATCCCCGTGATGGTCCCGTCCTCGATGTATTCCAGCAGCGGATCATGGGCCTTTCCCAGGGAGCTGGCGCAGATCGTCACGTTCTTAAAGCCCATGTCGTGGACTTCCTTCATCACCATGTTGACCACCAGATCTCCCTCCCGGAAATGATGGTGGAAGCCCAGGGTCATCCCGTCATGTGCCCCGCACTTGATCAGAGCCTCGCGGATGGAGGACACCAGCTTGCTGGTGTTCCGGTCCATGACCGGCTTTACGATCGGCCCCTGTTTCCGGTATTCTACCCCTTCTTTATAGCAATTTCCCTGGAACGGCTCCTTCCCCGTCAGCCGGAGGATCTCGTCCGGGATCTCCCGTCCTACTGCATTTCTCATACTAACACTCCTCCTTTAACACGCCTGCGGCCTTTGCCAGGGCAAGCGTCCGCTTCGCCCCGTCGTAAAAGGCGATATCGATCATTTTTCCATCTACCGTAAATACCCCGATGCCCAGCTTCTTCTTCTCGTCGATCTCCCGCACCACCTTCTGGGCAAAGATGATCTCCTTTTCCGTGGGCGTGTAAATCTTATGGACCGGGGCGATCTGCCGGGGATTGATGACGGATTTGCCGTCAAATCCCATCATGTGGATCATCTCCACCTCTCTGCGGAAGCCTTCCATATCGTTAAGGTCCGTGTATACGGTATCAAAGCACTGGACGCCTGCCGCTCTCGCCGCGATGATCATCAGCTGTCGGGCTCCCATCAGCTCTACCCCGGTCCCGGTGATCCGCGTCTGAAGATCCTTCGTATAGTCGCCGCCGGAAAGGGCGATGCCGAATAACCGGTCAGAGGCGCTGCAGATGCTCAGGGCGTTTAACACCCCTTTCGCCGACTCCAGCGCTGCCATGATCAGCACGCTCCCCGGCTCCCGTCCAAATTCCTGCTCCGCCTGCTCCACCGCCGCTTCTACTTTCTTCACGTCCCCGGCAGTCTCCGTCTTAGGGATCCGGATCCCGTCCGCTCCGCCGGCTACGGCGCAGCGGACATCCTCCTCCCACAGGTCTGTGTCCAGCCCGTTGATCCGGACGATGCACTCGATCCCCCGGTAGTTGATCTCCTGCAGCGCGTGGTACAGGGAGAACCGGGCGGCGTCCTTTTCTTTCTCCGCCACCGCGTCCTCCAGATCCAGCATGATGCTGTCCGGCTGATAGATATAAGGATCCTTGATCAGACCCGGCTTCTGTGCATTTAAAAACATCATGGTCCTTCTGAGACGTTTTTTGTTTGGATTGCTCACCGTATCGCACCTCCCCACGGCAGATGATCCTTCTGCCCTATGCTTCTGTATACCGCGCATTCCACACGGGCTTTTACCGTACAGTCCAGCGCTCCCTTGTCCACGACCCGGATGCGCACATCCTCTACCTCCAGCCGTTTTAAGGTCTCCAGGATGACGTTCTGGATCTGTTCCCCGAACTGGTTCATCACTGCGCTTTCCAGATCCAGCTCTACCTGTCCGCAGCCCGGTTCCACCGTTACCATACAGTCGCTGGATTCCAGCGTTCCTGCCATCGCATTCCGCTCAATTTTCATGACCGCCCCACCTTTCCTGCATTTCACTCGTTACGTTCTTTTCCTGTTTTCTTACTCTTGTATTCTGATTCTTGTTTTCTTCTTCCTGTGCCTTCTCATTCCCCGTTCCCCTCCGGTTGTCTCCTGCTTCATCACCGCTGACAGGCTACTCGGACCACGCCGTCCATAAGCAGGTTTGCCGTTCGGAAGCCAAACGTATCCCGGATCCTTGGCAGCCCGTCTGCTTGCTCATAGTCCACGCCGCATTCCAGAACGCCTCCCGGGTGGCCGATGCGGATCCGCTGGGCATCCATCCCATCCCGGCACACCTGGCTGACCAGACTTCCCGGGATCACCGCTGCCGCCGCCGTACACATCGCCCCGGTCATGGCGTAGGTGGGATGAGCCTTCTGCATGGACATCATCCTGGCTGCCAGATCCACGTCCTCTTTCCTCACAAGCGTCCCGTCCGACGCCTGGTAATCCTGGGGAGACGACACGATCGTCATCTTCGGGATCCCGGGAGTCTCCCAGGCCGACGCAGTGTGATCGGCGATCAGGCCCAGCCTTACCGCCGCAAGCCCCCGGACCGTCTCCAGCAGCCGGGACCGTTCCGGATCGCCGTTTATCTCCTCCGGCAGCTCCCGCCCGGTCATCCCCAGATCCTCCGCCTTCACAAAGACCAATGGATTGGCTGCGTCCACAATGGAGACCTGTATCGGTCCATACCCGGGGACCTCCAGCATGTCGATCGCCTGTCCGGTGGGGAGCAGTCCCCGCCCCAGGGTCCCCGCCGGATCTAAGAACCGCAAGCGGACAGGAGCCGCCGTTCCCGGCACCCCGGCTATGGAAAAGTCCCCTTCATACCGGACTGCCCCGCCTTCGGTCTGCACGTCCTCGGCAATGAGCTTGTCCGTATTGGTGTTGTAGATCCTGACCGTGGTGATTCCTTCCCCTGCCGGCACCAGCCCCCGCTCAATGGCGAAAGGACCTACCCCGGAGGAAATATTCCCGCAGTTGCCTTTATAGCTGACGATCGGCTTGTCCACCGACACCTGAGCGAAGGTATAGTCCACATCCGCGTCCGCCCGGGAGGACGGGCGGATGATCGCCACCTTGCTGGTCACCGACTGGGAGCCGCCCAGACCGTCGATCTGCTTCCGGTCCGGGCTTCCCATCATCCGCAGCAGGATGGGATCCCAGGCGCTCCGGTCCTCCGGCAGATCCTTCTCCAAAAGATACACGCCCTTGCTGGTCCCGCCCCGCATGGTCATTGCCGGGATGCGCAGGATCCTGCCCCTAGTTTCCATTTCTGCTCCGGTTGTAATTGATCAGGGAGCCGCACCGGATGATCTCCTTCTCCTCCTCTGTCAAAGGCTCGATGGCCAGAGACAGCTTCCGGACATTCTCTCCCAGAATGTATGCTTCGATCTCTTTTCCATCCGTATCCAGGGCGCTCCGGATATTCGGCACAAACAGATAATCGTCCTCTGCAAAGTCCGCCTCTCCCCTGCACACAAACGGCACCATTCCCCAGTTGATCAGGTTGGACCGGTAGCGCTTGGTGGCGTATTCCGAAGCGATGTTGGCGCCGCCCAAAAGCACTCTCTGACAGGAGGCCGCCTGCTCTCTTGCGGAACCGTCTCCGGGCTTTACGGCGTAGATCACGCTGGAAAGGTCCACCGCATCTTCCTCCAGAGTCTCCCAGCCGGGGATGGCGCGGATCTGCTCCAGGGCTTCCCGCACCTCGCTGGGACACGCCCCTGCCTTCCACTCTCCTTCCATCTGCTTCACTGCCTTGGCTCTGCCTACATACTCCGGCACTCTGCGGCTTAAGGTGAATTCCGCCAGTCCCAGGGGATTGGAGCGGAAGGAACCGGTCTCTCCCGACGGGATCAGCTCGTCCGTGGTAGTCACCGGATCCGTAATGTAGGCGCACACCTTCATCAGCAGATGCTCCGGCAGACTGGGAAGCTCCGGCCAGTCCTTGATGTTCGGACCGCAGACCAGCTTCTCAGAGGGATCGCCTTTTCCAAAGCCCTGATAGATCCGCTGCCGGTAGGCCTCCGGATCATAGGCATACTCCGGACAGGTGAATTCATAGCCCAGCTCGTCCGCCGCTGTGATCCGCCCGCCGTTGACCGCCGTAGCGGCAATGGATCTGGCGTCCATCAAAGCCACGCTGGCCAGCTGGCCGCTGCCCGGCTTGGAGCCTTCCCGGTTGGGGAAATTCCGGGTGGTATGGCGGATCGCCAGCTGTCCGTTGGCCGGAGTGTCTCCGGCTCCGAAGCAGGGACCGCAGATGGCCGTGCGGATCACGGTTCCCGAAGCGATCAGTGTTTCCGCTGCTCCCTTCCGCACCAGATCCATCATGACCGCCTGGGAACCGGGATAAACGCTCAGATGGAACCCGTCCGCTCCCGTTCCGCGGCCCTTCAGAAGATAAGCGGCCTCCATCAGGTTGGAATAGGTCCCGCCCGCACATCCGGCGATGGTACCCTGATCTGCGTACAAGGCTCCGTCATGGACCTTCTCCCACAGGTTCAGAGGAAGCTCCGGATGCTTGATCAGCTTTTTGGCGTCCTCCTCTACCTCATGGAGGATGTCGTCTAAGTTCGCGTTCAGCTCCCGGATCTCATAGCCGTTGGACGGGTGGAACGGCAGAGCGATCATGCTGTGCACCGTGGACAGATCCAGATAAATGCAGCCGTCATAATAGGCTGTCTCTTCCGGATCCAGCTGCCGGAATTCCTGTCCTCTGCCATGGGCCGCAAGGTAGGCTTTGGTGTCCTCGTCGGTCCGCCAGATAGAAGATAAACAGGTGGTCTCTGTGGTCATCACGTCGATGCCGTTGCGGTAATCTGTGCTCATAGAGGAAACGCCCGGTCCTACAAACTCCATCACCTTGTTCTTCACATACCCGTTCCGGAACACTGCCGACACAATGGCAATGGCGATATCCTGGGGTCCTACGCCGGGTCTCGGCTTGCCGTCCAGATACACGGCTACTACCTCCGGGTAATCGATATCCCAAGTCTGGCAAAGGATTTGCTTCACCAGCTCTCCGCCGCCTTCCCCTACGGCCATGGTGCCCAGCGCCCCGTAGCGGGTGTGAGAATCGGAGCCCAGGATCATTTTGCCGCCCCCGGCCATGGTCTCCCGCATGTACTGGTGGATCACCCCGATATGGGGAGGAACGTAGACCCCGCCGTACTTTTTCGCCGCGGTCAGTCCGAATACATGGTCGTCCTCATTGATGGTGCCGCCCACGGCGCACAAGCTGTTGTGGCAGCAGGTGAGCACATAAGGGAGGGGGAAACGGTCCATTCCCGACGCCCGGGCGGTCTGTACGATCCCCACATAGGTCAGATCGTGGCTGGTGATCGCGTCAAACCGGATCTTCAGATGCTTTGGATCGCCGCTGGTATTATGCTCCTGCAGGATGCGGCTGGCGATCGTGCCCGCCCGGCTCTTCTCCTTCTTCTCCAGCAGCTCTCTTCCTGCTTCCTTTTCCGGAACAATCTCGGTGCCATTTAAAAGAAATACCCCTGAATCATATAGTTTCATCACGGCTCCCGTCCTTTCTTTTTGTAAATAAATGAGCTTTGGTAGACTGGCCAGATCTATCTTTAGTTCTATTTTAGCTGGGTCTCGGACGTCCGTATAATACATATATGGTATTTTTTCATTCCATTTGGCTATTCTTATGTTCAATTTAACTGATTCTCACATATTGTTTTTGGCTGTTTTTCACAAATCCCTTTGAGACGATTTCCCCGTCACCGCTTTAGCTTGCCGTCGACATGTCTTCTGGAACAATATGTAAAAAGGATGCAGCCCGGTCATCGAAATCCTCGACCGGACTGCATCCTTTTCTTTTTTTCTGATCCGTTTTTCTGTTCGTCTTATTTTAAACTGTTCACATACGCCGCCGCATTGATCGCCGCCACGGCCCCGTCGGACACGGCGGTAGCCGCCTGCCGCACCTGCTTCACGCAGATATCCCCTGCCGCGTATACGCCGGGAATGGCGGTGGCCTGCTTTTCGTCGGTCACCAGGTAACCGTCCTTCTGCTCCAGCTGAGGGTACAGCTCTGTGTTGGGGCAGGATCCGGCGTAGATGAAAATCCCGCAGCCGGGAGCCTGGATCACGGTCTGCTCTCCGGTGTGCTCGTCAGTCACTACCAGCTCGTCCGCCTGGCCGTTCCCCCGCACCTGGGTCAGCCGGGAGTGGAGCATCAGCCGGATGTTCTCCGTTTTCTCCACCCTCTTGTAGAATTCCGGGATTGTCCCCAGCCGGTCCTCAAAATGGATGATGGTCAGAGTCTTGGCAAACTGGGACAGATACAGGGCTTCCTTCACCGCCCCGTCGGCTCCGCCGACCACGAAGATATCCTTGTCCGCATACCGTTTGCCGTCCCGGGCTGCGTTCAGGCCGGTGCCCCGGCCGGCAAACTCCGCCTCTCCCGGGATCCCCAGCTTCCGGGGAGTGGTCCCGGCCGCGATGATCACCGCCTTAGCCTCATAGGTGTGCTCCCCCGTTGTCACCGTCTTTACCGGGCCGGAAAGCTGGACGCCCGTCACCTGCTCCAGAACGATCTTGGCTCCCGCGGACTCAGCCTGCTCCCGCAGCCGGGCGGCAAAGGTAGCACCGGTCTCCTCTTTCACGATCCCGGCATAATGGGTCACCGTGGACACGCCTCCGATCAGACCGCCTACCGCCTTCTGCTCCAGCACCAGGGTCTTCAATCCCCGGCTGACGGCGTACACTGCGCTGCTGATACCGGCAGGGCCGGCTCCGATGATACAGATGTCATACATGATCTTCTTCCTCCTTGTTTGGTCTTATATGGATAAATGGTTATAAAAACTTATCTTGACTACAGGATCCCCAGCAGGTTCTGCATCCCCAGGCTCACCGCCGCAATGGCTGCCCAGCAGCACAGTCCCATGAAGATCGCCTTCCCGCCGGTGCGGATCATCTTTACCAGATCTGTGTTCAGCCCGATGGCCGCCATAGCCATGATGATAAAGAACTTAGACAGCTCTTTCAGCGGAGCGAAGGCCGACGCCTCGATCCCTGCCGCCACCGCCGCCGTGGTGATCACAGAAGCCAGCAGGAAAAACAGGATGAAGAACGGGAACACCTTCTTGAGCTGGAAGTTCCCCTGACCGGAGCCAGCCGCTTCCTTTTTCGTTTTGGCCGTTCTCCACAGGGCCAGGACCAAAGTGATCGGGATGATGGCCAGGGTTCTGGTCAGCTTGACGATCGTGGCCGTGTCCAGGGTATTGGCTCCCGGGTGCATCCCATCCCAGGCTGTGGCCGCAGCAGTCACGGAAGATGTATCATTCACCGCCGTTCCCGCGAACAGGCCGAATCCGGCATTCGATAAGCCCAGGACGCTTCCCAGAGTGGGGAAGATCAGGGCGGCGATCACGTTGAACAGAAAGATCACGGAGATGGCCTGAGCGATCTCCTCATCGTCCGCATCGATCACCGGCGCCGTAGCCGCGATGGCGGAGCCGCCGCAGATAGAGGAGCCGACTCCCACCAGGGTGGAAATGTTGGCCGGCATCTTCATCAGCCGGTACAGTCCGTAGGACACCACCAGGGAGGTGGTGATCGTAGACAGGATGATCGGCAGGGAGGCCGCCCCTACCCGGGCGATCTCCGATAGGTTCATGCCAAAGCCCAGCAAGATGACTGCATACTGCAGGATCTTTTTTGATGTATACTGGATCCCCGCCTTCGTGCGGTCCTTCTCCCTCCAGATCATGGTGAGCACCATGCCGCACAGGATCGCGAATACCGGTCCTCCGATGATGGGAAATTGTTTTCCCAGAAGCCAGCAGGGCAGGGCGATCGCCAGACATAACAGTACGCCCGGTCCTAATGTTTTCAGCTTTTCCATAGGTTCCTCCATTCCGTTTTCATTGTCCGTTTTAATTACCAGTTTTTTCATTTTCAGGGAATAGTATACATGAGCTAAACGATCATGTAAAATTATGTATTTTTATGTTATAATAAATTTACATTATGGTTTTTGAAGCTTTCCGGTTTTTAAAATCTTCCGATTTTTGAAGTTCTCAGATTTTGAAGATAACAGGATCTACCCAAAGGAGGAACAAATCACATGTTGGATTTTCGCGTCGAGACCTTCCTGACGGTCTGCCAGACCATGAACTTTACCGAGGCTGCCCGGCTGCTGCACATCACCCAGCCCGCCGTATCCCAGCATATCCACGGGCTGGAAAAGCAGTTTGACGCGGTATTTTTCCAATACGAAGGGAAACGGCTGTCTTTAACAGCCGCCGGCCAGCTGTTCTACCGGACGGCCCTGGCAATGCGCCACGATGTGGACCATCTAAAGCAGCAGCTCAGCCAGGTGGACGCAGCCCCGGTACTAAACTTCGGCGCCACCCTGACGGTGGGCGAATACATCATGCCGCCCATGCTCCTGCGGCTTTTAAAGACCCGCCCGGAGGTACGGCTCCGCATGCTGGTGGAGAACACGGATGTGCTCCTGAAGCTGCTGAACCAGGGAGAGATCGACTTCGCCATTGTGGAGGGGTATTTCCCCCGGCAGACCTATGAGGGCCTGCCCTTCCGCACAGAACGGTTCCTTCCTGTGTGTGCTCCCGGCGCGTTCCCGGCTGTTCCCACCGTCCCAGCTGTTTCCAGCGCCCTCACTATCCCTGCCGCTGTCCCCGCCGTCCCTGCTGCCCCTGCCAATGCTCCTGCCGTTCCTGCCGTCCCAGTCGTCCCAGCCAGTGCCCCCCTGCCTCTGGAAGCCCTCCTTTCCTGCCGCCTGCTGGTCCGGGAAGCCGGTTCCGGCACCCGGGAGATCCTGGAACGGTCCCTGCGGGAGCACAACCTGGCTCTGTCGGATTTCCCCAAGCTGACAGAGCTGGGCAATCTCAATGTCATCAAGACACTGGTCATGGCAGGCCTGGGGATCTCCTTCTGCTACGAATCTGTGGTCCGGGAGGAGCTGGCGGACGGACGGCTTCAGGAGATCCCGGTAGAAGGATTTCCCGTGACCCACGATTTCACGTTCCTGTGGCAGAAGGACAGCGTATTCTCAGAGTATTACCGGAGCGTGTTTGAGGCGCTCTGTCCAGGCTGAAGAGGCAGCTGCGCCGCTCCCCGTCCTTTGCCAGGCAGAGACCAACCGGGAGCTCTGCCGAGAACCTCATTTGTCGAAAAAGAATGGTTGCTTCGCCCGGGAAAACTTTATATAATACAAGTATAGACACGAAGGATCTCCCACGGAAATGAAGCACAAAGGCTGAACATACGGACCGGATCCTTTCCTTGTTTATCATCTGCTTACGAAGGATAAAACACATGGAAAGGAGGAGGCCATATGGATAACAATGTGTCAAGTACGCCTTATGATGACGTGTTCCGGACGTTGCTCACGGACTGCACGCATCTGATCATTCCCGTTATCAATGAAGTGTTTGGCGAACACTATTCCGGCGACGAACCGATCGGGCGGGAACAGAATGAGCACTTTTTCACCAAGCCAGATGGATCTCAGGAGGAACGGATCTCCGATTCCTGCCTCCGGATCCTGCAGAAGCGGTACCACATCGAATGTCAGAGCAGGCCGGATCAGACCATGGTCGTAAGGATGTTTGCCTACGACGTTCAGATCGCGCTTGCGGAGCATCAGCTGGAGGACCAGGTCCTGACCGTGGATTTTCCAGAGTCCGCAGTGCTGTATCTGCGTCATAACAGCCGGACGCCGGATGAACTGCTCATCCGGATCGTGACCAGGGGAGGGGAAGTCTCTTATGGGATCCCGGTCATCAAAGTGCAGACCTATCCCTTAGAGGAGATTTTTAAAAAGCGGCTGCTGTTTCTGCTTCCATTTTATATTTTCCGATATGAGAAGCAGTTTGCCGAGATGAAACAGAACCAGGAAAAGAGAGACCTGCTGAACCGGGACTACATCCAGATCCAGACATGGCTGACAGAACTGGAGGAGGCAGGAACTCTCGATAGTTATACAAAAGCAGCGATCATTGCGATGATCCGAAAAGTTGTTGAACATATCGCAAGGAAATATCCCACGGTGCAGGAAGGAGTGAATGCGGTTATGGGCGGAAAGGTACTGGATTATGAAGCGAAGCGGATCAAGCAGAGTGGGATTGAGGAAGGCCGGCTGGAGGGCCGCAAAGAAGGCCGCAAAGAGGGTCGGCTGGAGGGCCGGGAAGAAGGCCAGATAAGCGCACTTGCCTTATCCGTGAAAAATCTCATGGAAAATCTTTCCATGACGGCGGATGACGCCATGAAAGCCATGGGGATATCCGAGTCCCTATGGCCAAAATTAAAAACCATGCTCTAAAGCGATATCAGGAACTGGCGAAAGCCCGATCCCCTTGCTTGATGCTGGGAAGAAAGGAAGAAAGAAATCCAAAAGAAGATCCTGCAGACCTTCCAAGTTCTAAGGAACTCTGATCCTGCAGGATCTTCTCTTTGATTTTATAGGCTCAGGAAAGGAATGATAGCAAGGATAGCACACTGTCGTCAGCCGATGCCCCTTTTTCTCTTATATCTATCAAGGATCCCCATGATCACGCCAAGCAGGAGCTTGATGCCCCCGCTAAGCAGCTGATGCCTCCCCAATGCGCTTATGCCCGCTTCCAGATCCGTCCCCACATACTGCTGGAACAAGTCTGTCCAGATCGTGAAAAAATGATAGATATCCAGGGCTCCCCACACCAGGAACGCGATCCCCAGAGCCAAAAGCAGAGAAAAACGTCTGCCCATGCAGCCACCTCCCAAGATAAACAGGGCTCAGCTCAGCAGCTCCTTCAGATCTCTGACAAATTGTTCCTGTTCCTTTTTCAGATAAGTCCTCTCGAACACGCTCTTACCCACCGGCCTTGTGGTCAGCTGCTTCGCCTCTGCATCTGCGGTCAGCCGGAGCTCCGTCCCGTCCGCCTTAGACGCCAGCGTAAACATCCAGCGTCCCTTCACATGGCTGTTCTCCAGATCCAGCTCCAGACGCTTCCCGGGCTCCGCTGCAGTGACCATAAACGCGGTCACATAACCGTCCTTGGTATGTTCCGTAAACTGCTTTTCCCCGTTCCGCTCAATCTGCTCTACATCGCTCCGCCATACAGGATAGCTCTCCACTGCAGACAGGGTTTCCCAGACCTTCTGGATCTCGCATGGGATGATCGCGCTGATCGTTGATGTGGTCATATTTCATTCCTCCTCTCCGATGGAAGTCCCGGCTGACCGCCGGACCAGACTCCGACGCTGTTATGCGCCGGTAAAATCCCGCTTAAGTTTCTGGTTCTATGATACCACATCCTGCCAGCTCAGATGTTACTTATCTCTTACATTTTCTTGAAAATCTATTTGGCCGCTCAGCCTATGGATCCTCTCCCGCCGGCCAGCACCGCCTCCTTCAGCTTCCTGGCCGCCGCGCTTAAAGGGCGCTGCCGGTCGTACACCAGGCAGACCTGCCGCTCCGGGATGGGCTCCTTCACCTGGATCCGGACGATCGACCTTTGCCGAAGGGCCTCCTCTGCCATCGGCTCTGGCAGGAAGGCCAGCCCCAGCTCCGCCCGGACAAGGGGCAGGATCTGATCCGTGGTGGCCGCTTCCGTATCCGGCTCCAGCTCCAGCCCATGAGAGAGAAATACCTGCCGGTAGAACTGGTAGGTCATCGTCTCCTTCCCCAGGCAGATGAATGGGTACTCCAGCAGCTCCGCCAGAGACAGCTGCTGGCTGCCCAGGGCCGTAAACGTCTTTCCTCCCACCAGGATCTCCCGAAAAGGCCGGAGCCGCACCTCCTGAAACGGCGGCTGCACGTCCGCCGGGGTGGTCACCACCGCCAGATCCACCTCCCCGTTCTTCAGGGACCGGAGCGCCTGGGGCGTGGAATGGTTGCTGATCTTCAGCCGGATCCCCGGATGCTCCATGTGGAACGCTCTCAGCTGGTCCAGAAGGTAGATGTTCAGGGCCGTTTCCGTAGCCCCGATGGAAATACTGCCGTGCTCCAGCCCGGTCCGGTCCGTCAGCTCCTCCTCCGCCGCCAGCAGCTGGGCCATGGCGGCGGACACCCGGATATACAGCCGTTCTCCCTCCGGCGTCAGGCGCACGCCCCGGTTGGTGCGGATGAACAGGGTACAGCCCACCTCCTGTTCCAGGAGGTTCATGGCCCGGGTGATGTTGGGCTGGCTGTTCCCCAGGGCGCGGGCCGCCTTGGTAAAATTGCCGTATTTCGCCACATAATAAAAGATCCGGTAATACTCAAAATTCACATCCATGCTGGTTCTCCTGCATGCGGGTTTTCCTCCATACGAGCTAACCTCCATACGAGCTAACCTCCATGCGTTTTTCCCCCACTTCCGCCGCACCCAACCATATCAATTCCTGATATCCAATATAACAATAATAGCTTTTACATATTTCTATTCTCCCAGTATAATGGATTCCGGCAAAAAACACAAGGGAAAGGAGTGCACAGCGTATGAGAATGGTCCAGAGATCTAGAAACTCTCTGCAAAGAGAGGAGGGGTTCCTATGCTGACGGCAGTGACCGGGATCAACTGGGGCGATGAGGGAAAGGGCCGTGTAGTGGACCTTCTGGCCGAAAAGGCAGATGTAGTGGTGCGCTATCAGGGCGGCAGCAACGCCGGCCATACGGTGGTGACAGACCAGGGCACGTTTGTCCTGAACCTGCTGCCCTCCGGCATCCTCCATCCAAACGTAGTCTGCGTCCTGGGCGACGGCATGGTGGTAGATCTAGAGCACCTTTCCAAAGAGATTGACGGGATCCGGAAGAAAGGGATCTCCGTCACGCCGGACAATCTGAAGCTGTCCGCCAGGGCCACCATCTCCATGCCCTGGCACCGGATCCAGGACGAGCTAGAGGAAGACCGGCTCTCCCAGAGCGGGGCTGCCTTCGGATCCACCCGCCGGGGGATCGCCTATGCCTACAGCGATAAATTCCGGAAAAAAACTCTGCGGCTGGGTGACCTGCTCCACCTGGAGGAACCGGCAGTGCAGAGCCGCCTACGGACCATGCTGGAGTCGAAGAACCTGGAGCTGTCCGGCTGTTACCATCAGGAGCCCATGTCCTTCCCAGCCCTGCTGGACTGGTGCCGGGCTCAGGCAGCACAATTTTCTGCCTACATATCCTGCACCGGCGCCTATCTGGAAAATGCCCTTTCCGCCGGGAAACGGGTGCTCCTGGAGGCTCAGCTGGGGGCTATGCGGGACATCGACTACGGCATTTTCCCGTATACCTCCAGTTCCTCCACCATTGCCGCCTACGGGCCCATCGGCGCCGGGATCCCTGGCCGGGCCCTGGATCATACGGCCGGAGTCCTGAAGGCCTACTCCACCTGCGTCGGGGCAGGCCCCTTTGTGGCAGAACGGGCCATGCCGGAAGCTTGGATGGAGCAGCTCCGCAGGCTCGGCGGAGAATACGGCGCGGCCACAGGACGGCCCCGGCGGGTAGGTCCCTTCGACGCCGTAGCCAGCCGGTACGGCCTCCAATGCCAGCACGCAGACCGTCTGGCCCTGACCAAGCTGGACGTGCTGAGCTCCATGAAGGAGATCCCGGTGATCACCGCCTACCGGCAGAACGGGAATGAGACAGACCAGTTCGATCCGTTCTCTGATCTGGACGCCTGCACGCCGGTCATCCGGATGCTCCCCGGATGGGATCAGGATATCTCCCGCTGCCGCAGCTGGGAAGATCTGCCAAGGGAAGCCAGGGACTACGTAAACGTCCTGGAAGAGCTGTTGGGGCAAACGATCCCGTTTATTTCCGTAGGTGCGGAGCGGGGCGCTTACATCACGAAGGGAGAATGGTTATGAGACATCTGATCGAACCTGCAGATTTTACAGATGAGGAGATCCTCTCGGTCCTGGATCTGGCAGACCGGATCCAGGCGGATCCGGCGGCCTATTCCCAGGCTGCGGCGGGGAAGCTGCTGGCTACCCTGTTCTATGAGCCCAGCACCAGGACCCGGCTTTCCTTTGAATCCGCCATGCTGAGGCTGGGGGGAAAGACCCTGGGCTTTTCCAGCGCAGCACAGTCCAGCGCCTCAAAGGGCGAGACCGTGGCAGATACCGCCCGGGTCGTCAGCTGCTACGCGGATATCATCGCCATGCGCCACCCAAAAGAGGGAGCACCGCTCCGGGCGTCCATGTTCGCCAGCGTACCGGTCATCAATGCGGGAGACGGCGGCCACAGCCACCCCACCCAGACCCTGATCGATCTGCTCACCATCCGCCAGCGCAAAGGGCGGCTGGACCACCTGACCGTAGGCTTCTGCGGGGATTTAAAATTCGGCCGGACCGTCCATTCCCTGGCCGGAAGCCTGGCGCGGTGGCCCGGGAACCGGTTCTACTTCATTTCCCCGGAGGAGCTGCGCATCCCCGATTATCTGGAGGAGGAGACCCTGCGTCCGGGAAAGATCCCCTATAAAGAAGTGTCCAGCCTGGAGGAAACCCTGCCGAAGCTGGATGTGCTGTATATGACCCGAGTCCAGAAGGAACGGTTCTTCAATGAGGAGGATTATCTCCGCCTGAAAGGGATCTACACCCTGGACGCCAAAAAGCTGCAGCTTGCCAAGCCGGATATGCCGGTCCTCCATCCCCTGCCCCGGGTCGACGAGATCTCCCGGGACACGGACTCCGATCCCCGCGCCGCCTATTTTGACCAGGTCCAGAACGGCGTGTATATCCGCATGGCCCTGATCATGGCCCTGCTGGACATCCCCGATCCCATTACCGGAAAGGAGGTGCTGTCATGTACCAATCCCCGCTGTATCACCAGCGTCGAGACGGACTGTGGGCAGCTGTTCTGGCTGTCCCCGTCAGGAAAATACCGCTGCGCTTACTGCAGCCAGGAGCCTGCCAGTAAGCAATAAAAAGCAGGGCAGGAAACGATCTGCCAAAAAAAGGAAGCGTCCCCCCTCGCGGGCAATACGCTTCCTTTTCATTCTATCTCAGACAGCGCTCTGCTGCACGCTTAAGCTGCTGCCATATCAATCATCATAACGGTCGTCATCATCGTCATCATCATCGTCGTCATAACGATCATCCCGGTCGTCGTCATCGTCATCATCATCGCGATCGTCCCGGTC
>DVLJ01000202.1 GCA_018715565.1 Candidatus Ventrimonas merdavium
AATAATCCCCTTGCCTTTCGTATTTGCCGCCCAGTTCCTCAAATAATGATTTTGCCATTGTCTGTTACCTCCACATTCTTTTTTATTTTGAATGTCCGCAAAATCCGTCCTACATCTGTCCATCAACATCATAACCAAAACCTTTACCGCCCACGGCAAGCTGCTGACCAGCATCGGCATCGAGATCCTGATCCTGGTGCTCAGCGTGTTCGTGATGATCGCCGGCGGCTGGATGGTAACCATGAACTCGGCGGGACAGATCTCCCCGGCGCTGCACATGCCCATGGAGTTCTACTATGCCTGCGTGCCCATCGGCGGCGTGCTGATGGTCCTGTACAGCCTGTCCCGGCTGGCGGGCTTCCTCAAACAGTGGAAGGAGGATAAATAAATGGAGATACAAGCTGCCATTGTACTTGTCATTGTGTTTTTCATGCTGCTGGCGTTCAGCGTTCCCGTGTCCTTCAGCATCATCAGCGCGGCGCTGGTAACCATCATCATGTTTTTAAGCCCCAATTTCGGAATGTTCATCTCGGCCCAGAAGCTGGTAGGCGGAATCGACAGCTTCTCCCTGCTGGCAGTGCCCTTCTTCATCCTGGCAGGCCTTCTGATGAGCAGCGGCGGCATCGCCAACCGGCTGATCAACCTGGCCCTGCTGGTCCTGGGACGGGTTCCCGGCTCTCTGGCGATGACCAACGTAGCCGGCAACGCCATGTTCGGTTCCATCTCTGGCTCCGGCATCGCGGCGGCCACTGCCATCGGCGGCGTGATGAACCCGCTGGAAAAGGAGCACGGCTACGATGAGACCTTCTCTGCGGCGGCCAATATCGCCTCCGCTCCCGTGGGTCAGCTGATCCCGCCCACCACGGCGCCGATCATCTACTCCACCGCCGCAGGCGGCATCTCCGTATCCGCCCTGCTGATGGCTGGCTGGATCCCGGGACTGCTCTGGGCGGCTCTGTGTATGGTCGTAGCATTTTTATACGGAAAGAAACACGGCTATGTGATCCACCGGGAAAAGATCACCGCCTCCACAGTGGTGAAGACGGTGTGGGAAGCCATCCCCAGCCTGTTTTTGATCGTGATCATCATCGGCGGGATCCTGTCCGGGTACTTTACTCCCACCGAGGCCTCCGGCGTCGCCGTGATCTATGCGTTCATCCTGTCGGTGTTCATCTACCGCAGCATCAAGCCGTCTCAGATCATGGGGATCCTTACGGATACGGCAGTCATGACCACCATCGTTATGCTGATCATCGGCGCTTCCTCGGTCCTGAGCTTCGTGCTGTCCTTCACCGGACTGCCCCAGGCTATCAGCTCCCTGATGCTGGGCGTGTCCGACAATAAGATCGTGATCCTGCTGCTGATCAACATCATCCTGCTGATCGTAGGCACCTTTATGGATATGGCTCCGGCCCTTCTGATCTTTACGCCGATCTTCCTTCCGGTGGTAACGGCGTTAGGCATGAGCCCGGTACACTTCGGCATCATGATCATCATGAACCTGTCCATCGGCACCATCACGCCGCCAGTAGGAAGCGTGCTGTTCGTGGGCTGCAGCGTGGCCAAGCTGCCGGTTGACGAGGTGATGAAGCAGCTGATCCCGTTCTTCCTGGCCATTGTGGCGGGCCTGATCCTGGTGACCTTCATCCCGGCCCTGTCCATGTGGCTGCCGGGCGTGCTGGGACTGCTGTAGGACGTGCGGACGGTCAGGCCCTGGGCGGCCCGTCCAGGAATACTCCGAGGGACTCAGGCTCTGGGAGGACCGTCCGGGAACACTCCGAGGGACTCAGGCTCTGGGAGGACCGTCCGGGAACGCTCCAAGGGACGTATCCTCCCCGGCCTGGGCCGGATCGTTGGTGTAGGTGACGGTATTCAGGGTCTTGCGGTATTTCAGGGGAGACAGGGTCATGTACTGCTTGAACATGCGCTCAAAGTAGGTCAGGCTCTCGTAGCCCAGGGCATGAGAGATCTCCGAGATGCTCATGTCCGTCTCCTCCAGGTAGCGCTTGGCCTTCCGGATCCGGTGGATATTGGTGTATTCCCGGATGGTATAGCCGGTGATCTCCTTAAAGATCCGGCAGATATAGGACTTGCTTAAAAAGAACCGTTCAGAGAGCTCGTCCAGGGAAACGGCGTGCTCGCAGTTCTCCGACAGATAGTCCGCGATCAGGTAGGCGGCCCGGTACTTGGGATTGTCCGAATCGCTGGGCGTCTCCTGGTGCTGGCGGCGGACGAATTCCATCAGCTTGAACAGCCAGGCCAGGATATCTAAGTCGATGCCCGTGCGGTAGTTGCGGCTGCGGGTGGAAAGGGCATGGCGGATGCTGCGGAACAGGCTGAGGATCAGGGCCTGCTGCTCCCGGTCTAGGTGGTAGACGCCGTAATAATCGTCAAAGAACTGGACCAGGTGCAGGGCAGGGAACAAGGCGTCGTAGGCTTCCATCTTCTCCCGGGTCACATACAGGATGATCCGGTTGTGGCCGGCATTGGAGCCGGACAGGGATCTGGTCATGTGGATCAGATTGGAATTCACTAAGATCAGGTCTCCCGCCCGGGCGACGTATTCCCGGTTGTTGAAGAAGAACACCCGCTCGCCCTCGACGATATAAAAGATCTCGTACTGGGTGTGGAAATGCTTGACGCGCATGTCAAATTTCTCGTAGCGCACCATCTGTTCCAGGGAGACGCCGTCCGTTTCCCCAAAATAAGTTACTTTTTCCATTGTTATCAACGCCTTTTTTGTTTTATTATACAGAAAGGATGCAGAAAAATCCAGTTTTGGAGGGGTTAAGAATGAAAGGAATCAATCAGGATCAGCTGGAGATGAAATTAGAGCTGGTGATCCAGAAATTAATGAACCTGGGAGGCCCGGAGGATGAGAAGGAGTTAGAAGCCGGCGGCGAGAAGATCGGCTTTTTCCGCCGGGATTTTGGCATCAAGGAATGGGACTGGCCCCAGGGCGTGGGCTTATACGGCCTGTTTAAGATCATGCAGATCACCGGCCGGGAGGACTACCGGGACTTTTTGTACCACTGGTTCAAGGATAACCTGGCGGAGGGGCTTCCCTCAAAAAATATCAACACCACCACCCCGCTTTTGACGCTGGCGGCATTGAATGAATTCTACAAAGATCCCCAGTTTGAGGAGCTTTGCTTAAAATGGGCCGACTGGCTGATGAACTGCCTGCCCCGCACCAAAGAAGGCGGGTTCCAGCACGTGACCAGCGCCAACGGCGACCGCCAGGGCGTCCGCCTCAATGAGAATGAGATGTGGATCGACACCCTGTTTATGACGGTGCTGTTCTTAAACCGCATGGGTCAGAAATATCAGCGGCAGGACTGGATCGACGAGTCCATCCATCAGGTGCTGATGCACATCAAATATCTGTGCGATAAGCAGACCGGCCTGTTCTACCATGGCTGGACATTCAACGAGCGCAATAACTTCGGCGGCATTTTCTGGTGCCGGGGCAACAGCTGGTTCACCTTAGGCATCCTGGACTATGTGGACATGTTCGAGGGTACCATGAATTCCGGCTTGAAGCGCTTTATCGTGGACACCTACAAGGCCCAGGTAGAAACGTTAAAGACCCTGCAGGATCCAGGGACCGGCCTGTGGCATACGGTGCTGACCGATCCTACCAGCTATCTGGAGACCTCCGGCACCGCCGCCATCACCGCCGGGATCATCAAGGGGATCCGGGCCGGGATCCTGGACGACTCCTATCTGCCCTGCGCCGTCAAAGCCATCCAGGGGATCCTGGACCAGATCGATACGGACGGGACGGTACTGGGCGTATCCGGGGGCACCGGCATGGGCTACAACGCGGAGCATTATAAGAACATCCTGATCGCCCCCATGGCCTACGGCCAGTCCCTGACCATCCTGGCATTGGCAGAGGCCCTTGCCATGGAGCATCACGGGAGAGCCTGAGACGCCTGAGATACCAGAGACACACGGAATAAGGAGAACGATCGATGAAGATTGGAGTACGGGCACATGATTTTGGAAAGCGGGGCATCCGGGAAATGGCGGCCCTGCTTCACGACGAGGAATATGAGGCGGCCCAGCTGGCGCTGCCCAAGGCATTTCTGGAGATTGAAAGCTACGAGGACGTGACCCCGGACAAGCTGGGGCAGATCCGCCGGGCCTTTGAGGAGCAGGACGTGGCGATCTCGGTGCTTGGCTGCTATATGGATCTGGGCAATCCAGATCCCCAGATCCGCAGGCAGGGCGTGGAGACGGTGAAAAAAAGCCTGACCTGGGGAAAGGAGCTGGGCGCTGCCGTGGTGGGAACGGAAACGGCCTATCCCCACTTAAACGCCCAGGAACGGGCCCAGTGGAAGCCTTTTATGATCGACAGCGTCCTGCGCATCCTGGAGGAGGCCGCCCGGGTGGATATGCCCCTGGCGATCGAGCCGGTGTGGTGGCATCCGTTAGAGGATCTGGACACCACTCTGGAGGTGATCCGTCTGGCCGGAGACGAACGGCATCTGCGCCTGATCTTTGACGCGGCCAATGTGCTGAAGGATCCGGATCACACGGATCAGGACGCCTTTTGGGATCTGTGGCTGGGCCAGATCGGGAAGTATGTGGACGTGATGCACATCAAGGATTTTTCCCTGAACCGGAAAAACCAGTATCAGCCGGAGGCCCTGGGCGCCGGGGTGATGCGCTACGGTCAGATCGGACGGTGGCTGGCCGCCCAGGACCGGGAGATCAGCCTCCTCAGGGAGGAAATGAACCTGCTGTTCGCCAAAGAGGATATCGGCTTCATGCGGCGGCTGCAGGCGGGAACGGTGTAGCCAGGGGGCCCCGGGAACAGCCCCGCTCTCGATATAACACGATAGAAAAACCAATTTCTATACATCCTCGAAAAAGCCCGGCAGGGCGCGGCGCTCCTATGCGCGGCTCCCTGCCGGGCTTTTCTTTCTAAACTCCTTTTACCAGATACTGATAATCCTCCCACGCTCCCACCAGGTCCATGGACGCCGTTTCCTTGGACGCTTCTGCACTTAAGAAGCTGGACTCTGCCTGCAGATATTCTGTCCGGGAAAGCATCCCCGCCTGGTTTTTGCGCTGCGCCGCCTGCCAGTCTGCCTGAGCGGCGGCGTAAGCGTCTGCGGACGCCTGATAGGCCGAACGGCTGGACAGCAGCTGCTGATAAGTATCCTCAAACTCTGCCCTGACCGCTGATTCCGCTGTGGCTTCATTGCGGGCCTTCTGCTCCACCTCTCCCATGGAAACGGCGGAGGTACGGCGGGCACTCTGGACGCTGGACTGATTGTTCACCGCCTTCTCCCGGTCTGTCTCCGGATCGATGCTGTCGATGGCCTCCAGATCCGGCTGAGAGACCGGTCCGATCTCTGCAGCGCTTTCTGTGCTGATCCCCAGCTGCACCAGCAGGGCGTTCCGGGCCTGGGTGGTCTGCTGCCGGTAGGATCCCGCCAGGTTCTCCGCCTGGGCCAGGGCATCTGCTGCCGCCAGCACCTCCTCCGCCGTAGCCATGCCCGCGGCCTGCCGCTTCACCGCGGCATCATAGGAGGCCTGGGCGGCTTCCAGGTTCTTTTCCTGGGCCGCCTCATTTAACGCCATCTGATTGTAGGTCCGCATCAGGGACTGAGCGGTCCGCACATAGGTATCGATGGTCTTTTCCCTGGAAATGGACTGAGTCTGGCTGTCTAAGCGGGCCAGCTGCTTTTCCATCTGGGTGATCGAGGAGGAAAGGACCGCGGCGTTGGACCGGTATCCGGCTTCTTCCTCCGTGTCCTCGTATTTCTCCGCCAGGAACTTCATATTGTCCCGGCTCTCCCGCAGGCTGTCCAGCATGGTCTGATAGTTCTCCCTGCTGGTGGTATAGCTCTTCAGGGAATCCTGCAGGTTTGCGTTCTCCATGACCAGCTCCCGCAGGCTGTCATAGGAAATGTAAGAGACCTCTGCCCCGTCCTCCGCCGCCCATACCTGCACCGGCCGGGACAGAGCCGCCGCAAATGCTGCGGAAAGTCCGGCGCCATCTCCCGCCGCTCCCGTAACCTGCGCCGGACCGGGGCCGAATGCCAGGAGCAGGGCCAGTGCCCCGCAGACTGCCTGCCAGCTCCGCTTTGGATCGCCTTCTGTTCTGTATCTCATAGGAATACCTGCCTTTCTGTCCGTTATGACTGTCCGCTATGGCTGCCTGCTACGAGACGGAAGCCAGGCCATTGACCGCCCAGTCATAATCCACCTGGGCCTGGAGCAGGGCCAGCTTCTTGGTCTGCACCGCCACCCGGGCATTGCCGCAGGCGGCCTGCTGTTCGCTGTAAGCCTTCTGGGTGATGGTCCCCGCCGCCAGCTTCCGCTCTGCGGAAGCCAGGGAGGCCTGCTCCAGCTCATACGCCTGCACCGCCTGATCGTAGGAGGACTTTGCCAGGGTCAGGCTCTGGTACTTGTCGCCTACGTCGTTGGAAATGGCTTCCTTCTGGTTCTTCTGGGTCTGGGCCAGCTTCTCCTTTCCTGAGGCAGTGCGGGCGTTCGCCAGCTGCTTTGCTGTGATCTGATAGGAATAGCTGTTCTCCAGGGCCCTGGCGATATCCGCCTGCAGATCGATGGCTGCGATCGCCTCGCCGTCCGGCTCCGGCAGCTCCCCAATCTCCACCTGGGCTCCGTAGGACCAGCCCAGCATCTGGCATAGGTTTTCCTTCGTCGTATTGAAACTGCTCTCCGCGGAAAGCAGGGACGCTTCCGCGTTAGAGACCGCTTCCTTCGCGGTCAGCACGTCGCTTTGGGTATTCATCCCGGCGGCCAGCCGGTTCTGGGCCGTCTGGTAGGAGGCTTCTGCCTGGCTGACGGCAGACCGGCTGGTATCCAGGCTGTAATACTGGCTCCAGTAGGTGATCATCAGGCTCTGGGCCTGCTTCACCAGCTCCGCCTCTGTCTTGTCATAGCCTAGCTTGATGGTCTCGCTGTCCTCCACGCTCTCGTCTCCCTGCTCCATCAGGGACTGAGCCTGCTGCTCGCTGCTTAAAGCCGCGGCCATCCGGCTGCCGTAGCTGGCGTCGTCGGTATCCGGGTATTCCAGGTTGTTGTAGATCTCATTGGCCCGGTCATAATAATCCTGGGCCACGTCATCCCGGTCCTGGTCCCGCTCATCCCGATAGGCGATCTGGTTCTGGATCACCGTATTGTTGTATTCATGGACCAGATCCGGGATCTCGTTATAATCCAGCCGGTCGTCCCGCAGGGTCTCCCATTCCTCCGCCGTGCGGGCAAATTCCGGGCTCTTGGCAAATACCTGCATCGTCTGGCCCGGCATCAGTCCGGCACATAAAAGCGCCGCTCCCAGCCGGGTCCATCTGCGTTTGTTCCACATTGATCGTTCTGTTCTCCTTTCTGCGTTCCGTTCCATAACCGGCACTCTGCCGGCGTTTCCAGTTAAATGTCCAGAACGGTCATCTCTTTTTTACCGTTCATGATCTGATAATACACCGGAAGGATAAAAAGTGCAACCAAAACACCTACCGATAAGCCGCCGATATTTACGATCGCCAGGCCCTGGGTGGTGGATCCGCTGCTGCCGAAGGCAAACGCCATAGGCAGCATCGACAGGATCGTGGTCAGGCTGGTCATGAGGATCGGCCGCAGACGGGTGGCTCCCGCCTCCACCAGAGCCGTTTCCAGGGGCATGGTCATGCGGTACTGGTTCACCGTGTCCACATACAGGATACCATTATTTACCACCGTTCCCACCAGGATCAGGAAGCCCAGGATGGACGTCATGCTGATAGACACTCCCGTCAGCTTCAAAAGCCCGAAGGAGCCTACCAGGCTGAAGGGGATGGTGGTCATCACCATCAGGGAGAACTTGGGCGATTCAAACTGCGCCGCCATGACCACGAATACCAGGAACACCGCGATGGCGATAGCGTTGTACAGAGCGGAGAATTCCTCCGCCATCATCTGATCCCGGGAGTTGACGCCGGTGGTGATGGTCCCGGTCAGGTTGGGGGCGATCACCTCATTGTCCAGCTGGGTCTTGACGTTCCCGCTGACGTAATCCGCGGTGATGGTGATCCGGTAGGACTTGTCGCTCTTAGAGATCGAGGACGGGCTGTCCTTAAAATAGATCTCCGCCACATCGCTTAACGCCACATAGCCGCCGGATGGCTTCTTTAGGATCATCCGCTCCAGCTGGGGCACGGTCTCATATTCATCTTCCGGGTACTCGGCCATCACGCTGATCTCCTGGCCGTTCTGCTTTAGGGTGGCGATCTCCGCTCCATCCAGGTACTCCCTCACCATGGAGCCGATCTGAGAAGCGGTCAGCCCTTCTGCCGACGCCGTCACCGGATCCACGCTGATGGCCACCACCGGCGCGGTGTTCTCGATACTGGAATGGACGTTAAGCACATCGTCCCGGGCAGTCATCTCTTCCACGATCTTGCTGCTAACCTCCTGGAGCTCATCGTAATCCGTCCCCTCCAGGATGGCCTCATATCCCCGACTCCGGCCCATAAAGCTCATAGACGAGGACGCCTCCACCTCGATGGTACAGTTGTCGATATCCGCCATTTCCCGTTCCCACTGGGCCACGATCTCATCCGTATCCATCTTCCGGTCGTCTTTTAAGTAGGCAGTGATGCTCCCGCTGTCATTGTTGTAGCGGAGCATATAGGAATCTACATCCTCATGGGATGCTACGATGGCCTCCGCCTGCTCCAGCATATCCTCTGCCAGATCCGAGAGCAGGCCGGGCCGGGTCTCGATGCTGACGCTGATGGTGCCCGTATCGTCCGCGGTCATCAGCTCCGTCTCCATCCCGCTGGCCAGGGTCAGAGTAACTACGACCAGCACCACAGATAAGCCCATGACCATGGCTTTATGGCGCAGGAGGCGCGGGACCGCCGCCCGGTACAGATCCTGCATACGGCGCACCGGTCCGTTCATCGGCGCGTGCTGCCGCTCTCTGGGCTTATAGGTCATATAGGTCAGAGGCACGATGGAAATGGCCGACAGCAGGGACGCGCACATACAGAAGACGATGGTATAGCCCATAGAACCGAACATCTGCCCGCTCATGCCCTGTAAAAATACCAGGGGCAGGAATACCACGCAGGTGGTCACCGTCGAGCCCACGATGGACATGACCACGATGTTGGTGCCTGCCAGGGCCGCCTTGGCAAAGCCCAGGGCCCCCTTATCCTTCTCTGCCTCCGTGGCCCGGAAGCAGCTTTCCAGCACCACGATGGAGTTATCCACCATCATGCCGACACCCAGCACCAGGCCGCTCATGGTGATCACGTTCAGGGAAAATCCGCAGGCCGTCATCACGATCAGAGACACCAGGATCGAGGTGGGGATCGAGCTCCCCACGATCATAGACGCCTTAAAATCCCCAAAGAACACGAAGATGATGATCATGGAAATGACCACGGCCAGCACCATGGTGACCGCTACGTCCTGCAGGGAGGTCAGGATCGAGTCCGCCTCATCCCGGGCGATCTCAACGGTCAGATTTTCATCGTCCGCTTCCAGCAGCTCGATGACCTCCTGGACGTCGGAGGACAGCTCCATGGCCGTGCTGCTCTGCTGCTTGGTGATGGAGATGGAGATCCGCTCCTCTCCGTTATACCGGGAGATGCCGCCCCGCTGCTCCTCCGCGTAATAGACCGTGGCCACATCCTCCAGATACACCATCCTGCCGCTGGCAATGGTGATAGGCACCCGGAGAAGGTCCTCCAGGGTGTCGGCCTCGATCATGGTAGAAGCGCTCAGCTCCTGGTTGCCGGCTACCACGTCACCGGACGGATAGGTAAAATCTGCCGCGCTCATGGCCGAGGTGATGTCGCTGATGCTAAGGCCGTACTGGGCCATCATATCCGACATCAGCTCCACCTTCACATACTGGGAGGAGCCGCCCATGCTCTCCACCTCCGCCACGGTGCTCAGCTTTTCCAGCTCCGGTACGATCTTCTGGTCCACATAATCGTACAGGCTGGTCTGGGCCGGGTTGGAGACGGTCAGCATCATGTTGGCCCCCGCATTATTGTTCATGGACATGATGCTGGGCTCCACGTCGTCGGGAAGATCCCGGATGCTGTTCAGGGTCTTCTGCAGGTCGTTGTACGCGTCGTCCATGTCCTGCTCGTATTCATATTCCAGCATGACCATGGTGCGGCCCTCGCTGGAGGTGGAGGACATGCTCTTCACGCCTTCCAGGGTACTGACCGCATCCTCGATGGGCTGGGTCACCAGCTCATCCATGTCCTCCGGGCTGGCTCCGCTGTAGCTGGCGGAAATGATCATCATCGGCTGGTCCGTATCCGGCATCTGCTCCAAGGTGGCATTGAACACCGATGAAATACCGAACACCAGCAGGCACAGAAGCGCCATGACCACCGTGACTGGACGTTTTAATACAAATCTGGTAATTCCCATGCTGCTTCCCTCCTGTTATGCCTGATCATCTGCCGGGGCCGGCGTCTGGGCCGCCTGGGACGCATCCTGCCCCGCCTGGTCTGCCGGCTGGGGCGCTTCCTGGTCCGACGGACCGCCAGCTTCCGGGGCCGCATCCGGAGCAGCCCCGCTGCCGCCCTGGACCTCCTCATACAGCCGCACGGTGGCCCCCTCGTACAGGTTGGAGCTCCAGGTGCCGATCACCATGTCGCTCTCGGACAGGCCGGACAGGATCTGGGCATAGTCGGAATCATAGATGCCCACCTCCACCGGCACCATAGAGGCCTTCCCGTCCTCATACAGGTACACATAGGCGTCACCGCCGCTGTAGTAAATGGCGTTCACCGGCACCAGCATGGCGTCCTCGGCCCGTTCGGTGACCACATTTAATTTCACGGTGCTCCCAATGGCGATCTGATCCGTATCCTCCATCTCCGCCTTCACCTTAAACAGCCCGCTCCCTTCGTCTACCATGGTGCTGATCTCACTGACCGTTCCGTCATATGTAGTCCCGTTCTTCACCACCTCCAGGGCGTCTCCCACCTGCATCTGATCCAGCATCCGCTGGCTGACATAAAAGGTGATCCGCTTCTCTCCGCTGCCGCCGATCACGCACAGCTGCTGGGACTGGTTTACCCGGTCGTATACATCCACGTCGCAGCTCTCCACCGTGCCGCTGATGGGGGCGGTGATGGTGCTGTACTCCACCTGCCGGTCATAAGCCAGCTTTGCGGAATCATACTGGATCTGGGCCGATCGCAGGGCGTTGGAGGACTGCTCGTACTCCTGCTGGGACACGTCCCCGCCGCTGTACAACAGCTGGATGCGGTTCCAGCTGCTCTGGGCCTCCGCCAGGCTGATCTGGGCAGAATCCAGGCTGTTCTTGGCGGTCTCCACCTGCTCCGTGTCGATCTCGCAGAGCACCTGCCCCGCCTGGACCGTATCTCCGGCCTTCACATGGACCGCCGTCACATCTCCCGCCGCCTTGGCGTACACATACACCACGTCTCCCGCTTCCACGGTGCCTGTCAGGCTGGAGGTCACGCTAAGATCCCCTCTGTCCGGGACCGCCGCCCGCACTACGGCCGCGGAAGACTCCATGCCTCCGCCTGGCATCGCGCCTCCTGCCATCCCGCCGGGACCTCCCGCCGTTTCCTTTCCGCTCCTCATGTAAAGCGCTGTTCCTGCTGCGGCCGCCAGTACCACCACTGCCGCCGCTGCGATCATCCGTTTTCTGTCCATGACACTCTCCTTTTTCCTTTTTTGTCCTGATGCTTGCTGTGTTACTTTTTTTATTCATCACGATAAAGAAAAATTGTGAATAATATGTGATGGATTCCGCAGATTTCTGTGAGATGTATTTCACGGAGCCTGGGATTGTGCTATACTGGGGCCATGAACAGAACGAGGAGGTACCCCCATGGCGAGGATCTTGATCACAGACGACGACCTGCACCTGCGGAAGCTGGTGCGGACCTACGCCGATCTGGAAGGATATCAATGTGAAGAAGCAGAGACAGGGGCCGAAGCCATCGAGGCCCTGAAGCAGGAAAAGCATTTTGACCTGGTGATCTTAGACGTGATGATGCCGGGGCCGGACGGCTTTGAGACCCTGGCGGGCATCCGCCGGTTCAGTCAGATCCCGGTGATCATGCTGACCGCCCGGGACGAGGAGTACGATAAGCTCCTGGGCTTTAACCTGGGAGTGGACGATTACGTGTCCAAGCCGTTCAGCCCCAAGGAGCTGATGGCCCGGGTAGGGGCGGTGTTAAAGCGCAGCAGCGCCTCCCCCGGGCAGGCGGAGTCGCTCCAGTACGGGGACCTTTGCATCAGCCCCAAGTATCACTCCGTCACGGCCAGGGGCGAGAAGATCGCCCTGCCCCCCAAGGAATTCGACCTGCTGCTAAAGCTGGCCCAGAACGAGCGAGTGGTGTTAAGCCGGGAGAAGCTGCTGGAAAGCGTGTGGGACTACAACTATTTTGGAGACGTGCGCACCGTGGACACCCATATCAAGTCCCTGCGGGAGCATCTGGGGGAATACCGGCGCACCATACACACGGTGTGGGGAGTGGGATATAAATTTGAATACGTGGATTAAACAGAAGCTGCAGGCCTTGAACAGCCGGATGGTGTTCCGTCTCTGGGCCATCATGATGGTCCTGGTGCTGTTCGGCATCGGATTCATGTGGGTCGTGCAGATCTATCTCTTCGAGCAGAATTACGCCAACGCCTCCCTGGCTGAGACCCGGAAGCAGATGTCCATCGTCATGGAAAGCCTGGCTTCCGAGGACATCAGCCACGACGAGCATCTGCTGGATTACTTAAGCCATATCAACAGCGAGCTGTTCTTAGTCAGCGAGGACGGCGACCTGCTGCAGATGTACTCTGCCGGGCACCCGGTCAAAAGCCGGAGGGAGGGAGGCCCGGACCGGGAGGAACAGATGATCTGGGACTCCATCCAGCAGGATGGGAAATACGAGCAGCTCCAGGCCGGCATGCCCTACGAGCATGTGCTCCGCCGGGACAACCATGTATTCGGCTATGAGATGGGATTCCCCGTCACCTACGACGGCAGGACCTGCTATCTGATCACCCGGAACCAGCTCCAGATCACCCGGACCGTCATCGACTTAAACCGGAAGCAGCTGATCACCATGTCCGTCTTCCTGACCGCCGCCGCATCCCTTCTGGCCGCCCTGCTCTCCCGGCAGTTCACCCGGCCGATCTACGCCATCAAGGCGGCGGTGGACCGCCTGACAAAGAATGATTTCACCGCCGTTCCCGCCTTAAAGCGGAATGATGAGCTGGGACAGCTCTCCCGGTCTGTGGAGGAGCTGGGGGGCGCCCTTCAGAAGCTGGAGGTCCTCCGCAAGGAGGTCATCGCCAACGTGTCCCACGAGCTGCGCTCTCCCCTCTCCCTGATCGCCGGCTACGCGGAGATGGTACGGGACATCACCTGGAACCAGGAGGAGCAGCGGAACGAGGACTTGAACCTGATCATCCGGGAAAGCCGCCGGATGAGCGACATGGTAAGCGATATCCTGGACTATTCCCAGCTGCAGGCAGGCTACAGCCAGCTGCGGCTGGCGGATTATAACCTGTACGACATGCTGGAATCGGAGACCGCCTGGTACCGGCACATGGCCGAGGAGCACCGGATCACCCTGGACCTGGAAAGTGAGGAAAAGGACCTGGTCCTGCGGATCGACGCCTCCAAGATGAACCAGGTGATCCGCAACCTGCTGAACAACGCCATCAACCACACGGCAGACGGCGGCACCGTGTATATCCGGGTTCGGAGACGGACCCCGGAAGAGAACGCCCGGGACGCCGGGGATGCCGGGAACACCGGGGACGTCCGGCACGGGAAACGCCCGACGGAAGCCGGAGCCTCCGGCAGTTCCCCCCAGACATCGCCGCGGTGGCACGTCGCCTTCTGCAATCCTGGGCCGCCGATCCCCGAGGAGGAACGGGCCCTGATCTGGGAGCGGTATCAGCGGAGCCAGCACCAGAGCGGACGGCGGCTGGGCACCGGCATCGGCCTGTCCATCGTCCGGACCATCTTAGACGCCCATGGCATGAGCTACGGGGTGGACTGCCGGGACGGGTGGAATGTGTTCTGGTTTGACTGTTAGGCTCCAGCGATCAGACTTTAGAACATCCGCTGTCAGCCGGACAAACGAAGGCCCGGAGCGCCATGCTCCGGGCCTTTTGTCTTCGCTTCCTAATTCCGCAGATTATTCCGCAGCATCACATCGTGGGCTCCGCCCTCTACGATGCTGGTAGCGGATACCAGGGTGATCTTCGCCTTCTTCTGCAGCTCCGGGATCGTCAGGGCGCCGCAGTTGCACATGGTGGAGCGCACCTTGCTGAGGGTCAGCCCCACGTTATCCTTTAAGCTGCCCGCATAGGGCACCAGGGAATCCACCCCCTCCTCAAAGGACAGCTTCTTGTCGCCGCCCATATCGTACCGCTGCCAGTTCCGCGCCCGGGCGCTGCCCTCGCCCCAATACTCCTTCATGTAGCTGCCGTTGATGTTCACCTTCTTGGTCGGGCTCTCGTCGAACCGGGCGAAGTACCGCCCCAGCATGATGAAGTCCGCACCCATGGCCAGAGCCAGGGTCACATGATAATCGTGGACGATGCCGCCGTCGGAGCAGATCGGCACGTAGATGCCCGTTTCTTCAAAATACTCGTCTCTCGCCTTGGCTACCTCGATCAGGGCCGTGGCCTGGCCCCGTCCGATGCCCTTCTGCTCCCGGGTGATGCAGATGGCGCCGCCGCCGATGCCCACCTTCACAAAATCTGCGCCTGCCTCAGCCAGGAAGCGGAAGCCCTCTCCGTCCACCACATTGCCTGCGCCGACCTTTACCTTGTCGCCGTAATGCTCCCGGATGTAGTCGATGGTGATCTTCTGCCACTCGGTAAAGCCCTCGGAGCTGTCGATGCACAGCACATCCGCGCCCGCCTCGATCAGGGCCGGCACCCGCTCCGCATAGTCCCGGGTATTGATGCCCGCGCCCACCATATACCGCTTGGAGGCGTCGATCAGCTCGTTCTCATTCTTCTTGTGGGTATCGTAATCCTTGCGGAATACCAGGTACACCAGACGCTGCTCCTTATCCACCAAAGGCAGGCAGTTGATCTTGTGCTCCCAGATGATGTCGTTGGCCTCCTTTAAGGACAGCTCCTCGCTCCCGTATACCAGATCCTCCAGCTTCGTCATAAACTCAGACACCTTGGTATCCGTGCTCATCCGGCTCACCCGGTAGTCCTTATTGGTCACGATGCCCAGCAGCTTCCCGTTGGGACCGCCGTCCTCGGTCACTGCGATGGTGGAATGGCCGGTGGTCTCCGTCAGGCGGAGCACGTCCTCCAGCGTCATATCCGGGGATACATTGGAATCACTGACTACAAAACCGGCCCGGTATCGCTTCACCCGGCGCACCATCTCCGCCTGCTTCTCTACCGTCTGGGAACCGTAGATAAAGGACAGGCCGCCTTCCTGCGCCAGCGCCACGGCCAGCCGGTCGTCGGACACAGACTGCATGATGGCGGAGACCATCGGGATATTGATGGAAATGGCCGGCTCCTCCCCTTTCCGGTACTTGACCAGGGGGGTCTTCAAGCTCACTGCCGACGGAATACACTCTTTTGAGGAATAGCCTGGGATCAGCAGATACTCGCTGAACGTTCTGGATGGTTCCTGATAATAAAATGCCATGTTGGTCCTCCTTTGTTGGATTATTTCCGTCTAAGATATACTCCTATTTTAATCACCCTGCGATAGAAACGCAAGGGGGATTTCCAACTTTCCGCCGATGTTTTTCCCCGGTATCCCCGGCCGCACGCTCCTCTTCCTCCGGCACGGTCACCGGCGCTCTGTAAGCTGTCCGCACAGCCAGGGGATCTGGGACTCGAACTCCGCTCCGTACCACCGGGCGTCCTCTGCCGTGGAGGTGGCGTCGATGCAGCGCACCACAAAATCCGCCGCCAGAGAAAGGGCGTCGGAGAGCTCCATCCCACGCATCAGGCCTCCGGCCACCGTGGAGGAATAGATGTCTCCCGTCCCGTGGTAGCTCTGGGGACATTTCCTGGTATAGTAGGAGAACGCAGTTCCCTCCTGGTCCAGGGACACGACGCCCAGCCGCCCCGGTCCATCGCTGACACCGGTGATCACCGCGGTGCGGCATCCCAGCTTCAGGAGCCCTTCCAGCAGCTGCCGGATATATGTTTCGTCATACTCGGTCTTATAGGGGAGGCCGGTCATCAGGCTGGCCTCGGTGATGTTGGGCAGGATGATATCCGCCCGGGCGCACACCTCCGCCATCTTTGCCGGAAATGCCTCGTCAAAAGCGGCGTACAGCTTCCCGTTATCCGCCATGGCCGGGTCCACGATGATCCGGCAGCCGGATCCCTGTTCCCCGCCCGGCGCGAACCGGTCAAAGAACCGGCACACCTGGCCGCACTGCTCTCCGGAAGCCAGATAGCCGGTATAGATCCCGTCAAAGGCGATCCCCTCCTGCTCCCAGGCGTCGGAGATCGGTTCGATCTGATCCGACAGGTCCTTGCAGGTAAAGGTCTTGAACATGGTATGGGTGGACAGCACTGCCGTGGGAAGGATGCCGCACTCCACGCCCATGGCGGAGATCACCGGCAGCGCCACCGTCAGGGAGCAGCGTCCTACGCAGGAAATATCCTGCAGCGTAACAATCCGTTTCATAAAAATCCTCCTGTGTCTGATAGATTGATCGGATAGGTCCTATACTCTTCTTCCAGGAGTATAGCAAAAACTGGACTGTTTAAAAATAGCCATTCAGCTAATTTTCATACAGTCCAGTTTTATCTTCTTATTTTTTTGACAGGCTTATGCTTCTCTCGGTCCCAGGAACTTCGTCAGCAGCCGGATCAGCTCCCGCATATCCAGCGGCTTCGCCGTGTGGGCGTTCATCCCGCTTTCCATGCAGCGCTGGATATCGTCAGAGAAGGCGTCCGCCGTCATGGCGATGATCGGGATATCCGCGTCGGGACGCCCGGAGCTCCGGATCGCCGCCGTGGCCTCATATCCATTCATCACCGGCATCCGCAGATCCATCAGCACCGCGTCATAATATCCCGTCTCCGACGCCGCGAACTTATCCGCGCAGATCTTTCCATTCTCCGCCCAGTCCAGCTCAAATCCGTAGGTGGACAGCAGTTCGCTGGCGATCTCCCAGTTCAAGTCATTATCCTCCGCCACTAAAAGCCTGCGGCCTTCAAAATCCGGGGACGTTTCTGCCACCGGTTCGGCTGTGCCGCCGTCTTCCTGGCGGAACCGGTTCAGGCCGCAGTACAGGGTCGATTTAAACAGCGGCTTGGAGATAAATCCGCTGACGCCTGCCGCGATCGCTTCTTCCTCGATGCTGCTCCAGTCGTAGGCAGAGATCAGCAGGATCGGCACCTGGTCCCCGATGGCCGCCCGGATCGCTCTGGCCGTCTCGATGCCGTTCATCTCCGGCATCTGCCAATCCAGGAGCACGATCTCATATCCGCGTCCCTGCTGGACCCGGAGCTTCGCCAGCTCTACGGCCGCCTTTCCTTCCGTCGCCCACTCGGCCTCCAGGCCGATCTCCTTTAAGGTGGCCGCCGTGCCGATGCACAGCTGCCGGTCGTCATCCACTACCAGGATACGCCACTCAGGCAGGTTCATCGACTCCACGTCCTCCTCTACCCGCTTCAGATCCAGGACCACATGGAAGGTGGTCCCCTGATCCAGCTGGCTCTCCACGGTGATCTCCCCCTCCATCGCATCTACGATGTACTTAGTGATGGCCATGCCCAGGCCGCTTCCCTCGATCTTGTGGACCCGCTTGCTGTCTTCCCGCACAAAGGACTCAAAGATCTTGCTCTGGAATTCCTCTGTCATGCCGATGCCCGTGTCCTGCACCCAGAAATGGGTCCGCACATAGTTCTCTCCCTTTGGCGACGGCTCCTCCGACAGGGTCACGTCGATGCGCCCGCCGTCCGGGGTGAACTTCATGGCGTTGGAAAGCAGGTTCAGCAGCACCTGGCTCAGGCGCACGCCGTCGCAGTACACATCTTCATAGTCGATATCCCGGATGATGATGTCAAATACCTGCTTCCGGGAATGGACCTGGGGCTGGATGATGCTCACGATGCTGTCCATCACCTCCCGAAGGGAAACGATATCGATGTTCAAGGTCAGCCGCCCGCTCTCGATCTTGGACATATCCAGCACATCATTGATCAGTCCCAGCAGATGCCGGCTGGACAGGGCGATCTTCCGCAGGCAGTCCCGAACCTGATCCGGCTTATCTAAGTTGGCCCCGGCAATGGCCGTCATCCCCACGATAGCGTTCATGGGCGTGCGGATATCATGGCTCATATTCGCCAGGAATTCGCTCTTGGCCTGGTTGGCGTATTCTGCCTCCCGCTTGGCCGCATCCAGCTCCCGCATCTGGCTACGGGACAGCCGGAAATACATGAAAAATACGCCCAGCATCGCCGTCAGGATCACGCCGCATCCCACCAGGGCAGTCCACACCCGCTGTACCCCCAGGCTGGCCACCGCCTCATCCAGCACGCCGTGGGGCATCACAGAGATCATCGTCCACTCTGAGCGCTGCAGGGGCGCCACGTACACATGCCGGTACTCCCCGCCCAGCTCCAGGACCATGGTAAATTCCTCCCGTGCCAGCACCGCCTCTTTCAGCTGCCGGATCATGTCCTGGGGATCGGTCCCTTCCTCAAAGATCCCGTAATCCGCGATCCACTGGTAATAATTATCCCCTTTATACTCTGCGTTCCGCAAGATGAAGTCCCCGTCGGGCTCGATGATATGGGTAAAGATCAGGGTGTTATCCTCTCCCAGGGCCAGGGCCTTGTTCAGCGCCTCGATCGGCCGTCCCACCAACATCGCGCTGCAGTGGCTGCCGTCGCTCATGGGATATCCCATATCATAGGGATATCCTACGGATACGCCGTAGAGCAGGATCATCCCTCCGTCATCCTTCTCCCCTACGGTCACAATGCTCTCCGCATTGTTAATGGACTTCAGGAAGATGTCTTCGTCCTGGACTGTCACATCGCTCCCGTAGATGACCTCAGCATCGCCCTCCGTATTGTAAAGCGCCATATAGACAAACTGCTGAGAGAGCCCCCTCTTGGTCAGCGCCTCTACCACCGGTTCATCCATCTGCTCCACGGACTCCGGCGGTATGGTCTCGATGATGCTTTCCAGCTGACTCATCCGCATATCCACCAGGGTCTCAAAGTGCCTCCGCAGCTGGGTGCTCATCCCTACCATATAGGTATTGACCACCGCCGTGATCGTCCGGTCGCTTTCCTTTATCATGAACGTGGTGATGAACACAAAAATACCGATGCACAAGACCAAAATACCGGCCATGCTGGCCCATAAAAACCGTATGATTTTCCGATTCATCTGATCTCCTCCCCAGGTCTGTCCGGCAGCGCCGGAATACTGGTATTATCTTCCTTGTTCTATCTTAGTATAACGGAAAATGCGGGTTCTTGCAATCCAGGAAACGGTATTAATAAAAAAACAAAGGTCTGACGCCTAGATCTGACGTCCATTGTAATCGCATTTTTTACATTGTTTCATGGTGTGGGCCGTATCCTCTTTATGGTGGGCGCCGGCCCACTGGCAGATGCTCTGGAGGATCGGCACCACGGAGGCCCCCTTCTCCGTCAGGGAATATTCTACCTTCGGCGGGATCTGGTCGTAGGATTGGCGGCGGATGATGCCGCTGCCCTGCAATTCCTTTAACGTGGACGCCAGCACCGCATCGGTGATATTGACCATCTCGCTGCGCAGCTCCCCGTAGCGGAGCGTCTTCTTCTCCGCCAGGACACAGATGATGCGGGAATTCCATTTTCCCCCAAAAATGTCCAGTCCATATTCCAGTGGGCAGCGGATGTCTTTTTCTAATTTCGGTTTGTACATGGGATATCCTCCTGATCTTCCGATTCTGCCGGCCTGCCTCGGACCTCCGGCCTCCGCTCTCCGGCTTCTGGCTCCATTATAATTCTTTATAGATCCCCTTTTCAAGTTACTAAGAAATTTCATATTGACTCATAAATTGGCTGATATCTTCCGTTTGCTCCGCTGCTGTCCTATAATCACAGCATCAACCGCAAACTGCACCAAAAAAGGAGGAAATCACATGTTGAACGAACAGGTAAAAGCAGTATTGAAGGAGTCATTCTGGTATCTTGGCACTTATGGAGCCGACGGCCCCAACGTGGTCCCCGTGGCATTTAAAGATGTGGCCGAGGACGGCACGCTCCTGATCGGCGATGTGTTCTTAGAGACAACGTTAAAGAATATCGGGGAAAATGGTAAGATCGCCATCTCTGCCAGCAATGCCGGTACTTTAGAAGGTTATCAGATCAAAGGGACCGCCAAGTACCTGTCGGAAGGGCCGGTGGTAGACACCTTTAAGAAGCTGGTAGAAGAAATGTTCCACGGCGCGGCGACTGCCAAAGGCGCCCTGGCAGTGACCCCGGAGAAGATCATCGTAACGACCCCGGGGCCGGACAATAAAAAGGAGCTGTGACCGCTAAGGCTTATCTCCGTCAAGGCTCACCCTCAGCGCTTTCCCTTCAGCACCCGGATGTGGTGCAGGCCGTAAAGCGCCATGGAGACGAGCATCATCACCACGCAGGCCCCGATGAGGCCGCCGGACACGCCCGCCGGAAGATCCGGCCAGAACAGATGGAGGATCATGACGGCGTAAAGGAGCACGGTGTTCACCTTCCCGTGCCAGTCCGCGCCGAACACCGCGCCGGTCTTGCGGATCACCAGGAGGCCGGTGATGCCCATGAACAATTCCTTGCAGATCAGCAGCACGAACGGGATGATCATCAGCGGGAACCTGGTCAGCAGGCAGACCAGCATGACCGCCTGGGTCAGCTTATCCGCAATGGGATCCAGCACTTTTCCTACGTCGCTGACCATATGGAACGTGCGGGCGATGAAACCGTCCAGCATATCGGTGATCCCCGACGCCGCCAGCACGATCCCCGCCCCGAAGGGATCGTCCTTTGCGCAGTACAGCCAGGCAAATACTGGGATCATGCACAGGCGCAGGGCGGATAACAGATTGGGGATCGTCAGGATCTTGGAGCTGCTGCCGGATGGGGTGGATGGTCTGGTCATAGTCTAACGCCTCCTTGGAAAACCAGGTCTTTGTTCTGCGTTTCCCTGTCTTGGAACACTTTGGTCTTAGAGACAGTATAGCACAGAATGGACCTGGCAGGAAGGGAAACATAGCGGAGGCCGCTTCTGCGGTCTCCGCTGTATTCTGTCCCGAAGGTCTAATACCTGCGGGGTTTCCCTTTAGATATGGTTCGCCACCTCGAACGCATCCCAGATCGCGTACATGATATTGGACACCTTCTTGGCGTCGCCCAGCAGGTAGATCTCCGGCACCTCAAATTCCAGCTCATGATACAGGGAATCCTCTTCCCGGTAGCCTACGGCCAGGATCACGCTGTCGCAGGGGATCCGCCTTTCTTCTCCGCCGCATACGGCGGTCAGCTCTCCGTTCTCATATCCGGTCACCTTTGCGGAGGTCACCACGTCCACACCGTGGTAGGGCACCAGCCGCTCCAGCATATCCTTATTGGCATGGCACAGCGGGCCGTTGACAGCCAGCAGCTTGTCCATGGCCTCCACGATGGTCACCTTTTTCCCGTGCTGCGCCAGCCACAGCGCGGTCTCGCAGCCCACCAGGCCGCCGCCGATCACAGCCGTCACGCTGCCGCAGTCCTTCTCCCCGGTCAGCACCTGGGCCGCGGTGTACACATGGGCGTCGTCCCCCAGGGAAAATACCTTCGGCGCAGAGCCGGTAGCTACGATCACAGCATCATATCCGCCGGCATCCCCGCCGGACAGGACATCTTCTTTCGTCACCTCTGTGCCCAAATGCACCGGAACGCCCAAAAGCTCCATCTGGGTCTCATACCATTTTGCCAGGGCAAGATCGTCCTCCTTGAACTCGGGAGCGCCTCCCGGGATCAGGTTGCCGCCCAGACGGCCGCCCTTTTCAAACAGCTCCGGCTTGTGGCCCCGGATCGCCAGCACCCTTGCCGCCTCGCAGCCTGCCACGCCGCCGCCGATCACCATGACCTTCTTGGGCCGGAGCACCGGCTCATAGGCCGTCACCCGCTCCCGGGCCGCCTGGGGATTGACCGCGCAGTTGATCATGGAATACTCCTGGATCCGGCCCATGCAGCCTTCCTGGCAGGAAATGCAGGGACGGATCTCACAGGTCCTTCCGGCGCGGAGCTTATTGACATAATCCGGATCCGCCAGCAGGGGACGTCCCAGACTGATCATATCGCATTCGCCGTCCGCGATGGAGGCCGACGCCATGTCCGGATCATCCATACGGCCTGCGCAGAGCACCGGTACGTCCACCACTTCCTTCACCAGCTTGCAGTAAGGACGGTACAGGCCCTTTTCCTGGTACATCGGCGGATGGTTCCACCACCAGGCGTCGTAGGTCCCCACATCCGTATCCAGAGCGTCATAGCCGTACTGCACCAGCAGCTTTGCGGCTTCCAGCCCTTCCTCCACGTCGCGGCCCATCTCCTGGAATTCCTCCCCCGGCAGCGCGCCTTCCCGCCAGTCCTTGATCATGCTCTTCACGCTGAACCGCAGGATCACCGGGAAATCCTGGCCGCAGCGGGCCTTGATCTCCTCCACCACTTCTCTGGCGAACCGCAGGCGGTTTTCCAGGGAGCCGCCGTACTCGTCGTCCCGTTTATTAAACATGGAAATGGCGAACTGATCCAGGAGATATCCTTCGTGGACCGCATGGATCGCCACGCCGTCAAATCCGCCCCGCTTGGCATTGTACGCCCCGTCGCCAAAGGATTTTACGATGCTTTTGATCTCTTCCCTGGTCAGCGGGCGGCAGATCTTGTCCAGCCACCGGTGGGGGATCGCCGAGGGCGCCACCGGCGGGAATTCTCCCAGGTTGGTGGGGATCGTCACCCGGCCAAAGCCAGCCGACATCATCAGGAACATTTTGCTGCCGTAAGCGTGCACCCGCTCGGTCATTTCCTTGCTGGTGCGGATAAAATGCACCGGATTGTAGGTAGAGTTGGGGCAGTTGGGCATGCTCTGGGGCTCCACCTTCCCATCGGAAAAGGTGACTCCGGTGATGATCAGCCCGGTGCCTCCCTTGGCTCGCTCGGTGTAATAATCGATGCCCCGCTGATTGAATCCCCCCTCGGAATCCGACAGCCCCAGCGGCCCCATCGGCGCCATGGCGAACCGGTTCTTGATCGTAATGGAACCGATCTTCACCGGCGTGAACAGGTTTTGATACTTCATAGCCTCCTCCTTTTCTTCAACAGGTCCCGGAACGGTCCCTTATTGATTAAAATTTAACGATTATTTCTTATCAATATTATAAAAAAAGAAAAGCCCGCAGGCTATCAAACATTAGTTGACAGGTGCGAACTCTTTCTTGCTACTGATTTGTTACGATTGATTTTTCTACTGATATCTTACTTTTTTTACTACGGATTCCTTCCTGCCATTTTCTTACTGTCGATTCCTTGCTGCTTATCCAATGTGCTCCTTCAAGTATCGGCCAAACATTTGGATCGTCTCGTAATGCCGGTTATCTTCCTTAAAGATCCCATATACTTCCCAAGTCAGCTGCTCCGCAAATGGGATCGCCCGCAGGCCGGTCATCTTAAAATCATCCAGCATGAAATCCGGGATGACGGCCAGGCCGATCTTCTGGGTGCAGAGCTTGTAGAGGAACGGGCCGTCCGCGGTCTTGGCCGCCACCTTCGGCAAAAATCCCCGCGCCTGGCACGCCTTCTGAAAATCATGGAACATATGGAAATTCTCATTCATCATGATGAGATTCTCGTCCCGCAGCTGATCGATGGACACCTGGCTGCATTCGTATAACCGGTGCCCCTCGTACACCAGCAGGAGCACGCGCCTCCGGGCGACTCTGCGCTCCGCTATCTGCTCCATCCCGCAGGCCCCTACGATAAACCCATATTCGATCCGGGACGCGGCCAGCAGCTCCTTCACCTCCTGATTGGGATACTCTCCCCACTCTACCCGGATCCCCGGATGCGCCTCCATAAAATCCAGGATCGTCTGAAAGGGGATCACATTGAGCACGCCGCAGGCGCAGCCGATCCGCAGCACGGCCTTCTGATGCTCCAGCTGCCGCAGCCCGTACTCGATCTCCTCTAACTGGAACAGGATCTGTTCAGTCCGCTGATATAAGAACTCCGCGCTTTCCGTGGGCTTGATCCCTCTCTTCGTCCGCTCGAACAGCACCGTACCCAGCTCGCTTTCCAGGGCGCGGATGTTCTTGCTCAAGCCCTGGGGCGTGATGTAGAGCTTGCGGGCCGCCTGGTGGATGCTGCCCTCCTCGTATACTGCCTGGAAACATTTTAGATCCTTTGTGTTCATGGTTGTGTGGAACCGCCTTTCCTCTGAAATCCCTATTCCGAAGATCGGATGCCGCGGGTGCGGGACTGCGTACCCTGGAGTGATCTTACGCAATGGCCGACGGAATTCATGATGTCCAGATGATCAGACTCCCTATCTCTTGATACCTGCTGGATACCTGCTGGCTGCCTTCCATCTCCCCGATCATGGTCATTGCGTATTCAGCATAGCATACCATCCGTAAATACGCAATGCAGAGAGCCGTTATCCCCCCGAGAGCCCCTCAGGAAATCTCCTGCTCTGATCCTGACAGATAAGCGGATCATTTTCTTTGATAAGCAGGGAGCCACCGGGACGAAGATGAGTGTGGAGTCCATCAATCTCCATTCCATCGTGGACGTCCGCATGGAAACCTCCGGCTTCGGCTTCGACGACAGCGAGCTGACCTTTACGTATATCAAGACGCCTTATCTAAAGGCCCATAACCTGGAATACAGCTCCCACAAGCTGGAATTCCCGAAAAAGTATAACGTGCAGGGGCTGTATCAGCTGCTGCAGGGACTTGCTTATGAGAATTGTGTGAAGCTGAACCAGTAGTGGGAAAAAGCGGCTCCCGCCGGGGGCCGCTTCCTATCGCTTTCTGCTGGATCGCATTCCTTCATTCGTCTCCTTCTCCCAGCGCCCCGGCCAGGAACTGTTCAAAAGATTCCAGCGCCTCATCCTGATGATATGGAAAATCGTCCCAGCTGTCCAGCAATTCCTCCAGTTCCTCCTCTTGAAACTGGTCCGGCTTTAAGCATATCTCCTGCTTCCATATCTGCTTCTGTTCTTCCTCCTCAACCGCCATGATTTCTTTTAGCACACTGTGCAATTCTATTTGGGCATTCCTGCGCATATCCAGGAAAAGGTCCAAGGTGATCCTTAACATATGGCTGGCCTTATCCTGGATCGTCCCGCTGGATGCTCCGGACCAAACTGCATAATTGCAGAGTTCCAGCGTCTCATCGTACTCGTTCTCAATGCTTTCCAATTCCATCGCATATCTGCTGTAATCAGAATATTTTCCCACTGCATTCAGCAATTTTTCTCTCATCGCTTCTATGATCTTTTCCCGCTCCATCCTGCGCCTTCTCTTTCCACGTTTGTATATGATCCCACAGCTTCTCTAATCCTTCGGAAATGCCCAGCTTGCCCAGACATCCATGCTCCCAAAGCTCCTTCAGCGACACGGTATCTGTCTCTTGCCCCAACATTCCCCAGTCTTCCAGAAGCATTAATTGTTCTTCCGTAAAGTCCGGCGTCAAAAGATCAAACAGATCACTGCCGCAAGACACTTCTAAAATATCGAAGCATACATCCCCGTTTCGCTCTCCTCCTGTCGGTTCTTTTTCTTCAAAAAAGTACTTCATATCCAAAAGATCCAGCAGAGCCTCGATCCATGGTTTTCCGGTTTTTGCGATCCGTTGATATAGGCTTTCTGCCGCCGGGATCAGAAGCTCGGTTTCATAGTGCACCTGGTCCAGCTGGTATAAAAGTTCGCAGAACCAGCCGTCTATTTCCAGGGTTTCCTGGTTTCGGATCTTCTGGCAAATACCATGGTAATAAGCCTGCTTTTTCTCCTCGTCCGATACCTGAAAAGCAAGCTCCAAGCAATCCCGCAGCAGCGGATTCGACAACCGGTACCAAGGATCCCGGCTGACCAGAATATGGGCTTCGGTCAGTTGTTCCAGGACCGGTTGGCTCTCCAGGATCGGCTCCGGACATGCCAGTTCCAGCTCTCGCTCCGACCAGACCTTCCTATCCCCCGACCATTCCAGACCGTTCATCCATTCCAGAAAATCTTCTCGTTTGATTCCCCCTCTTTCTTCCAGATAGCGGGTCATTTCCCGTAAGATCTCATCAATCTCCTGGGGCAGTCTGCCCACATATCCGATAAACGCAGTCACAAATCCCAGGGAATCCTCATCATCCATCCATTGGCTCCAAAGGATATGCCATTTCTCACTGGCTTCCAGCAGAATCTCCTTCCCCTTCGGCGGCATCACCTGGGACTCTATCCATGCTGCCACGTCGTACACATCATGGTACTGCCAGATCTCATCTAAGAAATTTTCTTCAAATTCTTTCCGAATCTCGCTTACGCTTTTTACCCGTTCTAAGATATCTCCTTTTTCCTGTTCTTCCTCTGCTTCGTCCTCCCATTCCAGCAGCCAAGAATCGTATAATTCTCTTTTCTCTTTCAAGGCTTCTGGGAGATCTATGTGGTAGTGCTCGTACAGATCCACGCATTCACTATCTAGTGCGGAAAACTCCATCAGATCGCCGGATGCTGCTGCCGCGCAGAGCTCTGCCGTGCAGTATTTCTCCAGATAATCTGCAAGAAGCTCTCTGTGCTGCTCCCAATAACGCTCCCATTCTTCCGGAAATGCACGCTCGATTTCATAGCAGACCAACGGCATCCGGTTCCTCATCAGACTCTCTGCATATACCCCCAGCATCCATGAGACCTGACCGCAGAGACCTTTCTGGTATGCGGCAATCATAACCCCAGGAAGCCGCCCTAAATCCTCCGCCAGAACCGACTCCGGATAACATTCAATCTGGTACAGAATCCTCAAAAACAGCTGCGTTATCTTCCCTTTAACAGCCTCTCCGCAGCCCTTTTTATACAACAGGATCAGCTGAAAATACCGGCCAGATCCCATATCCCGGCAATCCTGCTCGGTGACGTATCTTCCCAGATATTTTCTCATTTCTTTATGATACCGTAAAATAGAATGATATCTGTCGTAAAAAATGATGGATTCCGAATCGATCGCCCTCATGGCTCTCTGGTAGATCTCCTCATACTGTTCGGGAGATGCTCCAATTTCGTCCAGCAATTTCAGATATTCCACATATTGAGCAAAATACCGGCAGTTTTCCTCTAAAATACTACGGTATTTTTCCAAATTTTGCTTAAGCAGAACGATCAAATAATCTTTTGCCGACGGATTCTGGTAGGTGACCGCCATGATCTCTGCGACGCCTTCATTGTACAGATCTGTACGGATCACCGTCTTTTCCAATTCGATGACCGCATCTTCAAAGCTTTTCCATTCCAGGGAATCGGTCTGGCTTTTTAAGGTTTCATAGTAGCAGGTCTTCAGCAATCCCATCTCGATCGGCATGGGGAAAACAGCTGTCAGCACATACAGGATCCGGGCTTCCCTTGATAAGTCGTGAACGATCTTTTCCCAGAAATCTTCAGGGCATTCCAGATACCGGTCAAGGGCTTCCACACACGCCTGAGGAGGCATACCGCAGTCCACCGACTGAACAAACGACGCGATCACACGGGGATTATAATTGTCGGAGCAGATCACATGATAATCATGCTTCTGCAGCGCTTTTGTCTGTTCCCATGTCAATCCGCCATATCTTAAATGCCCGTAATAGATCCGCAGCTTGTCCGCTTCGGAATATTGTTCGATCCGGCACTCCAGCTTATACCGCTCCACCAGGCGGCGAAGCTCCGCATTCTGCTTTAGCCCCTGTTCCAGAATATATTCTCTCGTGGTCAGGACCAGCAGGCAGTCTTTCTTTTTGCGGACATGCTCGATAAATGTCACCAATTCGCCGGACCGTTTTCCTCTCCCTACCGGATCAAACCCGTTCCTCCCCCAGAAATCATCATACAAGATTACTTTCTTTCCCTCGACTCCCAGGGCTGTATAGAGATCCTCCATGGACTCCGCATACAGAAAAGCCTGAAACTGATATTTTGCAAAATAGTACAAAGAAACCTGCTCCGCCAGGGTGGTCTTGCCCACGCCAGGCTCCCCTGAGATCAGGACCACCCGATTTTTCCACAGCTGTGAAACCGCCTCTCGGAAAACCGGCGTTTCCACAAATATTTTCGTTTTTGAAGGGCTTCTTCATAATGGATCGCAGACTGGTTTACCAACACGCCATTTACGATATCAAACAACGTTTTTCGCAGGATATTGGCCGTGGGGATCCACAGCTGGTAATAGTGTTCCTCCACCGTTTGATACGCTTTATCCCCCAGCAGGTTATTGAGATCGCTCCGCGTCAGGATATCCCGAGGATTCCGGGCATAAGGCTGCAGAAGCTGATACACCTTCTCCTTGGTCTCTGCCAGAAGGTCTTCTGACATCACAAGGATATACCGGTCTACCCGTATTCCGGTTTCCTGAAGCTTCATCAGCTTTTCTCTTTCTCTCTGTATGGTACTTAGGACACTGGACCCAGTCTGTTTCATCCGCTTTGCCTGAAAAATGATGGTATCCCCATCCTCCAGCACTGCTCTCCCATCGATACCCATGTCCCTGCCTTCCGCAAAGGACTCAAGGACGATCCCTTCCCTGATCTGCACCATATCACGGGCAAAGCGCTGGAATTCCTCCGGGGAAAATGCATTGTAAAAATCATAAGATCTCATATCCGCTGTCTCTTTATGTTATGTGAAATGTAATTCCGCCTGCCGCCTTACCAAAACATACTACCGTTTAGTATAGCACAATAGGAGGAGCGCGTCGAGATATGGTTTTAACCCTGGTTACAGTCTCCCTCCTCCGCACACATTCCCAGCCGCTATCGGCGTAGGCTGGCTCGTTCATCTGCTCCGATCAGCAGGTTTTATGATCCAAAAGGCAGAACCTGTTCCAGATCCATTGACGTTAAGCCGCCGGGGTGGCTATACTATGGTTATTCCATTAAACGAATGTTTCATCGTTCAGCGCTCTCTGCAAGACAAAAAGGCGCAGCTCTGTGAAAACAGGCTGCACCTCGGTTCGGCGGTCCTTTCCAGCGACGGTTCTTTACAGCATATCGTAGGAAACCAGCTTCTCCATGGGAATGCGCTGGACGGCAAAGCGGTCCGGATCGCCCTCGCCCTCGGCTGAATAACCGATCGCAAGGATATTGACCGGTTCCAGATTGGCAGGCAGATGAAATGCCTTGCTCAGGACGTCCGGCTTAAAGTAACACACCCAGACACTTCCCAGCCCCAGTTCCGTTGCCTGGAGCATCATGTGGTCAGTCAGGATCGAGGCGTCGATGTCGCCGGTCTGCTTTTTGTCAAAGGGCCGCACCCACGCCTGATCGTGATCAGCACACACGATGATCGCCAGGGGCGCCCCATAAATATCAGCGGCCTCGCCTACTTTTCCAAGGGCCTCGCCGCTCTGGGCGACGATCAGATGGACCGGCTGGCGATTTGCCGCCGTGGGAGCAACGTGGGCGGCCTCCAAGATCCTGGCCAGCTTTTCAGGCTCTACCTTCTGATCAGTATAGCTGCGGACAGAGAAACGTTTTTTAGCGATTTGAAGTAATTCCATGGCTTTAACATCCTTTCTGTGAGTTTTATGTATCAGATCGACCATGGACTATATTGTAGCACCACAGATCATTTTCACAAGAATGCACTTTTCGGGAAGTTCGTACCCAAAAGGAAAGTGCCATTCCGTCACGAGAGGCAGGAATATGCAGACAGAAACCTTCCGCTGTCCGATGGAGGCAGCGTTATCCTTGATCGGCGGCAAATACAAAGCACTGATCTTATGGCATCTGATCCAACAGCCGCTCCACTACATGGAGCTTCAGCGGCTCATTCCAAAGGCCACAGCGAAGATGCTTTCGCAGCAGCTCCGGGATCTTCAGCAAGCGGACTGGTTTCCAGAGAAGTAATACCGGAAAATCCTCCAAAGACAATCTATTC